>JAMOVQ010000191.1 GCA_027067575.1 Thermoanaerobaculia bacterium | reverse complement strand
AACGAGCAACACGTGAACATCACTCTGTAGACGACGCAACGCGGCAGCAAGCTCGACCAGATACGTCACGCCATTGATCCGGCCAAAGGTTCCGGCATATGTCAAGAGAGGTTGACCATCCCTGAGTCCTAGACGCGTTCGGATCTCCTGGCCATGCTCCGCCGGCACGTCAAAGAGCTCGAGGTCACATGAGTTCGGTATGACATGCAACCGTTCCCGGGGAACCCCTCGTTTCCGGATCTCGTCGGCCATCCCTGGAGAGAGCGCGACGACATGGGATGCCGTGAGATACGCCATCCGTTCGAGAACACGCGCGCCAGCCCTCCAGATTGGATTGCGGAGGACTCCCATTGCGATCGGCAGGTCCGGCCAAAGATCCCGGACCTCGAAGACCACTGGCGTCCCTCGCAGAAGGCGAGCCGCGATGGCCGGGATCGCAACGGTCAGAGGCGTACTGGTCGCGAGGACAACATCTGCCCGTTCCCTGCACGCGATCCAGGTCGCCTTCATGGCAAACCGAAGGAATGCCCGAACACGTGCACGAAATCCCATGGAGTTCGAATAGTCAACCGGTACAATCAACAGAGAGATTCCTTCAAGAGTCCTTCGAGCGATTGTCCTCTCCGAATATCCAGGGAAGAAACAGGAGGACGTCACCATCAGCACCTCATGTCCCCAACTGACGAACCGACGTCCCATCTCGTACGACCGTGTTCCGCCTACCCCATCCGGAGGCACGAAATACTGGTGAACGTACAGTATCCTCATGCCATCATCTCAAGACCTTTTCGCCCACGTTCCACCGTTCTCGTTCTTCCGAGAACCCTCGGTCCCCTCCACGCCACTCCCGGACGACGGTCACTCGCTCCTCTTCGACATCCTCATTCACCATCTCACCCGTCAGGTAGCTGACGCTTCCGGCGATGACCGTGAACCGATGCCCTGCACCAGCAAGAAGACGGCCGATCTCGAAATGGCGCGTCCCTCCCGGTTCCCCGGGACCCGCGAACGCCTGATGGATGAGCAGACAGTGGATGGGCCGGCTCACTCGACGACCTCACGTGAACCGATCCACTCCGAGACGGCCTCCGCCACCCGTTCGCCGGCGCGGCCGTCCCAGAGGGGGATCGGCCGGGCCTCGGGCCAGCGGCCGGCCAGCACGTCGTCGAACGCCTCGCGGACCCTGTCCGGATCGTTCCCGACGAGGCGGCTGGTCCCGAGCTCCACGGTGACGGGCCGCTCCGTGTTCTCCCGCATGGTCAGGCACGGGACCCCGAGGACACTCGTCTCCTCCTGCATTCCGCCCGAGTCGGTGATCACGAGCCTCGCACCATCCATCAGCGCCAGGTTCTCGCGGTACGGGACGGGCGCCACCGGCCGGAACCCTCCCTCGGGCTCCAGAAGATCGATGATTCCCGCCCGCTCCACCGCGGCCCGGGTCCGCGGGTGAACCGGAAACACCAGCGGAAGCTCCCGCGCCAGTTCCCTCAGCAACCGCAGGTTGGCCGAGAGCACTCCCGGATCATCCACGTTGGACGGCCTGTGCATGGTGACCAGGCCGTACCCGCAGCGCTCCAGCCCAAGCCGCTCCAGCGTGCCCGCCCCTCGGGCCGCTGGAAGCTCCGCAAGCAGCGTGTCGATCATCACGTTGCCCACGAGCCGGACCTTCGTCCCGTCCACACCCTCGCGCTCCAGGTTCGCCACGCCGCTCTGCTCGCTGACCAGCAGCAGCTCGGCGATGGCATCGGTCAGGATCCGGTTGATCTCCTCCGGCATGGTCCGGTCGAACGACCGCAACCCCGCCTCGACGTGGACGACCGGGACCCCGAGCTTGACGGCGGCCAGCGCGCACGCCACCGTCGAGTTGACATCGCCGAACACCACCGCCGCCGCGGGCCGCGACGCCAGCAGGTGCGCCTCGTACCGCTCCAGGATCCGCGCCGTCTGCGCCCCGTGGGTTCCCGATCCGACCTCCAGGTGGACCTCCGGCTCCGGGATCCCCAGCTCCTCGAAGAACACCTCGTTCATCCCCCGGTCGTAGTGCTGTCCCGTGTGGACGATCCGCCCCGCGACGCCGTCCAGCCCCCGCAGCGCCCGCCACACCGGCGCCAGCTTCATGAAGTTCGGCCGCGCCCCGGCCACCAGATCGACGGCCGCTTCCCTACCCATCCTTCTGGTTCCCGCCGTCCCCATTTCCCACGAGACTCACAACCGACCGGAGTTTCCCAGTGCGCGTCTTATCCAAGCGATGGACTCTCCGAATCTCGAATGAGACACCACGACCAAGTCGTGCTAAGGCATCCCTCCTAAGATGGTCCTCACAGTTCCGGTCGAATCCCTGTTCCGGAACGACATACAAGACGAAACGATCGAGCTTTTCCTGAACCAGCTGCGCCTCCCGAATGTTTGCTGCAGACTTGAGAATGTGATCCAGGCGGCCGATCTTCCGTCCATCAGGAAGTATCACGAGGTCGTCCATGCGCCCTTCGATCCGCTCGAGTGTCGGGGTATGCCAACCACATCCGCATTCCCTATCCGACCAGACCGCCAGATCCCCCGTTCGATACCTGACAAGTGGCATCAAGGGATTTGTCAGATCGGTTACCACAATCTCTCCGGGTACCCCGGGCGGAAGCGCATTGCCGCCCTCATCGAGAACCTCAACGACCGAGGTCAACGGGCTAATGTGATATGCCCCACGGGCACACTGCCCGGCTACCCAACCGACCTCCATCCCATAGTAATCATGGATCTCACATCCCCACACCTCACGGACGAGCGCACGCTGTGCATCGAGAACCGTCTCCGAATCCGTGAAGACACCCTTGGGTCGATATCTTGATCCGAGATCTCTACACCCGGAAGCGAGAAGCTGAACCGCCGACGGATAGCCGGTGATGTACCGGGGATTGTACTTCTCGAGAGCCTCCACAAAATACGGCATCGTCCCTTCACTGAAATGGTAAATCGAGAAGAGCACCTGATTGGCGACATGATCCCTAAGCCAAAACGGCGGCCGCTTCCTCGCCGCTCGAACGAACAACCTGCCACCCAGCCGAAGATTCAGCTCACCAAAGTCAAAGCCGTGAAGTTCGTAGAAACCATCTCGAATCCCAACTCGACACCGGAGCGCGTCATAGGTCAGACGAAAAACGAAGGGGGTACCGGTGCTTCCGCTCGTCCTCCCGACGAAATGCCGATCACGAGCCATCTCGGAATCGATCAGGCCCTTCCCCGCCAGCCGTGCCTCATCCTTCGTCAGTGGCGGGATCGATGCGAGCCGGCTCGCGACGTCAGCGGCTGTTCCACCGGGGATCCTCTCCCTGTAGAAGGGAATACGATGTTTGATCCGCTCCAGGAAACCAAGCAGAAGTCGATGTTGACGTTTCTCCAGATCGTTCCACTCACACTTTCGATACTCTTCGATGAGCCCCCGGCCAGCAACGTAAGCCCGTCCGGCCCGCCGCTGCCTGTCGAGCCGATACGCAACCACATTTGCGGCCAGAACGCGAGCCGGATGTGGCATCGCGAGCAAGAGATCGGTCACGGTTGTCATGAACGTTCGTAGCTCACAACGGACAGGTACTCCACGGTCAGTTTCCGCCGATATGGGGTTCACGAAAACAGACGAATACGAATAAGGGAACGCTCCGCAAACAGAAAATCCTCACATGGTCGCGCCTCCGGACATACGATCCCTTCGCTACCCATTGGAAACAGGAGCCTAGCCATCCGGTAAACAGGACGCGACGACATCCCGGCAGACTTGGACAAATTGCTTCGTTCTTAGAGATGCAGAGAATTGCATTCCTTTTGCCAAGGCACCACGGCACAACGATTCATAGAGCGCATCATCACGCTCAATTCTCCTAATCGCATCTAGGAGCGACTGACTATTCCCCATCTCAACGAGAATACCGCAACTGTCGTCGACGATCTCTCGGAGGCTTTGCAGATCCGAGACTATAACAGGTCGTCCGCTCGCAAAGGCTTCGAGGACGACGCCTGGATACCCTTCAGTAACACAACGAGTCGGGAGTACCAGCGCATCGTGATCTTGAAGGCACTCCATCACACTGTGATGGTCTAACACTCCTCGATAACGGACCTGACCATTTCCTCGCCGACAAAGTTCCACCATTGAGCACCCATTGCCAACAGGACCATAAATATCAATACTAACACCGTCCGGAAGTTCCGGCTCTATTTCAAAGAGACTATCCACACCTTTTTCCGGAACGACTCGCCCAATATACACAAATCTCCTACATATTCGACGCGAAACGACCGGATCTTCTAATTGGCAGCGAGCTTCGAATCTTGTACAGTTTGGAAACCAAACAGCTCTGCTACCGCATGCCGAGCTAAAATAGAGAACCTGTTGCCGCGTCTCAAACAGACACCTATCAGCGCGAAGATATGTTCTCAACAAGACACAACGATAGAAAGACGGTAACCGTCGAAACGTTCTATGAAATGCCCCGCCGAACGCGCGCATGACTATCGGTTTTCCCAACAGACGGGCCAGAAGATAGATGATCGGGCCAAAGAGAATTCGTCCTCGTTCGTTTGCATGAAATGAAATGACGTCAACATGTCTTCCGATTCTGACCGTCCTCCATAGAACCTCCGCTCCCTTCCGCAGATTCGAATACAATTCAAGATGACCAAGAGGTCTCGATATATCAATGACCTCCAGCTCTATACTGGAATTGCCGGAAAGATCCTCTACCAGATAGGAGAACAGCTGCGTTGCACCACCAATAGGCGGAGGAAGTGGGCCTATCAGCAAGAGCCGAATCAATCCAGAACGGTCTTGTAGCTTGTCGTATCTCACTGCCACTCGGCGGTTCGGGTAGTGCCTGGGTCATCCAGGAGTACGTCCTTGTAGAACTCGAGAATCCGAAAGGCCATGACCTCCGGAGCAAATTCTCTTTCAGCCCTTAATCGCGCATTCCGTCCAAGTTGGAATCGAATATCCGGATCCTTTATCAGACGCTTCAGCCGGACCAGAAATCCGACAAAGTCGTCTCTTTGATAGAGCAATCCCTCTTCTCCATCCGATACAACTTCCGGTATGCCAGAAATCCGCGGTGCCAGTACCGGGAGGCCAATCGCCATGGCCTCCTGGACTGCATTGGGCAATCCTTCCGCCCAGGCGCAGTGCACGAACACATCGGCCCCGGCCAGGATCGGCGTCGGATCCCCCCTTGCACCCCAGAAAACAACCCTGCTCTTCACGCCGAGATCGAGTGCGAGCTGCTCCAGGTGTTCCCGTTCCGGCCCGTCGCCGATCACCCAGAGTGTTGCCTCCGGTACGTGAGCGACCGCACGAAGCATCCAGTCGACCCGTTTCCTCTTGATCAGACGGCCAAGCGCCACGAGAACGACTCCCTCTCCCCGACTCTCAAGAGCTTCCGGCGCCGGCTCTGCCTGGAAGAACCGGCTCGAAACCCCGTTATGAACGACTCGAGAGGGAGTTTTCCGGACTCCGATCCTCAGAGTCTCTTCCAACGCTGCATGGGAGTTCGACACAAGCGCATCGGTTTGCTCGACGAGGAACCGGTACAACCATGGATGAGCGGCCTCCGCCATGGCCTGATCCGGTGTCTGTTGGAGGAACCCAATCACGGGGCATCGGTGACGTGCACCGGTCAACCAGAGATAGAAGATCGGGAACAGGTTCCACGCGTGAATGAGGTCAGGCGAGATCCGATCGAGTGTCCTCCGCATCCAGAGCATCCGCCTCGGACGATCCGGCCAGGGAGGGGACAGAACATCGCGTCCGAGGAGTTCTTCCACCCGCGGCCGGAAGGCGCCGCCGGGGGCGAGGGAGATCACGTGGATATCTGCGCCCTCTGAAGCGCCTCCCTCGAGGAACGTGACGAGTTCACGTTCTGCCCCGCCAAGGGTCAGCTGTCCGGCAACGATGAGCACACGCGGCTTGAGGTTCTCAGCCACCATTGGCCCCCCAGGGTCTGACGCCGTCCTCCAGGGGCGAGATCCTGGAGAAGGATGCGGCCCACTGCCGTTCGCATGTCGCCACATGGCGCGCTACGACCTTTTCAATGGAGATCTCTCGTGCCCAGCGGCGCCCGTTCTCCGAGTACTCGTTCCAGAGGTCTTCCTGGAACAACACCCGCTTCACAGCCTCGAAAAACCCTCTCGGACCGTCGACCGGCGGAACCGCCTCTCCTCGTCCTTCGAGCATCCGTGGGATTGCTCCAACGGCGTAGGCTACGACCGGTGTGCCGAAGAGGAGCGACTCATGAACGACCTTCGGAAAGCCCTCCGTACCGGACGGCAACAAGAGGATCCGGGCCGAGGCGTACCGCCTCGAAAGATCGGCCCACCCGAGCGAACCATGGAACACCACGGAATGAATGAGACCGAGATCCCGAGTCAGCTCCTCCAACGGTTCTCGCAGTGGTCCGTCACCAACGAGGTGCAGGACGACACGGCGCTTCCCACACTCATTCGCGAGATCCCGGATCAACAGCAGCAGCTCCGACACATTCTTGTTCGGTGTAAAACGGCCGACCCAGAGGAGCTCGACGGGCCCTCCACCTGGTTCCTCCCGCCGAACTGCCAACGCCTGGCGAACCTGCTTTTCCGACAGGCTCGTGGTATCCGTGACGAAAACCCACGGCGGATCCTCCAGGCGATGATCGTACACGGTCGCCGCGATCTTCCAGCCCCGATTCATGACGAAACGACGCTGCATCCGGGCAGCCATGCTCCATCGCTTCGGACCAGCCCACTGCGCCGACCACTTGAAGAAGATGGGTCTCGGGACCGCACGCGCCACCAGCGTCGCCAGGAAGGCGTTCCGACACGGACCGCGGACGTGAACTGCATCTGCCCACCGAAACCCGGCCGCGATCCTCCCGAGGCTTCGAGCCGAGCGGCGGAGAGAACGAAGACGTTCAAGCGGTTGCTTCGAGAACGCTCCCTGCGCTTCGAGAACCTCGATGTTGTCCGCCTGATAGGATCCCCACGAAGCTGGAGCTGTCTCGAACGACGGCGGGAAGTTCGTCAACAACCGCACCGAATCCACGTACCGGGCCCACTGGTCGATCTCCGTCCGGAAATGTTCAGGACACACCACTCTCCCTTCGCGCCTCCCATGTTCACACTCCGCGACGATGAGCAGACGCCGAACCGTCCCTGTCTCGTATCGAACCACGGGTCAGTCCATGACCTTCCGGAAACTGGTCGATCCGTACGGCACGTGATGTCGGCGGCGCCCCCCTGTGACGAACCGGTGGATGCCCGGTGAACGCTGAGGGGCCGTCCACCGACTCTCCCGCACGAGGCCGGTCACGAGCCCCCAGTACCCCATCACGAAGCCGAGGAATCCTGGGATCGGGCGCTTGGGATACAGCGTCTCGTTGGCCACCCCAAGAATCAGGAGGGTCGCCGCGAGAGCCATGGCGATCGAGAGCGCATCGGCTATCCGTTTCTCCTGCCGCGATCTCAGGCGAAACAGGCGGAAGAGGCCACGCATCATCGCAAGGAACGCCAACAGGCCCGGAAGACCAAGCTCTCCGAGAAGCTCCAGGTACAAGTTGTGCGCCGCGACGGCATGCCGGTGGACGAGGAGTTTGAAGTTCTGGAACCCCACGCCGGTGATCAGGGCCACAGGGTATTCTGCAAACCCCCTGATGGCGAGCCGCCGGATTCTCGCACGGGACTGATCCATCTCCATGTACGATTCCGGATCGTGCGGATCCGCGACTCTCCCGATCATCCGGCGGGACCAGACCATGGAGGCGGTATCGACAACTCCTGCGAGAACCGCCCCTCCGAAGAGAACAGCCGTCAACACCATCGCCCCGACGAAGAGGACTCCTTTGGCGCGGAGGACGAGGATCAGCGTCACGATGAGCAGCGGGATGCCGACGATTCCAAGCCGCGCCTGCCCAAACACGATGGCAGCCGCCATGGCCGGAGCCCCGACACCGGCGGTGATCCACCCGAGCCTTCTGTTCGTGAGGAGGCTCCACGTCAGCAGGGCACTGATCCCCGTCAGCATGAACACCACGTTGTTCACATGGTTGAGCGCCAGAGTACCCGTAGGCACGGTGTAGTCGTAGATATGCTCGTACCGGGGCCACAGGATCGGGGCGAGCCCCAGTTCCTGGAGGATGATGAGTCCGGCCTCGCCCAAGGCAGCGAAGGCCACGACCCCGATCAGTCGCTTCCGCTGCACTGGAGTCAACGGCACGGTGAACAGAACGCCGAAAGCAGAGAGATACGCGGCAAACCGGAACAGCCGGAGCGGTATCACGGCGAAGACGAGAACACTCTGTGCGGAGAGAAAGGTCCAGAACGAACTCAACACCGCGATGAGCCACAACCATCTCATCGCCCGCGCAATCAAGAGAGGACTCCGGAGAAACGTCCGCAGCTCTTTTCGGAAGGTGAACATCGCCACGGGACTCACCAGATCGAACGGCTTGAGCTGAAACAGCACGTCAAGAGACACCAGGTATGAGCAGAGCCACAGCCCCAGCAGGACCATCCTGATCCCTGAAAGACCGACGACGCTGCGAGAGTCTCTTCGAGATGAATACATCATGCTGGGTCAGTATTGACTCGATCTCTCGCGATTTGGTCCCGCCGGCACGAGATCAGAGACGAGTCGCCAGAAAGAGGCTGCTGCTCACCGCGGGACTTCCTGACGGGAATCGAGACCACGTTGTTGCAATCCAATCAGGAAAGCCTCGGTCGCCTTGGCCACCACGTCGATGGCGTAGTTCTCGAGGACACGCTTCCGGGCGGATCGCCTGATCTCCTCCATGGCGGCCGGATCCGACAACGCCTTCTCGACGGTGACAGCGATCGACTCGGAATCCCTGGTTCCACAGATCAGACCGTCCACACCATCCCGGATGATCTCCCTTGCCGGCGGGGCGTTCGTCCGAACGACCACCGCACCACAGGCCATCGCCTCGATGGTCGTTCTCCCGAACGATTCATAGCGGGAAGGCAAGACGACAACTGCGGCGCGGTTGTAGTAGCGGACGAGCTCACTGTTTGGTACATGCCCCCGGAACTCGACGTGGCGTTCGACAGTCGCTGGGAACTCTCTCCGGATCCTTCCCATGAAATCCGGCCGTTTCTTGAGGTCCACGCCGTTCCTGCCGATCATGATCAGGCGAAGGTCCGGATATCGTCGTACAAGAATATCGAGAGCCTCCACCAGCTCCAGCGCTCCCTTCTTCTCGCAGATCGTGCCCACATAGAGAAGGAGCCTCGGATCCCTGGCCTCATCCTCGAGGGGCCGAAACAGATCGGTGTCCACGGCGTTCGGAATCACGGGAATCGAATACCAGTCCAGTCCGAGCACCCTTCCGCTGACTTCCGCCGTCCGCTCGCTGATGGAGAAGAACGCGTCGGCCCTTGGCACTCGCCACCTCTCGGCCAGGCCAGTGAACAACCGCGGCCTCTTGAGATTGGCCTCGAAGGCTTGAAGGAGATGCGTACAGGTGAACTTGATCACCTTGACTGTCGGTAACGGATACGGCCACGATACGCCCATCACATCTGGAATGATCGTGAAGCCTCTACCCGCGGGTCCGCTTTCCGAGAAACGCCGCACCTCCTTGAACAGCGTCCTGGAGTTCTTGAAGACCGAGACGAACCTCAGGCGAGACGGCCGCCACCCCCGAATCCTCACGCCGTCGACACTCTCGTCGAGCGACTCGTGCGCCGGCCCCAGAAGCTCCACCTCATGGCCCAACCGGGCCAAGCCCCGTGCTACCGTGAACTGAGAGACACCGACACCGCCGTGGTTCAACCCCTTCTCGAGGCCCACGGGTTCATGGGACACCAGCTGAATCTTCAATCGGCGGAGGGAAGGTTCGTCACGCATGCGTCATCGAGTCTCCTTCTCGAGTTCCGAGTGAGCGCAGGAGATTGGCGACCCGGCGGTGATTCTTGCCATCGATCTCACCCACGACATCTGCCAGATACGCCGAAAGTGCCGGCTCACAAGCTGGTTCATGAACGAGCCTCAGGAGAAGGCGCGCAGCCTGCTCGGGATCCTCAGCGATAGGCCAAACCTGACGCGCCTGCGCCTCTCTGAAGAACGGCTGTTCCAGAAAACGCCGAACCCCCCGTTCGGCCTCGCCACTGAACCCGATGCAGATCGAGCTCTTCCCCAAGACCCCAAAATCCAACATGACGGTCGAAGGCAATCCGATGTTCGCGCCGCAATGCCGAATCGTGTTCGAAAAGAAGCGTGCATCACGAAGGGATGGAGATTTCCAGGGAGGGCCACCGGAAGGCTGATCCTCGAGTTCCGGTCTGTACACCGCAACGCGGCCCGGGAAGCGTTGCGGAAGGTCATCGTAGGCCGGGTCGCTGCCAGCAGGGTTGAGTCGGACGAGAAGCTGAATCCTCTTGCCCTCAGCCGACCGCTCGAGCGCTTTGAGGATTGCAACGACAAGCGCTGCTTCGCCGGCGAAGGCATTCTCGGCGACGGCCGAGTAGCACATGACCGGGCGGGATGGGTCCAGACCAACGGAGCCGAGAAACGGCTCACGGTCCTCCCTCCATTCCTCCCGGAAATGACCATCAAACTGAAGTGCACCCACCACCCCTGTACGGGACGCCGCCAAGACCGGGTTGAACGAGAGAGCCGTTCGCCGCATGTCTTCATTCCAGAACAACCACGTCGTGAACATTCGCCGAAGTCGGGCCCCCTTGTAGACATCTCGCCAGTTGAGCGGAAAAAAAACGCTCTCCCCACCTGCTGCGGTCACCGCCGCCGCGATACCCGCACCTCCCGGGCTGAGGTAGTCACCAGAGATCAACATGACATTACCAGCACGAGCAGGCACGAGTGGGGCCAACCTTCTGGCCGTTCTTCGCTCCGCGATGGCTTCCATCTTCCCGAGCCCTTGCACGATCCCAGCGTGGCCGAGGATGCCCCCGAGGAAAACCTTTGCTCGCTTTTTCCACCCCCAAGCATGGAGAGGGACCGCGGCCCGATCACCGACCGCCAACACTTCCTTTCGATTCTCCAGCCACTTGAGATGGACATGGTTCGCAAGCGTCACCAACCACCCATGCAGACGCGAAACTGTGATCTCTGGTAACTGCCGGAACTCCACGCCCTGGCCGGCGATCTCCTCCACGCCGGCAGGGATCTTCCTCGTCAGGACCACGACGTCAGCGGTGCGTGAAAGCTCCTCGATCAGACCGCTGAACAGGTAGCTCCTGACCTCGGCCCCCCAGTAGAACCAGAAGACAAAGCGAGGCGTCTCGTCAGGACTCCCGGCTGAACGGCTCAACGGAAGGGATCCTTTCCGTGACGGTGCCTGAACTCGCCGTCCACTCCGATGACAGCCCGCCCCCACTCAATGCCCTCGAAGCTCATGTCGGCATGCCGGCGGTCCGTCGCACCCTCTGCAAGATGAACTGCCGCGGCAGGAGGACGATCCAGCCCATGGCCGCAAGCCACAGCCCCAAGATCCCTCCCACGGTGAGAACCCGAGGCCATGAGGCATCGGAGAGTTCTGGCGCAAGGGTCACGGTCACAACGGCCACGAGACAGAAGATCGCCGTTGGAACTCCGATCCGGCCAAGGGCCGCCGCGGGTGAGACCCCCATCACCCTGAACGCACGTGCGAGCAGGAACCACCCACTGGTCGCGAGACCGGCGATCAGCGTCGCGGCGGCGACACCCACGGTGCCAAACGTTCCAACGAGCAGAAGGGAGAGTCCGAGGTTCAGAACCCCCTCGACGAACCGGGTCGTTGCAAGAACCTTGAGATCGAGATGGTTCGTCAGAATGATGGAGGACGTATGGAACACGAGCAGGTAGACGAGCGTCAGGGAAAAGATCAGCGTCAACCGGTCCCCGGCGTAGTTCTCCTTGCCCACCCAGAGCGTGACGAACGGCCGGTTCAGAACGATGATCAGGGCCGCCGCGGAGATGCCGAGAAACAGGATGATTCTGAGGGCCGCGGGAAAGATCTCGCGGAGTTTCTCGACCTCTCCCCGGCCCACGAGATCGCCGATGCCCGGTGAGATCGCCAGATTGAGCTGGTAGAGCTGGCCCCGAACCAGTTCGGGGAGGCGATGGGTCAGGGCGTAGGCGGTGACCGCAACGGGCCCAAGGTAACGACCAACCACGATGTTGTCCGTCTGATAGATGAAGAGCGCCCCGAGACTTCCGAGAAACCACCATGCGCTGACGCCGAGAATCCTCCGCACCTCGCCCGAGGCGAGCAGATCCCTCGCAAGCCGAAGGCCGCGAATCTGCCCCTTCGCCAACCAGAGGAAGACCACGGTCGAGAGTACCGATGCCGCAACGGTGCTCCATGGCAGGGCGAACACCCCGGCCCCGACGTGGAGAAGGAGCAGCAAGAGGCCGATCCTGAAAAGGGAAAGGATGAACTCGACGATCCGGAGCAGGGCGATCCTCTGCGTGCCACGGAAAGCTGCCTTGAGCGCCCGGACCGGGAAGCTCAGACCGAGTCCGAGGCCCGCCAGGACGATGAGAGCACGCACGAGACCGATCGAGTCCGGCTCCAGCCGGAGCACCGCCGGTGCAAGGAGCGCCGCGCAGAACGCCAGGACCACCGCGAGCAGACCGGCACCGCTGAGAGCGAGCAGTGCGTTCGTCACGATCCTGCTCACGGACGCCGGATCCCGCTGTTCCCGGGCGATCAACGTCGCGACGGAACCCGTGATCCCGAAGTCGACCATCCCGACGTAGCCGATCACACTCCCGACGATGACCCAGTATCCGTAGGTCTCTCTCCCGATCGAGGCGAGAACGACCGGCGTCACAACCAGCCCGAGCAGAAGGCTCAAGCCGCGTGTCACGTACGCCGCCACCGCAGCACGAAGCGCTGCGCCCGTCCTCGAGCCGATCCTCTCTCCCACGCTCATTCCCGTTCCCGCCAGAGCGATGGATCGGCCAGGCGTCCAGAGCTGAGAAGCTCATGAAGGTGCATTCCGGCGACGCCGAGGGAGCCATCCACGTCAGAACGATCTCCTCACCAAAACGGTCGCAGGGAGGAACGCGGTTCGTGGCCGACCGGCATGAGGATCCACAGCGCAGCGGCCACGGCCCGCGGCGGTGCGAAAGCCCCGGGCGAGGCTCCGCCACTGGATCGGCGCGCAAGTCACTGATCGCATTGAGGATTCCGCCATGTTGTCCGCGCGGCGGCCCGGGGGCCGCCGTCCTGGGTCAATGGTAGCAGGAACGGGGCCAGGACGCCGGAGCGGGATTGGATGGTGCTCCCGCTTTCGGCAGGAACACAGCCAGGACGAACCTCCTCTCCTGTTCGCGCCTTGCGATCCGTGGGATCCGTGGTGCGACGTCAGTCGCAGTGGGCACACCGGAGCGAGCTCAGTCGAACTCATGCACCATCGACGAAGAAGTGCCGGGTGAGGCCGTCCCAGAAATCGAAGGAGATCTCCTTTCCCGAACGGGGGGTCTGACCGGGATCCTCGTCCGGGCCGTAGACGGTGACGGCCGCGAGGCTCTTGAGCTCGGCAAAGCCCGTTCCGTCCGCCGTGCCGAGGATGCGCCGGCGCCAGGTACCGGTGTCGATGTAGAGCGGGGCGCTGTCCCGGCTCCCGGGGAGGGCGTGAACGCCGGGGTGGTGGGTGTGTCCTGCCACGACGAGACGAACCCTGTTCTCCCGGACCACCTTCTCGCGAGCAGCCAAGAAGGCGGCACGTTCCTCGGCGGTCTCCTTCGAGGCACGGGAGAGCAGTTTGCGGACCACCCCGTACGGGATCCCGCCACGCCAGACGCGAAGCCCCAGAGCAGCCTGCACGAGATCGATGAGGTCGGGCCGCCAGCGTGCATCGAGGCGCCGGAGCCAGCGATTCAGGGTGTCGTTCACGGCCAGCTCCTCGAGCAGTTGAAGGACCACGGGTTCCAGCGCACGCCACGCACGGCCAGGGGTAACCCCGTCTCCCGCTCCTTCCAGCAAGAAGCGGGCCAGCGCCGACTGAGGGCGCACGTCGTCGAAGGCCCGGAGGCGGCCGTCGAGGGCTCGGAGCAGAGTGGAGCGGGCGATACGGTCGCCGTAATGCCTGCGGAACAGCCCGGGGAGACGCGCGGCAACGTCCACGGTGACGAGGTCTCCGAAGGCAGGGGCCAGGTAGCTGTCCCGGGACAGCTGGGCTGGGATCGGGCCGCGGCGGCGGCCGAGGTCGCGGGAGAAGTTGTACCGGTCGTACTCGTGACCGTGCCGGACGAGGGTGCGCTCCTCCGCGAAGAGCAGGTGTGTCGGGAACGGCTCGTCGGAGGGTCCCATACCGAGCAACTCCCGGACGCGCCGTCGGCAGGCCGGAAAGCACGCGACGAGCCGGTCGTGGTTGCCGGGAACGAAGTGGACATGGACGGGAAGCCCCACGGCCCTTTCATCCCCATTCAGAGCGATGTACTCCCCGCCGGCAAACCGCCGGATCGCATCGAGGGCCTGATCCACCCACTCCTCTCCGGCGATCGTATTCAGGATCTCGAGTGCCCTCCTCCCCAGCGCCTCCTGGTGTGCTGGGTCCGTCTCCCACGGACGGAGGTCGCCACCGAACCACATCGCCGTCCGATGGAGATCGAAGACGTCCCCGGCGAACACGAGATCGATCCGGCTTGCGACATTTCGCCTGGCCATGGTGGTGAGCCATGCGAAGAACAGCCGGAACGCCTCGGGATGAAGATTCCGGGAGGCTCCGGAAGAAACACCCGAGACAGCCGAGGATCCCTCCTCGGTGAAGTGCAGGTCCGAGATGATCGCGAGCACCATGTCGATTGTACCCGCAACCTCCCCACACCCAGAGAAAGGGACATTCTTCTTTTCCGCGCGTGTAGATGAAAACGACCCGGACGCAGGCCACCAGAGAAAGGGACATTCTTTTTCTCTCGCTCCGCCAGGAGGGAACATTCTTCTTTTCTTGGCTTCGCGCTATCCTGGCATGGCAGGCATGGCCTACAAATGGAAACGGCCCGGGCGCAGGCCCGGGCCGCAAGAACTTCCTCACGTTGGATGTCAGATGGTCCGGCGCCGCAACACGATTAGCACACCAGAGGCAAGCAGAATCAGGATGAACGCCAGGGCGCCACGGTTTCCGATGGCCGGAATCCCGATCTCACGGACCCTCAGCGTGAAATCCTGCGTCGCCGTGAGCCCTGTCGTGTCAGCAACCTGAAGCGTGAACGTGAAGGTACCGCCCTCGGTCGGCGTCCCTGTAAGCGTTCCAGCAGTCCCGTCGAGCGTGATCCCCTGTGGAAGGGCTCCCGACACCATCGTCCAGGTGTACGGGGGCGTCCCACCCGTTGCCGCGAGGACCACCGAGTATGCCTGTCCAAGGGCTGCGTCCGGAAGCGACGATCCGGTCAAGATGGCGACCGGCCCCACTGTGGCGGTGGCCGTAGGGGTCGGCGTCGGCGTATCTGTCGGGGTCGCTGTTGCCGTGGGTGTCGGCGTGTCCGTCGGTGTCGCGGTGGCCGTCGGGGTCGGCGTGTCCGTCGGGGTTGCCGTCGCGGTCGGCGTCGGAGTCGGCGTCGCGGTGGCCGTCGGAGTCGGCGTCGGCGTCGGCGTCGCCGACGAGTACAGCCGGATGGAGATATCGTCGAGGCCGAGCTCATCCCGGCTACCGCCACCAGTGTCGTCGTCGGTATACCACCGGATGTAGAAGGTCGCGCCAGCGGCGACGTTCACCACGAGGACGTAGCCGTTGCGGGTCGTTGTCTGCCACGAGGGCGACGCATCCTGGGCTCCGGGACTGACATAGTCGTACGGTGAGATCGTCGTCCAGGTCGATCCATCGGTCGAATACTGACACTGGATGGAGTTGGCCCTGTCCTGGTCGTTGTACGTCAGGATCGTGTAGTCGATAGCGAGGCTGTCCTGGGTGGCCCCGGTCTGGTTGACAAACCGCATCTCGATGGCGCCCGGCGTCAGATCCGAACTCCCGGGCTGGAACATCAAGAACGTATCCCCGCCGTTGTCCCCCGCATAAATACCGCCGGTCGTGACACCACCGCTACTCTGGCCGCGGGCGTAGTCTCCGGTTGTGTAGTCTCCACCCCAGTTCATGTCACCATCGCTGAGTCCGGTGACGATGATGTTGTCAGAGTCAAGCTGTCCGGCCCCC
Organism: Thermoanaerobaculia bacterium; assembly: GCA_027067575.1. Classification (GTDB taxonomy): domain Bacteria; phylum Acidobacteriota; class Thermoanaerobaculia; order Thermoanaerobaculales; family Sulfomarinibacteraceae; genus JAMOVQ01. The sequence goes on along the minus strand of JAMOVQ010000191.1, from coordinate 2,205 downwards.
GGATTTGCGACGAATCCGGCACCGGTGAATCCAGCAAAGTCGACGGTCACCGGAGTCGCCGGATCGGTCATCGCGTACTGGGCAGCACCGGGCACGGCGATACCAACGACCACGAGAATGGCAACGACGCCCCTCGTTCCATCCATTCTCAACCTCCTTCCGAGTCGCCCCTCGCTGGAGAGACGCCCTCCTGCTCGATTCGATCCTACGCCCATTTTTGAACATCGTCAAACGCCTTTTCACCCACACCCAGCCAGACCGCTCATCAGCGCGAACACCACGTCCCGGACCCACCCGACGAGAGCAAGGGACTGTAATGTTCGACTTTTCGGCTCACTTCGAGAGCTGGTTCCTTCCCCGGCATCTCCAAGATTCCATGATCGGCTCAACCCTTCCTACCGCCCACTGTTGGGAGCGTTCACCCTCGTATCACGTGAGATCCTGCCCTGGATCTTCACACCGCATCATCTTGGACCATCCATCCGGACCTCCAGTTCCCAGCATCACAAAGGGGGAGACAACAATCCGTCTCCCTGAGGTAGGATGGATAGACGTTGATTACGGACGTTCCGGAGGACGTATGACTGGCCCCCCCATTTTTGAAACGTTCGAGGAAAAGATGCGGCGGGCAAGGGCAAGCCGGGCCGCCATCGAGACGTTCCGGAGATACTGGGAGCGTGTGCGGAATGGCGAGACAGGACTGATCCCATCCTCCGCGATCCGGCCGGTTCTGGAACTTCCCGATGCGGAGATTCTTGGACGTCGCGCGGCCGAGACCGGGCGGAAAGCACTCGACCGGCTCGTTGTCATCAAGCTCAACGGTGGTCTGGGAACAAGTATGGGCCTCGAGAAGGCCAAGTCGCTCCTGCCGGTCCGCGACGGCCTGACCTTCCTCGACCTCATCGTCCGGCACGTGCTGCGGTCCCGGGAGCGCACGGGGGCTCGCCTCCCCCTCCTCCTGATGAACAGCTTCCGGACCGAGGCGGATACGCTCCGGCACCTCGAGCGGTACCCAAGCCTCCCGGTGGACGGACTTCCCCTCGGGTTTCTCCAGCACAGGGTGCCGCGAATCGATGCTGCAACCCTGGAACCGCTCTCCTGGCCGGAGCGCCCGGAACTGGAGTGGTGCCCACCGGGACACGGCGACCTCTACCTGGCGCTGGCGGAATCCGGCCTCCTGGACCGTCTCCTGGAGCTTGGGTACCGGTGGGCATTTGTCTCCAACGCCGACAACCTGGGGGCCGCCGTCTCCGAGACCATCCTCGGCCACATGGTTCTCGCCGGCCACGATTTCCTGATGGAGGCCGCGGACCGTACACCAGCGGACCGCAAGGGCGGTCATCTGGCAATGCTTCCTGGCGGGCGTCTCGTGCTCCGGGAATCGGCCCAGTGCCCGCCCGAGGAGCTGGAGACGTTCCAGAACGTCGACCGGTACCGCTACTTCAACACCAACAACCTCTGGATCGACTTGGAGGCGCTGAGGAAGCTCATCGATACATCCGGCGGTCTCCTCATCCTGCCGACCATCATCAATCACAAGACCGCTGACCCCCGCGATCCTTCGACCCCCCCAGTCATCCAGCTCGAGACTGCCATGGGTACGGCGATCTCGGTCTTCGAGCGGTCCGGCGCAGTCCGCGTCGCCAGAAACCGGTTTTCACCAGTCAAGACGACTGACGACCTGCTCGCCGTCCGGTCTGACGCCTACGTCCTGACGGATGACGCTCGTGTTGTGCTCGCCCCCAGTCGGGATGAACCTCCGTCCATTACCCTCGACCCGGAGCACTATCGGCTCGTAGACCGATTTGACGTACGCTTTCCCGAAGGCCCGCCATCACTGATCCTCTGCCGCAGCCTGACCGTCCATGGGAACGTCACATTCGGCCCCGGAGTGATCGTTCGAGGAGACGTCATCGTTGAAGCCAGCAGAACCGCAACGCTTCGCGCCGGCGCCGTGCTCGAGGGAACGGTCCGAATCCCCTGACTCACGTGTCCCCATATACATAGGGACATTGTTTATTTCCTTCCCGCGCCCCCACCCCCCCATCCCTCCCCACCCCTCTGCTCCCAATCCCCACCCTTCCACCCACCAGCCCCCTCCCAGCCCCGTCTCCAGACACACCTCTCCCGCAAGACCGTCCCGCTCCCACCTTGTCCGGCCTTCCCACTCGCCTCAGAAGACGATCGCGTTCCTCCGCTGCTCCC
>JAMOVQ010000190.1 GCA_027067575.1 Thermoanaerobaculia bacterium | reverse complement strand
GAGCCGGGGCGCGTGGCTGGGCCGGTTCCAGACTCTGATGCTCTCGATCAGGGATGGAGGCCCTCCCGATCTCTTCGGGACTGTCCCCAAGTAGAAAGGGTCTGTCCCTTCTTGAGACTGTGTGGGAGTGTCCCCTGGTGGAGTGACGGCTGGGGGTGTCAGTTGGTTTGGTGGGGGAGGCCCGGTGTTGGGCTCTTGGGATGAGCTGGGTTGCGTTCGAGATCCCGCCGCCGGACGACCCGGGTGCCAGCCAGGATGTCGTGCAGGGCGCGGTGGTCGGTGCGGAACGCGACGAGGAAGTGGCCAGCGCACAGGGGGAGGGAGCTGAGCGTGTAGGCGACGAGCCGGAGCTGGGCCCGTACGGGGCCGATGGGGTGTCGCCCGGTGTGGTCGATGATGGCCAGGCCGAGGATACGTTTGCCGGGCGTCGCACCGAGGAGTCCCCAGCCGATGAGGAAGTAGGCCCACCAGAGGATCGCCAGCGCCGCCACGGTCCACGCCGCGGCGCGGGCAAGGGGGGGCGAGGCCATCACGGAGATCAGGAAGTCCGCGGGGGAGGCGGGGTGGAGTGTCCCAATCCGTTTGAGAACGGGGATCGCGACGAGCGATCCCAGGACGATGAAGATGGCCATGTCCACGACGACGGCGATGGTCCGGCGGAGGAAGCCGGCGCACCGCGGGAGCTCCGGTTTGTTCACCGCGTGGCGGCCCGTTGGCGGAACCAGTTTGCCGTGTGCCGGAGCCCCTCCTCGAACGACGTCCCGATGGGTACGCCCAGCTCCTCGCGGATCCGGGAAGGGTCGATCACGGAGCGGCGCTGTTCACCGGGCTTCGCCGGACCGTGCTCGGCCTCGGGGCCGCCGCCAGCCGCCTCGCGGAGTTTCTCGTAGAGCGTGTTGACGTCGATCTCGATCCCGGTCCCCACGTTGTAGACCCGGAACCCCGGCAGGCTCCGGACGGCCATGTTCGCCTCCACCACGTCACCGACGTAGACGTAGTCCCGGGTCTGGAGTCCGTCGCCGTTGATGACGGGCGTTTTCCCCGAGAGGATCCGGTCGAGGAAGATGGCCACGACACCGGCCTCGCCGTGAGGGTTCTGCCGCGGGCCGTAGACGTTGGCGTACCGCAGGCAGGTGACGTCGAGACCGTGCTCCATGTGGTAGTAGTCGAGGTACCGTTCGCCGGCGAGCTTTGAGACGCCGTATGGCGAGAGCGGCCGGAGCGGATGGTCCTCACCGGCTGGGAACGCCTCCTGTTCGCCGTAGATCGCACCGCCGGTGGAGGCGAAGACCACCTGCCGGACGGAACCCCGCCGTGCGGCTTCCAGGAGGTTGAGGAGCCCGCCGATGTTGACGTCCGCGTCGAACCGGGGGTCCTCCACGGAACGCCGGACGTCCATCTGGGCCGCGTGGTGGACGAGGATCTCCACACCGCGACCGATGATGGCTTCCGCGGCTTCCGGGGAGCGGATATCGAGCACGAGCAGCTCGGCACCATCCGGGACATTCTCCTTGCGGCCCGAGGAGAGATCGTCGAGAATGACGACCTCGTCTCCGGCGGCGACGTACGCGTCGGCGACGTGGGAGCCGATGAACCCGGCTCCTCCCGTGACACAGATGATGGCCATCGAATCAGACCTCCCGTCGAACGGCAACGCATCCGGGCTGCGTCCTCTCGATCGCGCATTCTACCAGCGGCCCACCGATGTGGTGGCCATGGCTCTCCTGGGGAAGCTGCTGGTCCGGAGGACGCTGGGAGGGACGGCGGTTGCCCGCCTGACCGAGGTGGAGGCGTACCTCGGGGTGGACGATCCGGCGTGCCACACGTTCGGCGGCCGGAGGACGCCCAGGGTGGAGACCATGTGGGGGGAGGCCGGGCACGCCTACGTCTACATGGTCTACGGGATGCACCACTGCCTGAACGTCGTCACCGTGGGTCCGGGGACACCGCAGGCGGTGTTGATTCGTGCCGCCGTTCCCATGGCGGGTGAGGCCGTGATTCGCGACAGGCGCGGACGCCCCGATCCAGTGTGCCGGTTGCTCGACGGACCGGGAAGGCTCTGCCAGGGTCTGGCGATCACGCGGGACGACGACGGGACGGACCTCTGCGATCCGCGAGGTGATCTGTGGCTTGCGGACGACGGGACCGGGGTGCCGCCGGCCGTGGTCCGGCGGCTCCCCCGCGTCGGCGTGGACTACGCGGGGGAGGCTGCGTCCTGGCCACTCCGGTTCCGGTGGGATCAGGCGAACGGCTCCTGACTGTCGTACACCGACCAGAGCCCGACCTCCGCCGTGCAGACCACCCGGTTCTTGCCGAGGCGTTTCGCCTCATAGAGGGCCTCGTCCGCACGGGCGAGGAGGATCGCCGGGCTTTCCCCATCCTCGGGGGAGGTTGCGATTCCGATGCTGACGGTGACGTGGAGCGGGTGAGAGAGCTCCGAGGCGGCGAACCGGTGTTCCGCAATGCTGCGCCGTAGCCGGTCGAGTACGAGGGAGGCCTGATCTCCCGAGAGCTGAGGCAGGACGGCGCAGAATTCTTCCCCACCGTACCGCGCGGCGAAATCCCGTGCGCGGAGGCTCCGCGAGAGGAGCGCCGCGAGCTCCCGCAGGACGACATCGCCCACGTGATGGCCGAACCGGTCGTTGATCGTCTTGAAGTCGTCGGCATCGATCATGGCGACGGAGACCGGATGGCCTCGGAGCCGGTCCAGCAGACGGCCCAGAACCGTGTCCAGCGATCGCCGGTTGGCGATCCCTGTCAGGCTGTCCACGAGCGTCTGGCGCTTGAGCTCCTCGAAGTGCAGGGCGGAGGAGATGACCGAGGCTGCTTGATCCAGGACGATCTCCAGTGCCCTGACCTCTCCGAGATCGAGCATCGGCTTGGAGTGACCGGGAGAGAAAAGAAAGTACGCGGGGGGCGGTGTATCGGAACCGATCGGTGCGAGGATGAGGTGCTCCTGCTCTGTCGGGAACCCCTCCATCGGCCATCGGCGAGCCGTGATGACGGAGCATCGAGAGATGGACCGGCCCTCGGCAACTACTCGTTGGAGGGTGTCCAGGGGAATGGCGGTCCGGCGGGCCGTATCGGCCGTCTCCCTGGGGAGTCCGCTGCGGGCCGTGAGCCGATAGATCCCGTTTCGGCGTGCGTCGAGGAGGACGGCGCACCACGAGAGCCCGAAACCGAGGCGCGCTGCCCGCACGAGGTTACTCGTGACGGATCGGAGATCGGGCGAGGTGTAGATTGCCTGGCTCATTGCGAGAAGGTGCTCCATGCGGTGAATCTCGTCTTCCATCCGTCTCTCGAGACGAGCTGCGCGGTCGTGGAGCCAGCGGTTTTCCAGACAGAGGCGGACGGACTGCTCGGCGAGGGCACAGACCCGTGCCATCGTCGCCTCCGAGAGCACGTGCAGCGGTGTCCGTCCGAGGCACGCGAGGAGTGCAACCAGGTGTGTGTCATACCGGACCGGAACGACGACCTGACGGGAATAGTCCGGATGGAGGAGCGGGCGTTTCTCGCCATGGCTGGAGAACGGGGAATGGAGCTCCTCGACCCGCCTGGACTCGAACAGCCTCCGGAGCCGCTCGGCGATCCGGAGATGGGCATTCCCCCCGACAGGATGGACCGCCAGGGAGGTTCCCTCCCCTGCGAACGGGGGGTTGATCGCGATGACGGAGATGTCGTGGCCAATCAGTGGTGTCAGGAGCGTGTGAAGACTCGTCACGAGCTCCTCGAGCGCCTTCTCCCGGCCCGGGATCAGACTCCCGAGGAGCGGCGGGAGTCCGGCGAGCACCTCCCGGTACGCATGTTCACGGGCAGCGCTGTCGATGCCTCCGCGCAGAAGGGCGGGCAGGGCCGCAGGGATCGCGAATCCGAGGAAGGCGGGAAGCGCGTTCCCGTACTGGAGGCCGAGAACCGCCAGCGCCGAGCCACCCGTGAGAATGACGGCTCCGGCCGCCTCGGTCCAGAGTGAGGGAGCAGGACTGGGGACCGAAGATCCGGCGCGCCGAAGCATTCGGCTGATGAGAAGGAGGAGAGCTGCGATGGGAGGCAGCAGGAGAAGTGGATCTGCGGGACGGAGCGGCATCGCATTGACGAGGACGGCGATCAGTGACGTGGCGAGAACCTCGGGTGCTGCGACGAGCCGTCCCGGCAGCTCGACGACGACAAGTGTGAGAACTCCCACGAGGAGCTGGAGTGGTGTTCCGAAGATGGCCAGCGGAATCAGGGGGACGGCCGCCCAGGGCACCACCGTCGTGCGCCACCGTCGCGATGCCAGACTCAGCAGGGCTATGCTCGCCAGAGCGATCAAGAAGGCGACTGGAGCCACGGATACTCCGTTCCCAACCATTTTCGTACTGCTCGTGAGATGAGTCTACGGTCCGCTGTGTCGCCTGTCAATACAGGATCGCACACTCGGCCCCCCGGCGCCGGAGCACCGCAATCGCATCACAGCATTGTGATATAAGGATTTACTCATAATTGGCGGCAATCTTGAAAATCTCGTGGCGTGACGGTACGGTATCCCGGCAAGCGGGGATCGAACTCGAGGGGGGGACGATGGCCACGATTCTCAAGAAGGAAACGATCGCGCCGGCGTTCAAGCGGTACGTCGTCGAGGTGCCCGAGGTCGCGCGGAAACACCAGGCGGGGCAGTTCGTCATGATCCTGCTCCACGAGCACGGGGAGCGGATCCCGCTGACCATCGCGGACTCGGATCCCGAGGCCGGGACGATCACACTGATCGTCCAGGAGATCGGGAAGACGACGATGGAGATGGGGCTGCTGCCGGAGGGAACGGAGATCGCCGTGACCGGGCCGCTGGGGACGCCGACCCACATCGAGCGGTGGGGCACGGCGGTGTGCGTCGGCGGCGGCGCCGGGATCGCGCCGCTGCTACCCATCGCGAAGGCGCTGAAGGAAGCCGGTAACCACGTGGTCTCGATCCTGGGCGGCCGGACGAAGGAGCTGGTCATCCTCCGGGACGAGATGGAGGCGCGCTCCGACGAGATGATCTACACGACGGACGACGGCAGCTTCGGGCGGAAGGGGTTCGTCACCCACGCCCTGGCCGACCTGATCGAGGAGCGGGGCAAGCCGGACATCGTCTTCGGGATCGGGCCGGCCATCATGATGAAGGCGGTGGCCGACCTGACGCGCCCCCACGGGACCCCGACCGTCGCCTCGCTCAACTCGATCATGATCGACGGCACCGGGATGTGCGGCTGCTGCCGGGTGACGGTGGGCGGCGAGACGAAGTTCGTCTGCGTCGACGGGCCCGAGTTCGACGCCCACCAGGTGGACTTCGACCTCCTGATGAAGCGGCTGAGGACGTACGTGGCCCAGGAGGAGGAGGCGAAACGCCGGTTCCTCGAGGCGCACCGGTGCCGCGCGACGGAGAACGCGGAGGTGACGGCATGACCACCGGCAAGCTCAGCCCCAAGGAGCGGATGCAGATCCCCCGGCAGCCGATGCCGTGCCAGGACCCCCACGAGCGGGTCCTCAACTTCGCCGAGGTCGCCCTGGGCCTGACGCCGGAGCTCGCGCGGCGGGAGGCCGAACGGTGCCTGGAGTGCAAGGACCCAAAGTGCGTCGCGGGGTGCCCCGTGGGGATCGACATCCCGCGGTTCCTCGTGGAGATCCGTGAGGGCCGGTTCGACGAGGCGATCCGGATCGTCAAGGAGACCAACACGCTGCCGGCGATCTGCGGCCGGGTCTGCCCGCAGGAGGACCAGTGCGAACAGGTCTGCATCGTGGGCAAGAAGAAGGACCCCGTGGCCATCGGACGGCTCGAGCGGTTCGTCGCCGACTGGGAGCGGGACCATGGCACGGTGGAGCTCCCGGTGTGCGAGGAGCCGACGGGGTTCAAGGTGGCCATCGTGGGATCCGGCCCATCCGGCCTCGCGTGCGCGGCGGAGCTTGCCCGGAACGGTCATTCCGTGACGATCTTCGAGGCGCTCCACAAGCCGGGCGGCGTGCTCGTCTACGGTATCCCCGAGTTCCGGCTCCCCAAGGAGATCGTTCGGTGGGAGATCGAGAACCTCGAGAAGATGGGCGTCGAGATCCGGTGCAACTTCGTGGTGGGGAAGACCGCAACCGTCGAGGAGCTGATGGGCGAGGAGTGGGGGTTCGACGCCGTCTTCATCGGGACCGGCGCCGGGCTTCCGTACTTCATGGGGATTCCAGGCGAGAACCTGATCGGCGTCTACTCGGCCAACGAGTACCTGACCCGCGTCAACCTGATGAAGGGGTACCGGTTCCCCGAGTTCGACACCCCGGTCAAGGTCGGGAAGCGGATCGCCGTCGTCGGGTCGGGCAACGTCGCCATGGACTGCCTCCGCACGGCGCTGCGGCTGGGGGCGGAGGAGGTCATCTGCCTCTACCGGCGGACGCGGGCCGAGTCGCCCGCGCGGCTCGAGGAGCTGGAACACGCCGAGGAGGAGGGGATCGACTTCCGCTGGCTGACATCGCCCGTCGAAATCCTTGGTGACGACGAGGGCCGTGTCCGGGCGGTCCGGGTGATCAAGATGGAGCTCGGCGAACCCGACGAGTCGGGTCGCCGCCGCCCGAAGCCGATCGAGGGCAGCGAGTACACCATCGACATCGACGAGATCGTCATGGCCATCGGCCAGGGGCCCAACCCCCTCGTCCTCCAGACGACGCCCGGGCTCGAGCTCAACCGGTGGGGGAACATCGTCGTGGACGAGGTGACCATGATGACCTCGATCCCCGGGGTTTTCGCAGGCGGCGACATCGTCACCGGCGCGGCCACCGTCATCCTGGCCATGGGCGCCGGCAAGAAAGCCGCCGCCGGGATCCACGACTACCTTCTGGGCAAGGGAGGTCTCGGCGGCGAACCGAGGCGCGAGGTGGCGGCCCCGCCGGCGGGCTGAGGAGGTCTCGGGCGCCCGCACGCCTGTCTGGCCCAGGGGAAGAAGGCGTCGATGTACACGCCGCGAACGCCGTGGGCCAGGTAGACCAGGATCTCGTGCCGGTTGTTGATGGTGTGGACCATGGAGGCCGTCTGGATCGCCGCCAGGCGGGCGACGAGGCCGGGGTTGTACCGTGATCGGCTCATGGTGATGATCGGGATCTTCCGGAGGCGTGCCGCCTCCACGACGGCGTCGTCATCGAGGTTCGTCCGGTACAGCGTGAAGATCACCGTCGCAAAGAGACCGTGCTCGGCCTCGACCTCGGCCACATCCTGCCACTCTTCCTGATGGTAGAACTGAGGGATGATCCGGCCGATCAGGGAACGATCGACCCGTTCGGCGGTGGCGACGACCGTTTCGAGGGATGGACGGAACTCGTGCTTCGTATCGGTCACGAGGTACATGTCCGGCACCTCGGCCATTCTCCGCAACAGCGTCTCCAGGTCCATGGTCGTGTACTTCCCGTCGAACTTCCTCGACAGAAACTCGGCCGTAGAGACCTGATCGATGGGACGATCGAGCCCCAGGCGTTTCTCGAGCCCGGTGTGAAAGCAGACGAGATCGCCGTCCGCAGTGAAGGAAAGGTCGACCTCGAAGAAGCGCGCGCCCCTCCGGAGGTTGTGTTCGAGCGCTTCACGGGAGTTCGTGTAGGTCTTCCGGTCGATTTGCCCCAACGCGTGGGCGAAGAACGTGCCGCGGACCAGGTGGTGGGGATGGGGTTGGAGCGCTCCGGATCCGGCCGCCATGGCAGCTGGACCGGACGCAAGGAGTGTGACGAGAAGGGTTGCGGGCGCAAGACCTGGAACGTTCATGAGGGGAGTATAGCCCGGGCCGTGGTCCGGTCGCTCTGGAGACTGGACGAACCCCGCCGCTGGGCCGGGCCCGTCGCCCCGCAACTCGAGTCCGCCCCGTGCCGGCCCGGCGGGCAGAGTGGCCGCCTCACCGGAGCCGGGTGGCGGGACGCTGCCGCCGTTTCGCCAGATCGAGAGCCGTTCCGGGATGGTAGGGCCTGACACGTGCTCGTCCTCTCCCCGGTGCGTCGGGATAACCCGTTCGCCGTTCGAGACGGTCAGGGTGGGAGCGTGGCGCGTGCCGTCTCCCGGTGTCCGGACGCCGGCGCCCACGGCCTGCGCGCGGCGAACGGCCAGCTCGTGCCGCCAGGCCGGTCCCGCCTCCTCCCTGAGGACGAGGAACCCCTGCACGGCCGCCAGGACGACGCCCGCGGCGAGGAGGATGCGCCGCCACCCGCTCGGTTCGTCCCTCACCAGGAGCGCCCCGAGGAACGGGAGGGCGATCAGCACGCGGGCGGAGGCGTTGACCTCAAAGTGGACGCGGATGTTGACCGTGACCGCCAGCGCGGCGAAGAACAGGAATGTGATGAGGACGGGCGAGAGCCGCCGCCTCCGGATCAGGTACGAGAGGGCGGCGCTCACCAGGAGCAGGACCCACGTGACCCCGAGGATCTCGACCGTCCGGCGGTCTCCCTCGAGGGCCGCGATCTGGTGGACCTTGTCGGGGAGCCATCCGAACGGCAGGCCGAAGTTGGTCCACGCGGAGCCGAACCCCCGGCCGACGGCGGCACCGACGTGGAGCCGCCAGGCACCGAACACGGCGAGAGGTGCGCCGAGCCCTACGAGGGCCCGGAGCCATCGCCGGTCCGTGACGTCCGGCCACACGAGGCCGGGGAGCGCCAGCACCGAGGTCTCCCGCGCCAGGACGGCGAGGATGCCGCCCACCGCGGTGATCCCGGGGCCGGCCCGGGTCTCCGCGAGGATGAGCGCCCCGAGCAGCAGCGCGAGTGCGGCCGCATCCGGGGTGGCGCGGAGCACGCTGACGACGAGCCCCGCGTCGAGAGCCAGCGCGGCGAACCAGAGGACCCGCCACCGCGATCTGCGGAACCAGAACAGACCGAGGAAGGGCGCCGCCAGCCCGAGGATCCAGCACCACAGGACGTACGCGGTGGGCGCCCGCTCGGGAGAGCCCCCCGCGCTCACCCACGCCAGCAGCGGGATCAGGATCCGCGTGGCCCGGTACCCGGGGTTGTCCAGTCCACGAACCGTCTCCGGGTCGCGGAGTAACGGGTCGGCCGACAGCACGGCGTAGAACTGACCGTCGTAGCCGATCCTCGTCAGCTCGGGAACGTTCCCCATGGCGGTGGGCACCGGGAACCTCCACCCGAACCGGGCGACGCCGCGGACGTCCCCCCCGAAGCGGCCCTGGACGATCCCGAACAGTGCCACGGTCCAGCCGGCGAGGACCAGGGCCACTGCCGTGATCTCGAGAACCTGGCGGTGATGCCGGAAGACCGGCCTCTGGAGAACGTCCGAGTTCCGGAGGGCCAGACGGATACCGCCCGCAGCGGCAGCGGCGCCCAGGATGGCCGCCGCCGAGCCCGGCGTCACGATCAGCCGGAGACCGGCCGCCGCGGCCAGTCCGCGGGCCGCGGCCAGTCCGGCCGTGACGGCGGCCACCGGGCGAAGCGATGCGGAGGCGACCGCCCGGACGCCGCGGGTTCCACGGCCGGGTGCCAGGAGCGCCGCGAGCAGGACGATCCCGAAAAGCGCCCACCGGGGGGACGCCGGGGAGGGAACGAACCGCGCGTTCCTGCGGACGAGCCACGCGTTCAGGACCCCCTCGGCGTACCCCTCCACGTCGGTGATCTTGATCCGGGCGACGTGGACCGGAACGTGGGCGCTCCCGGGCTGCTCGAGCCGGAAGGATCTCCCGGTTCCATGGGGCCGCAGCCGGTACGTCCGCCACCGGGGGCCGACGTCGAGGGTTGCGATGGCCCGGCCGGCGAGCCGGACCCGGACGGTGGCCTCCCCGTGCGCCGTCCGCAGCTTGAGCTCGATCCGGGAGCCCTCCGGGAACGGCCCGCAGTCGACCGTCAGCGGCCTGTCACCCTCCCAGGCCACGGGCGCGAGAGCGCTGGGAACGGTGTCCCGCCCTTCCACGAGGGTTCGCAGCGCGTCTCCGGTCCAGCTGGCGTAGAACCGCTCGTGGGACCCGAGGAGTCCGGGGGCGAGCAGCGCCAGCGCCGCGAGACAGGTCGCGACGACCACGGCGGCGCCGGGGATCCGGTCCACGGCCCGGCGGGCGGCGGCAAGGAGGGGGTGTTCCGCCATCACGATCCTCCACGAACCCGATCCGGTCCTCGGCGGAACCGGTGTGCCTCGGGAGGGACCCATCATACGCCCCCTCGCGCGTCCGACGGACCCGGGCGGTATACTGCACCGGGAGGCCGCATGGTGGATCTCGACGGGTTCGATCATCCCCTGGCGGGGCGGTACGCGTCGGCGGAGATGCTGGCGCTGTTCTCGGCCCGGCACCGGTACACGACGTGGCGGCGGCTGTGGCTCGCGCTGGCGGAGGCCGAACGGGAGCTGGGGCTGGAGATCCCGGAGGAGGCCATCGCGCAGATGCGCGCGAACCTCGAGGTCACCGCGGAGGACCTCGACCGGGTGCGGGAGCACGAGCGGCGGACCCGCCACGACGTCATGGCCCACCTGCACGCCTTCGCGGAGCGCGCCCCTGCGGCGCGGCCGTACCTGCACCTGGGGGCCACCTCGGCGTTCGTCGGGGACAACGCCGACCTGGTGATCGCCCGGGACGCACTGGACCTCGTGGAGCGGCGGCTGCTCGCGGTGATCGGTGCGCTCGCGGCGTTCGCCCGGCGGTGGGCGGACGAGCCCGCCCTGGGGCACACCCACTTCCAGCCCGCCCAGCCGACCACCGTCGGCAAGCGGGCGTGTCTCTGGCTCCAGGACCTGCTGCTCGATCTGGAACGGCTCCGGTTCGAGCAGGGCCGCCTCCGGCTGCGGGGCGCCAAGGGCACCACGGGGACCCAGGCGACGTTCCTCGAGCTGTTCGACGGGGACCACGAGCGGGTCGAACGGCTGGACGCCCTGGTTGCGGAGAAGCTGGGCTTCGAAAGGACCTTCCCCGTCACCGGGCAGACCTACCCCCGCAAGGTCGACGCGTTCCTGCTCGATGCGCTGTCCGGGCTCGGGCAGTCGGCCGCGAAGATGGCGACCGACGTCCGGCTGCTGGCCCGGCTCAAGGAGGTCCGCGAGCCGATGGCCGAGGGGCAGGTCGGGTCCTCGGCCATGCCGTACAAGGCCAACCCGATGCGGTCCGAGCGGGTCTGCGCGCTGGCGCGGTGGCTCGTCGTCCTGGCCCAGAACCCGGCCCACACGGCGGCGAACCAGTGGCTGGAGCGGACGCTGGACGACTCGGCCAACCGCAGGATGAGCCTGCCCGAGGCGTTCCTGACCGCCGACGCGATCCTGCGGATCCTCCACAACCTGGCGGACGGTCTGGTGGTGTTCCCGGCGATGGTCCGGCGCAACCTGGAGGCCGAGCTGCCGTTCCTGGCGTCCGAGGCGATCCTGATGGCCTCGGTCCGGCGCGGCGGCGACCGGCAGGCGGTCCACGAGCGGCTCCGGGTCCACGCCAGGGCGGCGGCCCACCGGATCCTGGCCGAGGGGGAGGCGAACCCGTTCCTCGACCTGGTCGCGGAGGACCCGGCCGTCCCGCTGGACCGTGCCGAGCTCGATACGCTGCTCGACCCGCGGCGGTTCGTCGGCCGGGCGCCGGCGCAGGTTCGCGCGTTCCTCGAACGGGAGGTGGCACCCGTGCTCGAGGCGGCCGGGGAGCTGCCGCCGGCCCGGGACCTGGAGGTCTGAGGTGCGCCGCGTCGCGGTGGCCGTGCTCCTGCTCGCGGGCCTCCTCGGCACGGGGTGCGCCCACCGGGGGACGGTGCCGGAGAGCGTGGGGCCCGGGGCGAGGGAGAAGGGGCTGGCCTCCTGGTACGGCCGGCCGTACCACGGACGGCGGACCGCCTCGGGCGAGGTCTACGACATGTACGGCCTGACCGCCGCCCACCGGACCCTGCCGTTCGGCACCAGGGTCGAGGTCACCCGCCGGGACGACGGCCGGTCGGTGGTGGTCCGGATCAACGACCGGGGGCCGTTCGTCAAGCACCGGATCATCGACCTCTCCTACGGCGCGGCGAAGCGGATCGGGCTCGACGTGGACGGCGTCGCCCCGGTGACGGTGCGGGTGCTCGGGCCGGGCGAGGAGGGCTCCCACGCGGCGAAGGCGAAGAAAGGGGAGAAGGAGGCCGGGCCCGCGCCGGCCGGCTCCGCCGGGGACGCCTCCCACGGCTGCTTCTGGGTCCAGGTCGGGGCGTTCCGGGATCACGACCGGGCGGTCCGGGCGCGGGACAGGCTCGAGGAGGCCGGACACCACGCCCTGATCATGGAGGGACCGTCCGGGCTGGAGCGGGTCCGGCTCGGGCCGTTCGAGGGCCGCCCGGAAGCAGAGGCCGCGCGCCGGGCCGTGCGCGGCGACTGGCCGTCCGCCGCCGTCGTCCCCTGCGGGTGAGACGGGCGCGGGGCCTCCCCGGGAGACGGCCCGGGTACAATGCCGCGGTGACCGGAAACCGGATCCTCGCCGTCTCGTTCGCGCTCGTGCTGGCCGTCCCGTGCGCCCTGGGCGCCGTCGAGGTCGTGCCGCCCTCGGAGGTGGCGCCGGGGACGCGGGGGGTGTGCGTCACCGAGATGGACGGCGGCGAGCGGGTCCGGATCCCGCTGACGGTCCTGGGGACCAGCGGTCCGGCGGCGCCCGAGGGCGAGATGGTGCTCGTCAGGCTCGACGACCCGCGGTTCGAACGGACGGGGATCATCGCCGGGATGAGCGGCTCGCCGGTGTACGTTGACGGGCGCCTCCTCGGGGCCCTGGCGTTCGGGTGGCAGTTCGAGCGGGAGCCGATCGGCGGGGTGACGCCGTTCGGGAGGATGGAGGCGATCGGCGGGACGGAGGCCGCGGGGCCCCTGCCCGGACGCCCCGTCCTCACGGAGCTGATGAAGGCGTGGCGCGGCGGGGAGCCGGGCCGGCAGGTGCTCGACTGGCTCCTGCCCCGGCGGGCGGAGGGTCAGGGCTCGCCGCTCCCGCTGGCGGCGCTCGGCGCGTCGCCCGCCCCCGTGGACTGGCTTGCGGCCGCCTGGCGGCGGATGGGGTGGGTGGCGGCCCCGGCGGCGGGCCGGGAGGCCAGGCCGCGGGAGGCCGGTCCCCTGCGCCCGGGCGACATGGTGGCGGGGATCCTCGTCTCCGGCGACGCCTCCCTGGCGGTGGGCGGCACGGTGACCGAGGTCCGGGGCGACAGGGTCTGGGCGTTCGGCCACCCGTTCCTCGGCGCCGGCCGGTACGCCATGCCTCTGGCCAGGGCCCACGTCCTGGCGGTGCTCCCGAACCTCGCCAGGTCGTTCAAGTTCTTCACGGTGGGTGAGGTGCTGGGGGCGTTCGAGCAGGACCGGACCCACGGCATGGGTGCGGTGCTGGGACGGGAGGCGCCGATGGTTCCGGTGACGGTCCGCACCGGCGGGCGGACGTACCGGTACGAGGCGCTGGACCACCCGGTCCTCCTGCCGCTGCTGACCGCGTACCTGACCTCGGCCTCCCAGGCGGCCCGGGGCAAGGTGTTCGGCCGCCAGACCCTGCGGTGCGGGATGACGCTCAGGTGGCGGGACGGGAGCGAGGCGGCACTCGGCGAGTCGTTCCCGGGCATGGACGCACCGGCGCGGGCGGCGGCGTACGTCTCGGCCGTGGTCGGGTACGTCGAGGGGAGCCCGTTTCCCCACCCGCCGCTCGAGTCCGTCGCCGTGACCCTCGAGCAGGTGGAGCGGGTGCGGGAGATCGAGGTGCTCCGGGTCGTGCCGGAACGGCGGACGGTTCACCCGGGCGACGTCCTTCCGGTGCGCGTGACCCTGCGGGCCCGCGGCGACGAGGCGACCAGGACGCGCACGATCCGGGTTCGGATCCCCGAGGGGACCCCGCGCGGGGCGCTCGACCTGATCGTCGCCGACGGCGCGTCCTGGACCGACTACGACCTGCGGAGCCGCCCGCTCCGGCCGCAGGGGTTCGGCGACGAACTGACGCTGCTCGGCCGCCTCGTACCGTCCACGGTGCTCGTGGCCGCGCTGGAGGCCCGGACCACCGGGGTGGCGTTGCCCGGGGGGACGGTGGCCATGCCGCCGAGCCGGGCGCTGTCGCTCGAACGCACCCTCGGCGGCGCGGTCCGGCCGGTCGGGCGGATGGTGACGGCCCGGGTGGACACGCCGTTGCCGTGGCCCGCCGCGGGCGCCGAGCGGATCCGTCTCCGGGTGGACGGGGCGCGGCGGGAGCGGACGGCGAGGACGGGGGAGGCACGATGAGGGTGAGGACGGTGGTGGCGGCGGGCGTGCTGGCGCTCGCCTGGTGGGGCGCCGCGGGCGCCACCGGCACGCGGTGGTGGACCACCGACACGACGCGGGAGCTGTTGGACGGCAAGGGTCTCGGGGTGGCCGTGGAGCCCCCCGGGCGGCTCGTCTGGACGCGGACCTGGGAGGAGGCGGCCCGGCTGGAGGAGCCGGTGCTGACGGCGGTGGCCGAGGGGGCGGACGGTGTGCTCGTGGGGACGGGGTTCCCCGCCCGGATCGTCCGGCTCGGCCCGGGGGGAGCGGTCCCGGTGGCCGACGTGGACGCGGACCAGGTGACGGCGCTCCTCGCCGCGCCCGACGGTGCGGTGTACGTCGCCACCGTGGCGCCCGCGGCGGTGTACCGGCTCCGGGGGACCACGCTGGAGAGGCTCGGGGAGAGCGGCGGCGACGGCCTGTGGGCTCTGGCGTGGTACGACGGCGGGCTCGTGGCGGCGGGCGGGCGCCCCGCGGCGCTGTTCCGTCTGCGGTCCCACGGGCTGGAACGGTGGATCGAGCTGCCCGACGCCCACGCCCGGTGCCTGGCGGTGGACGGGGATCGTCTGATCGTCGGGACCTCGGGCAAGGGGATGGTGTTCTCGGTGGACCGGAACGGCCGAAGGGCGCTGATCGCCGACAGTCCGTTTACCGAGATCGCCGCGGTGATCCCCGCCGCGGACGGCTCGATCTGGGCCGCCGCGGTGGTCGGCGAGCCGGCCGGGGGCGGCTCGAAGAAGACGGAGAAAGGCTCGAAGGCCGCCGGATCGGACGGGTCCACCGTCACCACGGACACGGCGTCGCTCGAGCTCCCCAAGGTCGGCGGCAAGACGGCGACCTCCGAGCTGCTCCGGATCACGCCCGGCGGGGCGATCCTGAGGACCCACCGGTTCACCACCCAGGTCGCGTCGGTGCTGGCGGCCGATGGCGACGGCGTGCTCGTCGGCACGGGGTTCGAGGGGGAGGTCTGGCGGTTCACGGCGGCCGGCGGGGCCCGGCTCGCCGTCCTCGACGCGGCACAGGTGACGGCGATGACGCCGGAGGGGCGGGTGGTGCTGACCCAGGGCCCGGCGGCGGTCCTCCGCCGCGAGGCCGGTGGGGCGGGCCGGTTCCGCCACGAGCCGCTGGCGCTGGAGAGGCCGGTCCGCTGGGGCCGGTGGCGGCTCGAGGGGGCTTCGGGAACGGTCCGGATCCGGTTCCGCTCCGGGGCGAGGAAGGTCCCCGACGCCACCTGGTCCGGGTGGAGCGCCTGGAGCGGCGCGGGGGCCGGGACGGTCGAGGCGCCCCCGGGGACGGCGCTCCAGTGGGAGATCGAGCTGGAGCCCGGCGCCTCCCTCGAAGGTGTCGCGGTGGCGTACCGCGAGATCGACCTCCCGCCGGTGATCCGGAGCGTCTCCCTGGCCGAGCCCGGTGCGGTCTTCCTGGCCTCACCGCCCCCCACGGGACAGTACGTCGACCTGTGGCACCCGGACCGCAACGGGATCTTCACGGTGCTCGGCGGGCCGGCGGGCCGGTCGGAGAAGACGAGGGGCCAGGGGAAGAAGTACTGGCGGACCGGGTTCCGGACGGTGTCGTGGAAGGCCGAGGACCCCAACGGCGACCCGCTCCGGTTCCGGCTCGAGCTCGAGCCGGCGGACGGGGGGGCGGTACTGCTCGTGCGCGACCGGCTCCGGGGGACCCGGCTCGCCGTGGACACCACGGCGGTGCCCGACGGGCGGTACCGGTTCCGGCTCACGGCCACCGACGAGCCCGGCAACCCCGGCGCGGGGCTCGAGGCCACGGCGGTCAGCCGCTGGTTCACGGTGGACAACACGCCGCCCCGGCTGACCGTGGTGCGGGAGGGGGACCGCTGGCGCGTGACGGCGGACGGCACGGGGAGCGCCATCGACCGGGCCGAGTGGTCCCGCGACGGGGGCGAGTGGACCCCGCTGGCGCCAGAGGATGGCATCCTCGACGGGCCGGTGGAGTCGTTCACGATCCCGGCGGCCGGCGGGAACCACCTCGTGATCGTCCGGGTGGCCGACGCCCACCACAACCGGGCCACGGCGGGAGCGAAGGAGGAACGGCCATGACCCTCGCCAACGGACTGGCCGTCTACCCGGGGTCGTTCGACCCGATCCACATGGGGCACGTGGACATCATCGAGCGCGCGGTGCAGATCTTCCCGCGGCTCGTGGTGGGCGTGCTGGAGAACATCGAGAAGAACGCCCTGTTCTCCACCGAGGAGCGGGTGGAGATGATGCGGGAGCAGTTCGCCGGGGAACCGGCGGTGGAGGTGCGGAGCTTCAGCGGCCTCCTGGTCAACTTCCTCAAGGAGCTGGACGCCACCGTGATCATCCGTGGGATGCGGGCGGTCTCGGACTTCGAGTACGAGTTCCAGATGGCGCTGATGAACCGGCGGCTGTACCCCCACGCCGAGACGGTGTTCCTGACCCCGAAGGAGGAGTACACCTACCTGTCGTCCCGGCTCGTCAAGGAGGTGGTGGCGCTCGGCGGGGACGTGACGGGGCTCGTGCCGGAGGCGGTGGCGGCGCGGCTCCACGCCCGGTACCGCAAGGCGACCCACCCGCCGACGCGCTGACCGTGCGGCTCGTCGTCCTCGGCCCCGGGCACCCGTTTCGCGGCGGGATCGCGGTGACCACCACCGCTCTCGTGGAGGGGCTCGCGGCGGCGGGGCACGAGGTGCTCTACCTGACGCCCGTCCGGCAGTACCCGCGCTGGCTGTACCCCGGCGACGGCGACGTGGATCCGGAGGCGTGCCCCCGGCTCGAGGGGGCGGTTCGCATCCTCGACCCGTTCGGACCGGTCCGGTGGCCGGCGGTCTCGGAACGGGCCGGGGCGTTCGGCGCCGACGCCTGGATCTTCCCGTACTGGACGTGGGCGTGGGCGCCGTTCTGGACGTGGCTGCTCCGCCGTCCGGGCCGCCCTCCGGCCGTCGCGGTGGTCCACAACCCGGCGGATCACGGGGCCGGCCCCCTTCGCCGGATCGCCGCCACCGCGGTCCTCGGGCGGGCGGACGCGCTGTTCACCCACGGCCGCGCGCTGGCCGACGGGCTCCGGCGCCTCCACCCGGACACGCCCGTGGCGCACCACCTGCTGCCCGCTCCGGAGCCCCGTCCGCTGCCGGACAGGGAGGCGGCCCGGGCCGCCCTCGGCCTCGCCCCGGACCAGCGGCTGGCGCTCTGTGTCGGACTGATCCGCCGCTACAAGGGCGTGGACGTGCTGCTGGATGCAGTGGCCCGGCTCGGCGGGGGCTCGCCGTGGCGCCTCCTCGTGGCCGGCGAGGCGTGGGACGGCCTGGACCGGGAGCTCCCGGAGCTGGCCGGCCGCCTCGGCCTCGGGGAGAATGTCCGGTTCCGGTTCGGGTGGGTCCCGGAGGGCGGGCTCGACCGGCTCCTGGCGGCCGCGGACCTCGTCGTGCTGCCGTACCGCTCGGGGTCCCAGTCGGCCGTGGCGCCGCTGGCCATGGCCCACGGGGTGCCCGTGCTCGCCACGGACGTCGGGGGGCTCGCCGAGATGGTCGGCGGCGGCGGGGCCGTCGTGCCCCCCGGCGATCCCGGCGCCCTCGCGGCGGCGCTGCGGGAGCTCGCCGACGGGGAGCGGCTCCGGACGCTCGCCGTCCGGGCGCGAGCCGTTGCCTCGGAGCGGACGTGGCCGCGGTACTGCGAGGCGCTCGTCGCCCTCGCCGGATCGGTCGCGGGCGCGAAGACCCCCTGAGGCGACGGCGGACACCTCACCCCGGAGGGTAGGCCACGGTGGAGATCCGCCTCGCTCCGGGCCGGTGCCCCGAACAGAACACTGTCCCCTTCTCGGCCTGGTAGATGCCTGCCAGTCCATCCGGTTTCGGCAGGACCCGATGTATCCGTCCTCGTCCGGGTCCCCTGGGTCCGGGCCGGGCATCAGAACTCAACACCGTCCCCTTCTCGGGAGTGAAACGAAAAATACAGTGTCCCCTTTTCCCAGACCAACCTCTCCCCTTCACGATCCAGTACCTCTCCGTCCCGTCTACCCCTCGATCCTGCACCATAACCCCCATACCCCAGCCCCCAGAACCCGTGCCGACGAAAACAACACTGTCCCTTTCTCGGGGGAGTGGGGCGAGAGAAGAACAGTGTCCTCTATAACAAGTCAAGCGTGGTTGGTTCCTCCGATTCATCAATGGGGATCGTCGTCGTCGGGGGTGTGGAGGTGTGGGAAACCGGCAGGGGGGAGG
>JAMOVQ010000189.1 GCA_027067575.1 Thermoanaerobaculia bacterium | reverse complement strand
GGGACACTCCCCTTCAGTAGTAGTCGTAGTCTGCCCGAGTCCAGGGGCTCTCCATGGGGATCGGGGGACACTCCCCAGCCGTGACTTGAGAAGGGACATTCCCTAGAGGTCTCGTGGTTCTGGTGTGCTATTCTGGGGTTGTCTCGCCACGCATGCGCAGGAAAGGGGGGAGGCAATGCCTCGGCTTCGGCGCATGAAGCGATCAATGTGTGACACTTGGTACCACCTTTACGCCCGAGTCGCGGGGCGGAAGGGGGAGTATCCGCTGGGGAATCATCTGGCGAGGCGGTACCTCGTCGAGACGATCCGGCACTTTGCCTCGATCTACTTCTGCGAGGTGGCGGCGTTCTGTGTGATGGGCAACCACTACCACCTGGTTGTGCGGTTCGATGCCATACGGGAGGTGGAACGGAGGGAGCTTGAGGCTCGTGCGGCAATCATGTACCGCGGCGGTCTTGCACGTGCGAGGCTGGAAACATGGGGCGAGGCCGAGTGGGATCGGTACCGGAAGAGGCTGTTCGACGTGTCGGAGTTCATGCGGAACGTGCAGATGGCCTTCGCGTGCTGGTACAACCGGACGTGGGAGCGTCGGGGGAGGTTCTGGGGTGACCGGTTCAAGTCGGTGCTGCTGGGCGACGAGCGGGCGGTGTTGGACTGCGTGCTGTACGTGGAGCTGAACCCCGTTCGGGCGGGGCTCGTGGAGCGACCGGAGGACTGGGCGGGGTCGTCGGTCCACCTGCGGGAGGTGGGAGGGGACGGGTGGTTGACGCCGATCGAGCGGTTGATGAACCGGCTGGGGCGGCGGGAGGCGCTGGTGGAGTTTCGGCAGCTGCTGTACCACCGGGGAGCGGTTCCGACGAAGGGTGGGCAGGCCCGGATTTCGGCGGAGGTGCTGGAGCGGGAGCATGCGCGTGGTTTCCGGGCGCGAGGGGTCTTCCGGCGGCGTCTTGGCTACTTCGTGGACGGACTGGCGATCGGCACGGAGGTGTTCATCCGTGAGCAGCTAGCGGCGATGCGGGAAGCCGGTGTGTACGGACCCGAACGAGAGCCAGTGCGGCAGCTCGGGGGTGTTCACCTCACAGTACGAAGGTCGCGGAAGGGGCGCGGGTAGCCGAAGCACAGACGGGACCGGTTCGAACAGGATGGGGGCGGTGGATCAGGGAACGTGTGCCCGAAGGCCAGGGTTCTGGGAGTGTGGGGGTACCTCTACGAGAGCCGGGGCGCGTGGCTGGGCCGGTTCCAGACTCTGATGCTCTCGATCAGGGATGGAGGCCCTCCCGATCTCTTCGGGACTGTCCCCAAGTAGAAAGGGTCTGTCCCCTTCTCTCGCAAGGGAAGTCCCCCCCCTCCTTAGGTGTCCTTCACAGTGATGCGGTGGATTGCAAGGGCTTGGCCCGTTTCGGGATCGGCATCGACCACGGCACCGCGGAGCTCTCCGCCCCGCCGCGCTGGCTCGAACGGTCGTGGAGTGTTGTAAAGGAACCGTTCGAGCACCCGCCCCGGCTTCATTCCGATGATGGATTCGTACGGGCCGGTCATTCCTACGTCGGTCTGGAGCGCCGTGCCTCCTGGCAGGATCCGTTCGTCGGCCGTGGGGACGTGGGTGTGAGTCCCAAGCACGGCCGTCACGCGGCCATCGAGGTGCCAGCCCATGGCCTGTTTCTCCGATGTTGCCTCGGCGTGCATGTCCACGAGGACGATGCGCGCGTCCGGCCGCGTCTCTGCGATCTCGGCGAGCACGCGGTCGGCTACGCGGAACGGGTTGTCGATGGGAGGCATCATCGCCTGGCCTTGCAGGTTGACAACGGCGACGGGAACCCCCGCCGCCGTTTCCTCGACAGTCCAACCTTTCCCCGGGTTCCCCTGAGGGTAGTTCGCGGGCCGGATCAGGGAGGGGTACGCCTCGAGCAGTGGAATCCCCTCCTTCTTGTCCCAGATGTGGTTCCCGCTGGTCCAGACGTCCACTGGCAGCGGGTCGAGTTCCGCCATGATCGAGAATGTGATTCCAAATCCGCCGGCGGCGTTCTCGAGGTTGGCGACAACGAAGTCGATCCGTTCGCGGTCCACGAGCGGTTCGAGGTGCCGGTGGAGCACCCGCCGCCCCACCTTGCCCATGATATCTCCGATGAAAAGGATCCGGATCACCGGGCGTACTCCACGGCTCGGGTTTCCCGGATCACGGTCACCTTGATTTGACCGGGGTAGGTCAACTCGGCCTCGATCTTCTTGGCCACGTCACGGGCGAGCCAGAGCGCCTCCTCGTCGGAGATCTTCGTGGACTCCACGACGATCCGGAGTTCCCGACCCGCCTGGATGGCGTACGCCTTCTCCACCCCCTTGAACTCGCCGGCGAGGTTCTCGAGCTTCTCCAGGCGCTTGATGTAGTTTTCGAGCACCTCGCGCCGTGCGCCGGGCCGGGCCGCGGAGAGTGCATCGGCAGCCGTGACGAGCACAGCTTCCACGGTCTGGGGATCATAGTCGCCATGGTGACACTCCATGGCGTGAACCACGGCGTCACTCTCGCCGTAGCGGTGCAGCAGTTCCCGGCCCAGCTCGAGGTGTGTCCCCTCCATCTCGCGGTCCACCGCCTTGCCGATGTCGTGGAGAAAGCCCGCCCGTTTGGCCAAGTCGGCATCGGCGCCGAGCTCGGCGGCCATGTGGTGGGCCAGCCAGGCAACTTCGATGGAATGCTTGAGGGCATTCTGCCCGTAGGACGAGCGGAACTGAAGGCGGCCGACGAGCCGCAGTAGCTCGGGATGGAGGTCGGGGATCCCGACCTCCAGCGCTGCGGCCTCACCGTCGGTCAGGAGCTTCTCGTCCATCTCCGCCTGGACCTTGCCCACGACCTCCTCGATCCGCGCCGGGTGGATCCGCCCGTCCTGAACGAGGCGCTCCAGGGCGAGCCTCGCGATCTCACGCCGCACCGGCTCGAAGCAGGAGAGGATAACGGCCCCGGGCGTGTCGTCCACGATGAGGTCCACACCGGTGGCCTGCTCGAAGGCACGGATGTTCCGCCCCTCCCGGCCGATGATCCGGCCCTTCATGTCGTCGGAAGGCAGGTCGAGCACCGAGACCGTACTCTCCACCACGTGATCGGAGGCGATCCGCTGGATCGCCATGGAGATCACGCGCCGTGCGCGCTCCCGGGAGCGCTCGATCGCCTCGTCCTCGATCCTCTTGACGAGGTTTGCCGCCTCGATCCGGGCCTCCTGCTCCAGTGAGGCGATCAGCTCCTGCTTCGCCTGCTCGGTCGTCATGCCGGCGACCTGCTCCAGCCGGACCCGCTGCTCAGCGATCAGCCGCTCCAGCTCTTCCTGTTCGCTGACAAGACTCCTCCGCTGCTCGTCGAGCTGCTGTTCCTGCGTCTCGACCTTTCGTTCCCGTTCGGCAAGGGTGACTGCCAGCTCGTCGAGCACGGCCTCTCGCTGGTCCAGCCGCTTCTCAAGCCCGATCAGCTCGAGCCGGTGCTCCCGGGTCTCGCGTTCGAACTCCGTGCGTGCCTCGAGGAGTCGCTCCCTCGCCTCCACGTCGGCGTCCTTTAGCCGTCGCTGGGCCTCGATCTCCGTTTCCGCAAGGATGCGGTCCGCCTCGCGCCGTGCGCCCTCGATAACCGCCTCGCCGCGGCGGCGCAGCGTGCGCCACAGCATGGCGATGGCGACGACTCCGAAGAGAAGCACCACGGCGAGCGCACCGGCGAGGTACACAAGCCACTGGGCCATATCTGGCATCGCTCACCTCCTGTCAATGAGCGACCAGAGCAACCGGCGTATCGAAGTTGTGGTGTTAGGCCAGAGTAAGGTGGAGGCCCCGCGTCGGCCGTGTGAGCGGCCCTACCTGAACCTGGACGACCAGGGTGGGTGCCTGTCCGAAACCCGTCGCCCGCCGAGGGCAGGCTCGGGGCGCCGGAACCCGGCGACCCAACAGATAGGTGTTGGTTCAACCGTAGTTTTGCTCATCACCAACCGCGCAGGTACCTCCGAATCCCATGGCTTCACGTGGAAGTCTCCACCTCCTCGTTCAAAGCCTCCTCTACCTTCAGAACCAGACGTTTGGCCTTGTCCTCAAGCTCGATTAGCCGGGCGTCCTGATCCGTTTCGCGCTCCTTGTGGAGCTCGTCCGCGATATTCAACGCCGTCAAGATGGCGATCTTGACCGTATCCACGCTGGAAGTCTGATCGGCGATCTCGCGCATCCGGCGATCCACGAACCGAGCCAGCTCGTGCAGGTACTCGCCGTCGCCGTCCGCACGGAGTCCGAGCCGCGTGCCGAAGATCTCGACCGTCGCCCGAACAGTGCCCATCATCCCTCCTTTCCAGATCAAGTATACCGCACGACCGGCAAACCTCGGGGACAGTCCCGAGATCTGAGGAGAGTCCTGGTGACGAACCGGGAAGTGGGTGGTTGGGCCCCCTCTGCTCTTTGGACAGTCTCGAAACCGAGAGATGCCGAGATACCCCCGGCGTACGGTACTGGAGGAGCAGAGGGAGTGTCCCCATCCGTGTACGGGGGCGGG
>JAMOVQ010000188.1 GCA_027067575.1 Thermoanaerobaculia bacterium | reverse complement strand
CTCGGTCTTCGGCAGGTTCAGCGTCTTGCGGTACATGGGCCTCCAGCCTCCGGGTTGCGAGCCTACGCGGAGCCCCCGGGGAGGTCAAGGCGGGCTCCTCCCGAGACCGTCGCGCCGCCGGTCCGAGGCGGTGATCGAGGGTCGGGAGGCCGAGATCGGTTTCACCTTTCTCCTCTTTCCGCCACCGCGGAGGCCCCCGGGGACCGAGGCAACCCCACCGCATCGGCGTGGGGCGAACCGGCGGCCGGCCCCCGCGCTTCGCGCGGGTGGCGCGTCCCGGCCTGCCGTCGCGGTGGAAGCGAGCTTCCCCCGCGCCGTCCGGCCGTGCCGCTGGCGCCGCCTGCGGCGTCGCTGCCGGCCGCCTGGGCTTCGTTGGAGGGCGTTCGAGTCATCGACTTTGGGTGAACGGGGCCGCGAGTCTCGCACCCCGGGACCGCCCCCGCCGCGGTCGCTTCGTCGTCACGACCCCCAGGTCAGTTCCTCCTCGCGCCCTTGCGGGAACGGCCCCGGGGCACGATCCGCGCGGCCCCTCCTCGTCACGGCGAGTGGCGGCCGCAGGCCGGGCGCCGCGTGCGCGGCTCCCCCGGGTCGCTGCGCTCCCCGGGGCCGTGGGGGCGGGTGCGCCCCGGCTTCTCCGGCTCGGGCCGCACCCCGTGGCGACGCACCCGGACGGCCTACTCGGCATCTTACCCTCCGCCCACCCGAGCCCCCTCCCGGGCCAAGATGCCTGCGCTGACCGCCCGGGCACGCCTCCACGGGGCTTGCCCTCGCCTCCGTCGCCGGGCCGCCCCCGCCCCCACGCCGGCCCGTTCCTCGTGGGCGCTCGACCGCTGGATGGCCGAAGGCTCCGTTGTGGGGACAGTCCCGATCGTGACGGCCCTGGGTTCTCTGGAGCGCCAACCGGAACATCGCTTCGCTCGTCCCTGGGTGGATGGGTGAGTGGGGTACCAGGTGGGGCGGTCTCATTTCGGCCAGCGGGTCGGTCGGGTTGGAGGACAGTCCCGATCGTGACGGCCCTGGGTTCTCTGGAGCGCCAACCGGAACATCGCTTCGCTCGTCCCTGGGTGGATGGGTGAGTGGGGTACTGGTTGGAGGAGCCTCGTTTCGGTCGGGAGTAGGGGACAGTGTTTTTCCTTCGTCCGGGGCGAGCCCGATGGAGCGCGGGCTTCAGCCCGCATCGGGCTGGTCGGGGGGCCAGCCCCGATCGTGAAGGGCTTCGTTCTTTGAATCGCCAGCAGGGACCTCGCTTCGCTCATCCTGAGGGTGGGCAGAGAAAGGGTACCGTGTCGTGTTCCTGGCAGTCCGGGGGAAGGTGTGCCGGGAACATTGTGTCTCTTGCAACACCGACAGCGTCACGGGTACCGGCACGTTCGTGTTCCTTCCGGTTCACCGCTTCAAGAACCCCGTTCCTTCCTCGCCGATCCCGTCACCGTCATGGCCAAGGGTGCCGGCGCACCCATGGCTCACCGCCTGGGCTCACCGCTGGTGTGCCGTGCGGCGAATGAAAAACACTGTCCCCTTCTCGTGGATGGAGGGCCGCGGTCGGTGGTGTGTTCTTCGGGCGGTGGCGAGGTCGCGGATGCTCCTGCAGGTTGACGTGGCTGGTAAGCTGGTCTCGAGACGCGGGATACAGGGGGGGGGCGGCCATGAAGATCTGCACCGTCGAGGAGATGCGGCAGCTCGACCGGACGGCGATCGAGCGGTACGGCGTGCCCGGCGCGTTCCTGATGGAGAACGCGGGCGAGGCGGTGTACTTCGTCATCCTCTCGGAGATCGGGGTGGCGGGGAAGCGGTTCACCGTGCTGGCCGGGGCGGGCCACAACGGCGGCGACGGGTTCGTCGTGGCCCGGAAGCTCTACTCCTCCGGGGGGCTCGTCCGGCTGATCCTGCTCTCCGACCCGGACCGGTACGACGAGGCGCCGGCGCTCCACCTGGAGATGGCCCGCAGGGCGGGGATCGCCCTGGAGGTCCGGCCTGGGGGTGATGCGATCCGGCAGGCGGTGGCCGGGGCCGACGTGGTGGTGGACGCCATGCTGGGGACGGGGATCACCCGGGACGTGGGCGGCGTCTACCGCGAGGCCGTGGAGGCGGTGAACGCCTCCGATGCCGTGGTGGTCGCGGTGGACATCCCGTCGGGGGTCGACGGGAACACGGGGAAGGTCCG
The DNA here is from genome assembly GCA_027067575.1 of Thermoanaerobaculia bacterium. Classification (GTDB taxonomy): domain Bacteria; phylum Acidobacteriota; class Thermoanaerobaculia; order Thermoanaerobaculales; family Sulfomarinibacteraceae; genus JAMOVQ01. The sequence goes on along the minus strand of JAMOVQ010000188.1, from coordinate 16,426 downwards.
TGGCGTCGCCGTCGAGGCCGACCTGACGGTCACCTTCGGGCTGCCGAAGCGCGGCAACCTCGTGTACCCCGGCGCGGGGTACGGGGGGGCGCTGTTCGTCAGCCACATCTCGTTTCCGCCCGAGCTGATCGAGGGTTCGGAAGCGGCCGTCCGCGTGAACGTGCCCCCGCCGCTGCCCCCGCGCCGGCCGGACGGCCACAAGGGGACGTTCGGCGACGGGCTGTTCGTGGCCGGGGCGTCCCGGTACTACGGCGCGCCGGCGTTCTCGGCGCTGGCGATGCTGCGGGCCGGCGGCGGGTACGCCCGTCTCGCCGCGCCCCGTTCGGTGGTCCCGCACCTGGCGGGCATCGCGCCGGAGGTGGTCTACGCGCCCCAGGAGGAGACGGCGGATGGGACGCTGTCACCGGTGGCCGAGGGTGCGCTGCTCGAGCTCGTCCGGGTCGTCGACGTGGTGGCCGTGGGACCGGGGGTCTCGCTCCAGGAGGAGACCCAGCGGCTCGTGGCGCGTCTGTTCGCCGGCGTGGACCGGACGCTGATCGTCGACGGCGACGGGCTGGCGGCGGTGGCCCGGCACCCCGGCCTGATCATCGCGCGGACCGCGCCGACGATCCTGACGCCACACCCCGGCGAGATGGCGCGGATCTGCGGCTGTCCCATCGCCCACGTCCTCGATGATCCGGTGGCGGTGGTGCAGGACACGGCGGTGAAGCTCGGCGCGGTGATGGTGCTGAAGGGGGCGCACTCCCTCGTCGCGGGTCCGGACGGCGAGGTCTTCGTCAACACGACGGGGAACTCCGGCATGGCGACGGCCGGCTCCGGGGACGTGCTGACGGGGACCATCGCCGCCATGGCGGGGCTCGGTCTCGGGCCGCTGGACGCCACACGGACCGGCGTCTTCCTCCACGGCCTCGCGGGGGACCTGGCGGCCCGGACCCACGGGGAGGACGGCATCACGGCCCGCACGATCCTCGAGTTCCTCCCCGACGCCGTGGCGACGTTCCGGGAGTCGTACGACGACCTGACCCGGGACGCCTGCGGCGCGGTGCGGCTCGTCTGACGGACGCGCCTGGCCTGCGGCGCCTCACCGCACCGGGCCGAGCGTGCGAACGGTTGCCGCGTGGCGCCTCGCCGCCTCGTGGAGGCGCGGGGACCAGGTGGGCGAGGCGGCCAGGAGCTCCGTGACGGGGACGATCTCCAGGCCCCGGCCCCGGAGCCCCTCGGCCAGCGCCGGGAGCCGGCTCCACGCGGGGTGGGTCCGTTTCGAGGCCAGGTGCATCAGGACGAGCCCGCCCTCGAGGTGCGGGAAGGTCAGCAGCCGCCGGACCATGCGGTCTGCGTCCTCGTAGAGCGGCGAGTGCTCGTCGGCGACCCAGTCCCGCGAGTCGAGCGAGTGGCGGCCGAGGAGGCTCCACCGGACGTGGAGGTAGCCGAGCTCGGCGGCCCACCGGCGGAGGGTGGCGTTCTCCTCGCCGTACGGGGCCCGCCACAGGGGGGACATGGGGCGTCCCGTCGCCCGGAGGAACAGCCGCTCGGCGTCGAGGAGCTCACGGCGGAACCGCGCCCGGGTCATCTCCGGGAGCGTTCGCTGCCTGTGGTCCCGCTCGTAGGTCGTCAGGTGGGGGTGGTGCATCGTGTGGTTCCCCACCTCGTGCCCCTCGAGCAGCGCCCGGCGGACGATCGCCGGGTTCTCCCGGATGAAGCGGCCCGTGACGAACAGGGTGGCGTGGATGCCGAGCTGCTGGAGGGCGTCGAGCACCTGCGCCGCCCCGCCGCCGTCCGAGCCGCCGTCGAAGGTCAGCGCGATGCGCGGTCCCGCGTCCGGGACGAGCTCGAGGTCGGGAACCGTGGGCCGGCGCGGCCGGACCGGCCGGGTCGGGTGGGGGGAGGGGTGCGCTCGGGAGAGGGTGGGGCGGCCCGGTGAGGGCTCCGGTGTCCACGGAACGGCGGCAGGCGTCGGTGATGGTGGAACCGTGGCCGTCGCCGTCGGTGTGGCCGTTGGCGTCCGCGTCGGGGTGGGCGTCGCCGTCGGTGTCGGTGTCCGGGTCGGGGTGGCCGTCGGCGGGGGGCCGAGCTCCGCTGCGGGTCCGGCCAGGGCGACGATCCGGACGGATGGCGGCGCCCCCCGGAACCGAAGGCCGGTCAGGCGGGCCTTGCCGCCCTCATCGAGGCGGAGGACGGCCGACGGGCGACCGCCCACGGCGATGAGGACGTCGGTCCCCGGCGGGCCGGAGATCTCCACGGTCCACCGCCGTCCCTCGCGGACGATCCGGCCGGAGAGGGCTTCCCCGTGGTGTTGCCGGGGCGCAGGGGGTGCGGGGAACCGGGCGGCCGGGGCGGTGGAGAGGGAGAGGAGCGTTCCCGACAGGACCACGATCTCCACGAGGAGGAGGGCCGCGGCGGCGGCGACGATGGCCAGCGCCCAGGGAGCCGGGACCGGGGTCGAGAGGAGCGGCCGGAGTGAGGCGGCAGGCCGCCGGACGATCCCGAGGAGCGCGCACCGCGCGGAACAGAAGGTCCGGTCCCACCGGGACAGGGCGCACCGCTCGCACAGCGGCCGGCCGCACGTGGCGCACGCCGCCGTCGCAGGGCGGGACGGGTGGTTGGCGCAGCGGCTCATTGTGCCCCGTCCCGGAGCGGACTAGAATCGGTACCGCGGCTCCGGCAGGTCGGCACTGGAGCCGGTCGTCTCAGGGGAGGGGGGTACGAGTCGATCATGTGGAATCTTCCGAACACGCTCACCATCGCTCGGATCTTCATGGTACCGCTTCTCGTGGTGATCCTCCTGACGGAGTTCCCCGGCAAGGAGTTCTGGGGGCTCGGGGTGTTCCTGCTGGCCTCCCTGACCGACCTCATGGACGGGATGATCGCGCGGCGGACGGGCAAGATCACGGTGGTCGGCGCCCTCCTCGATCCGATTGCGGACAAGCTCCTGACCAGCGCAGCGTTCATCTCCCTCGTGGAGCTCGGGCTGGCGCCGTCGTGGATGGTCACGGTGATCGTCGGAAGGGAGTTCGCGGTGACCGGACTCCGGATGATCGCCCTGGAGAAGGGGGTTGCCATCGCCGCCAACTCCTGGGGCAAGGTCAAGACCACCGCCCAGGTGATCGCCATCTCGATCCTGATCCTCGGAAGGCAGCTCGGGAAGTGGATCGTCATCGGTGACGTCGCTTTGTGGATCGCCCTGGTGCTGACGGTGGTGTCCATGGTGGTCTATTTCGGAGCCAACTGGCGGCTGATCGTCTCGGAGGAGGATTGAGCGGGCGGTTCCTCCCACGCCGGGTTCCTGCCGTCCTGCTGGGGCTCGGAGCACGCCGGCCACGCCTCGTGCTGGGGCTGGGCGTGGCGGTGGTCATCGCAGCGATCGCCCTTGCGTTCCACGTCAGGATCGACACGGACGTGCTCTCCCTCGTGCCCCAGGACGATCCGGCGATCGACGCCTTCCGGACGACCATCGAGCGGTTCGGCTCGGTGGACATGTTGATCGGCGTGGTGGAAGTTCCGGACGGCGGATCGCTCGAGGCGGCGTTCGGCGCGGCGGACCTGCTGGCCGAACGGCTCAGGGAATCGAAGCTGATCCGGTGGGTCGAGTACCGTCTCGAGGAGCCCGAGACCACCCTGCTCCCGGTGCTGGACCACGGGACGCTGTTCCTCTCTCCCGACCGGCTCGACGCCTTCCTCGACGGGCTCGAGGGTGACGGGGCCAGGCGGACCGCGAGGCATCTCCACGCCATGCTCTCGAGCCCGCAGGGAATCGCGCTCAAGCGGCTGTACGTCCTCGATCCGGGCGGCCTGGTTCCGAGCCTTCTTGGCCGGCTGAGGACGGGCGACGTGGGCGCGACGTTCGATCCGGAGTCCGGCTACATGATCGGCCCCGGCCGGACGATGGTCCTCGTCATGGCGCGGCCGGTCCGGCCTGCCCAGGACATCGTCTTCGATAGCGAGCTCGCGGCGGAGCTCGTGCACATCCGTGACGACGTGGGCCGCCGGTGGCGCGACGACGGATGGGAGGGCGATCCGCCCGCGATCCGGTTCACGGGCGGGTACGTCATCGCATGGGATGACCAGAAGATCATCCTCGGCGACCTGAAAGTCGGCGTGCTCTCCTCCCTCGCCGGCGTGCTCCTTCTGTTCCTGCTGGCGTTCCGACGCCCAGGCGCCCTGCTTCACGCCTTCGTCCCGCTGGTCGTTGGCCTGGCCAGCACCTTCGTCTTCGGTGCCGTGGCGCTGGGCCACCTCAACTCGATCACCACGGCGTTTGCGGCGCTCCTGATCGGGCTCGGTGTGGATTTCGTCATCGTGCTGTACGGGCGGTACGCCGAGGAGCGGGCCGCCGGGTCGGGCCACCGGACCGCGGTGGACGTCATCGGCCGCATGACGGGGGGAGGGGTGCTGCTGGGCGCCACGACCACGGCGGCCACGTTCCTGGCGTTCACCGTCACCCGGTTCCGGGGCCTCTCGGAGCTCGGTCTGCTGACGGGCGTCGGGATCCTGTTGCTGGTGGGGACCGTCTTCCTGCTGCTTCCGGCGCTTCTCGAGTTCGGGAGAGGGGATCCGGAGCGGTGGCGCGGGATGCACCTGCGCTCCTTCGGGCTGGACGACCTGGCGGTGGCGGCGGTCCGCCGGCCGGGTCGGACGGTGATGGTGGCCCTGGTGGCGACGGTGATCGTGGCCGCGGGCCTGCCACGGCTCCGGTTCAACGACGACATCCGCTCCATGCGGGCCGCGGGGAACCCCGGTGTCGTGCTCCGGCAGCGGGTGATGGACGCCTTCGGACTCCGGTTCACGCCCATGATGGTCCGGATCGACGGAGCCGACGTCGATGCGGTTGTGGAAGCCGCTCACGGCGCACTGCCCGTCCTCCGGAAGCTCGTGGATGGGGAAAACCTGGCGAAGGTGGACAGTATCGCCGATCTCCTGCCACCGCCATCGGTCCAGCGTGAGGTGATCCGGGAGCTCCGGCGGAGGGTGCCCGACCCCGACGCGCTGGTGGTGCGGTTCGAGGCCGCCCTGCGGGAGGAAGGACTCAATCCGGCGGCGTTCGCCGCAGGGCTCGAGCACCTGCGGCGCGCCCTCTCCGTGGACCGCCCGTTCCGGGTCGAGGACCTCCAGGGGACACCGCTCGAACACGTGGCCGAACGGTACCTCGCCACTGGTGATGGGTGGGCGTCCACGGTCGTCTACTGCTACCCGCCGGCCGGCCGGTGGCGGCGCGAGGCGCCCCCGGCGCTGGAGCAGGCCGTCGCCGGGCTCGAGGATGCGGTCCTGACTGGCCCGAACGTCGTCTCGAAGCGGCTTCGCGAGATCGTCTGGAGCGACGCGTTCCATGCGGCGGGCGTTGGGCTCGTGATCGTGTTCCTCCTGATGGCTGCGGACCTCGGTGGCCTCCGCCGGGCGGCACTGGCACTGCTGCCGCTCGCGTTCGGGCTCCTCTGGATGCTCGGGTGGATGGGGTGGCTCGGGTTCGAGGTCAATCTGATGAACATCTTCGTCGTGACCATGGTGATCGGGATCGGGGTGGACTACGGGATCCACCTGGTCCACCGGTGGGACGAATCCGGCGGCGATCCCGAGGTGGTGACAGGCACCTCGCGAGCCGTCGTGGTGGCCGCCCTGACCACCATGGTCGGGTTCGGTTCGCTCGTGCTCTCCCACTTCCCGGGTCTGCGTTCGATCGGGGCGGCCGCAATCTTCGGCTCGCTGTTCTCGGCCGTCGGGGCGATCGTGCTCCTCCCGGCCCTGCTGCACCGGAGGAGACGATGACGGTCCGGCTGAAACCCCAGCAGGCGCTGGTGCTCTCGTTCCTGATCCTGATCCTGATCGGCACGTTCGCGTTGCAGCTGCCGGGGGTCACGGTTCCCGGGCGGGAGCTGGCGTGGCACGAGGCGCTTTTCCGGGCGACATCGGCCGTCTGCGTCACCGGCCTGGCGGTCCGTTCCCCGGAGGACTTCACACCGTTCGGCCAGGCGATCCTGGCGGTACTGTTCCAGCTCGGCGGGATCGGGATCCTCACCTTCGGGCTCGTCTTCCTCGTCCTGTTCGGCGGCAAGGTCTCGTTCTTCGGGCGGCAGCTCGCCCAGGGTGTCCTGGGCCGGGGACCGTGGGAAGACCTGTGGCCGGTGCTGCGGGCCGTCATCGTGGTGACGCTCCTCCTCGAGGGGATCGGAACCGTCCTGCTGACGGTGGCGTGGATGCCCGAGATGGGCCTGGCCAGGGCCGTGGGGTGGGGCGCCTACCACGCCGTCTCGGCGTTCTGCAACGCCGGTTTCGGGCTCCATCCGGACTCGCTCCTCCCGTGGCGCGGGAACGTCCTCGTCGTGGGAACCGTCGGGTTGCTGCTGATCATCGGTGGTCTGGGGTTCCTCCCGCTGACCGACCTCTACGACCGGTTCGTCACCCGACGGCGGCGGCCCGCGACCCTCCACACGCGGGTGGCGCTGACCGTCAGCGCCGTCCTCCTCGTGGTGGGCACCGTGGGCATCCTGGCGCTCGAATGGAACGGCTCGTTCGCTGGGCTCCCGTTCGGCACCCGGATCCTTGACGCCGTGTTCCAGGCGGCCACTCCACGCACCGCGGGGTTCAGCACCATGGACCTGGGCCGGTACACGCCGGCGGCGCTCCTGTTCACACTGATGCTGATGTTCGTCGGGGCCTCGCCCGGTTCCACCGGCGGCGGGATCAAGACGACCACCATCGGAGTCCTCCTCGCCGCACAGCTTTCCCGGGCCCGCGGGCAGCGGTGGGTCTCGGCGTGGGGGCGCGAGATTCCCGAGGGCGTGCTCGGTGCGGCGGTGTCGCTGACCCTGACCGCGACGACCCTCGTGTTCCTCGGGAGCATGGCGATCCTCGAGATCGAACGGCTCGGCAGGACGGCGCTGGGAACGACGGCGGGGTTCCTCCCCGTCGTGTTCGAGACTGTCTCGGCGTTCGCGACGGTGGGCCTCTCCACGGGGATCACCTCCCAGCTCCTCGTACCGAGCCGGATGGTGCTGGTGCTCCTGATGTTCCTCGGACGGGTCGGGCCGTTGACCTTCGCCCTGGCGCTGGCGGGTCGGCACCGGCGGCGCGACTGGCGGTACCCCACGGAATCGGTGATGATCGGATGAGCAGAGAACGGAGGTGTGTCGGATGATCCGGGAGCTGTCGAGCGGTGAGCTGCGGTGGGTGTGTCCTTCCGACTGGCTTCCCGAGGGGGGGACGGAGTCGATCGAGCCGGCGGAAGGGATCGTCGGGCAGGACCGTGCAGTGGACGCCATCGCCTTCGGCCTGGAGATGCCAGGGGTGGGGTTCAACGTCTTCGTCACCGGTCTCTCGGGCACGGGGCGCCTGACGACGATCAAGCAGTTTCTGGACCGCATCGCCCGGGGCGGACCGGTTCCCAAGGACGTCTGCTTCGTCTTCAACGCCCTCATGCCGGAGGAACCCAGGGTGCTCCTGCTCGAGCCCGGGGCGGGACGGCGGCTTCGGGACGCCATGGATCGGATGGTGGAGGAGCTGCGGAAGACGATCCCGTCGTTCCTGGCGGCGAAGGAGTTCCGGGAGCGCCTGGAGCTCGCGGTGGCCGGGTTGCGGCGGCGGGAACGGGACATCATCGAGACGTTCGAGGCGGAGGTTGAGAAGGCCGGGTTCCGGCTCGTCCAGATCCAGACCGGGGATACCGTCCACCCGGACGTCCTGCCCGTGGTGGAGGACGAGGCCGTGCCGCTCGAGCAGCTCGAGGAGCTCGTGGGCGAGGGCAAGATCCCTCCGGAGGAGGCGAAACGGCTCCAGGAGGGGTACGAGGGGCTCTCACAGCGGCTCCAGGAGGTGTTCGAGGAGGTGGGGCGGCTCCGGGAGAAGATGCAGGAGCAGGTCGAACAGGTCCGCCTGACCCTCGTCCGGCCGTTGCTGGACCGTGCCGTCGCCCAGGTCCGGTCGGAGGTCCGGGACCCTGCTGCGGACGGATATCTCAATTCCGTCCGGACCGATCTCGAGGAAAACCTCGAGGAGCTCGGCCCTGAGGGCGACCCCCTCAGGTGGGCGGTCAACCTCGCCGTGGACAACTCGGCGACCAGCGGACGGCCCGTCGTTCTCGAGACCGAGCCGACCTACACCAACCTGTTCGGGGCTGTGGAGCGTCACCTGCTGCCCTCGGGAGAGGCCCGGACGGACTTCACAAAGATCCGCGCGGGCTCGCTCCTCCGGGCCAACGGGGGGTTTCTCGTCATCAACATCGATGACGCCCTGGCGGAGGCACGCGTGTGGCCGGCGCTCAAGCGGGCGCTGAAGTACCGGCGGGTCCAGATCCAGTCGATGGAAAGTCTCGTACTCGGAGCTTCCGCGCTCAAGCCCGAGGCGGTTCCCCTCGATGTCAAGGTCGTGGTGATCGGGGACCGGGGGATCTACGACGTCCTCTACCGACACGACCGGGATTTCTCGAAGATCTTCAAGATCCTCGCCGACTTCGACTCCGTGGTCGAGGCCGATCGCCGGGGGGTCTCGGACGTCGCCTCCGTGCTGGCGAAGGTGATCCGCGAGGAGGGCCTGCTCCAGCTCGATCGCGACGGTCTTGCGTCGATGCTCGAGATCGCCGTGTGCCAGGCACGGTGGCGGCGGCGGCTCTCCAGCCGGTTCTCTGACCTGGCGGACGTCCTCCGGGAGGCATCCCACCGGGCGCGCCGGAACGGCTCGGACACGATCGGAGCGGAGCACGTGCGGGAGGCGTACCGGGCGCAGCGCCGCCGCCACAGTCTGAGCGAGGAGCGGGTGCTCGAGTCGTACCGCGAGGGGATCTATCTGGTCAAGACGCAGGGCGAGGCCGTGGGCCAGGTCAACGGGCTGGCCGTGTACGATCTGGGCCACCACGCCTTCGGACGCCCGATCCGGATCACGGCCCAGGTGGGGCTGGGGCGCGAGGGGGTGATCAACGTGGAGCGCCGGGCCGGCCTGTCCGGTCCGACCCACGACAAGGGCGTCCAGATCCTGACGGGGTTCCTCCGGGGGACGTTCGCGCGGACCGTTCCGCTGAGCATCGCCTGCTCCGTGACGTTCGAGCAGTCGTACGGGGGGATCGACGGCGATTCTGCGTCGTCCACCGAGATCTACGCGATCCTCTCCGCGCTTTCCGGTCTTCCCGTGCGCCAGGACGTGGCCGTCACGGGTTCCGTGGACCAGCACGGCAACGTGCAGCCGATCGGTGGCGTCAACGAGAAGATCGAGGGGTTCTTCAAGGTGTGCCGCCAGGAGGGGCTGACGGGGACGCAGGGTGTGCTGATACCGGCGACCAACGTTGCGGACCTCCACCTCGATCCCGAGGTCGCTGAGGCGGTGGAGGCGGGGCGGTTCCACGTCTGGGCGGTGGAACGGGTCGAAGAGGGAATCGAGCTCCTGACGGGTATCCCGGCAGGTACGCGGGACGACGATGGGGACTGGACGCCGGACACCGTCTACGCCCGGTGCCAGGAGCACCTGGACGAGATGGTCCGGCTGCTCAAGAACGCCGGTAAGGAGAACCGGAACGGCAGCGAGGGCGAGGAGCGGTCCGGAGATTCCTGACCCCGGCGAGCGGCCGGGAACGCCGCACCGGTGGGAAGTGTGGCGAACCCCTGGATGGGGACGATCCACCATCCTCGAGCATCACCCCGTGGACACCGGGCGCCCCAGGCAGAACCTGCGCATCGTCACCTCGGTCCTCCCGTGCAGAAATGTCTTACTGCCAGACGCCATGTTGCAGGGAATCCGAAGTGCCCGCCACATTTCCAGCGATGCCTCAGCCAGACGGGGAACAGGAGTGCCCTCATTGATCAGTCAAGGGCGGCATGAAAGGTTCGACAGTTGACCGGTGCGCTCAAGAGTGCAAGAATACCGGCATGGCAAGGAACGACGAGAACAGCGCCGTCTGTAGCATCAACGAGATCGACCCGGAGGCGGTGGCAAGAGTCAAGAAGGCCGAACTGCCCAGAGACCAGGTCGAGGCGTTGTGGCGCCTGTTCTCCGCGGTGGCCGACCCGACCAGGATCCGGATCCTTCACGCGTTGATGGTCGTGGAAGAACTTTGTGTCTGTGATCTTGCTGCAGTGACGGATCTGAGTGTCTCGGCGGTCAGCCACCAGCTTCGACTGCTGCGCGATCGCTACCTCGTCAGTGCGCGCCGGCAAGGCCGGATGGTGTACTACTCGCTGTCCTGTCCCCACGTGCGAGACCTCATGGCTACCGGTGAGGCCCATGCCGCCGAGGTTTGATCCGGGCCCGGGAGCGTAGCGACCCGGGTTGCGTCAGTCCCGTTCGCTTCGCTTGGCGCGGTTCCAGAGGGCGTCGAGCTCGGCGAGGGTCATGTCACGCAGGGCGCGGCCGGAGCGGCGGGCCTCGGCCTCCATCGCGCGGAACCGGCGCATGAACTTGGCGTTGGTGCCCTGTAGCGCCGTCTCGGGCTCCACCCCGAGGTGCCGGGCCAGGTTGGCCATGACGAACAGCACGTCGCCCAGCTCGTCGCGGACGCGCTCCCGGGCGGCCTCGCCGGCGCCGACCTCCCGCTCGAGCTCGTCCACCTCCTCGTGGAGCTTGGCCATGACGTCCCCGGGGCGTTCCCAGTCGAACCCCAGCGCCGCGGCCTTCTCGGTCATGCGGAACGCCTTGAGCAGCGCCGGGAGGCTCGCCGGGATGCCGTCCAGGGCGGACTGCGCCTCCCGCCCCTCGCGCTCCGCCTCCTTGATCGCCTCCCAGTTGCGGGTGACCTCGTCCGCGTCGGCCACGGTCCGGTCGCCGAAGACGTGGGGGTGGCGGCGGACCATCTTCTCGGAGATCCCGCGGGCCACGCCGTCGAGGTCGAACCAGCCGTTCTCCCTGGCGATCCGGGCCATGAAGACGATCTGGAGCAGCAGGTCGCCCAGCTCCTCCCGCAGCTTCTCCGGATCGCCCGAGGCGGCGGCGTCGGCGGCCTCGTACGCCTCCTCCAGCAGGTAGCCCCGCAGGGTGTCCAGCGTCTGCTCCCGGTCCCAGGGGCATCCCCCGGGCTCCCGGAGGCGGTCCATGATGGCGACGAGCTCGTCGATGGCGTCCGACACGGGTGCCTCAGTACGCGGCGAGCTCGCCGATCTCGGACTCCACGGCCTCGAGGATCTCGAGCCCCCCCACGGCCTCCATCATGGCGTCGTGGTCGCGGTACAGCGGCCGGTCCTCGTCCAGGTGCTCCACCCGCCGGCGAACGGCGGCGTGGGCGGCCCGGGTGCCCCGGCCCGGGGTGAACTCACGGAAGTCCAGCGCCTGGGCGGCGGCCATCAGCTCGATCCCCAGCACGCCGTACGCCGTGTCCAGGATCCGGCGGGTCTTGAGCGCCGAGTTCATCCCCATGGAGACGAAGTCCTCCTGGTCCGCCGCCGCCGGGATCGACTGGAAGAACGCCGGCGTGGAGAGGATCTTCTGCTCGACGATCTGCATGTCGGCGGTGTACTGGCTCAGCATGAGCCCGGAGAACATCCCGGCGCCGCGGGTCAGGAACGGCGGCAGGCCCGCCGAGAGGGCGGGGTTGGTCAGCCGGTTGAGGCGTCGTTCGGAGATCGCGGAGACCATGGTGATCGCCCCGCCCAGTGTGTCCAGGGGCAGACTGACGGGCGTTCCCTGGAAGTTGGCGCCGGTCAGGACCTCCTCGTCCTCCGGCAGGAAGATCGGGTTGTCGCCGACGCCGTTGGCCTCGATCTCGATCTGCTGCCGTGTCCAGCGGAGCTGGTCCCGGGCCGCGCCGAGCACCTGGGGCGTGGAGCGCATGGAGTAGGCGTCCTGCACCCGGACCTTCTCCTTCCCCGTCAGCAGGTCCGAGCCCTCGACCACCCGCCTGATGTTGGCCGCCGAGGTGACGGCGCCCGGGAACCCCCGGAGCCGGTGGAGCCGCTCGTCGTACGGCTTCATGTTGGCCTTGAGCGCCTCCAGCGTCATGGCCGCGGCGATCTCGGCCTGCTTGAGCCACCGCTCGGTGTCGTACACGGTCAGCGCGCCGATGGCGGTGATCAGGTTCGAGCCGTTGATGGTGGCCAGCCCATCCCGGGCCTCGAGCCCGGGGACGGCGATCCCCGCGCGCTCCATGGCCACCCCGCCGGGAAGCAGCTCGCCCCGGTAGTACGCTTGCCCTTCGCCGAGCAGCAGGAGGGCGATCTGGCTCATGGGCGCCAGGTCGCCGCACGCCCCCACCGAGCCCTTCTCCGAGACGTACGGCGTCACGCCGCGGTTGAGCATCTCGATCAGGGTCAGGGTGATCTCGGGCCGGCACCCCGAGTGGCCGTTGGCGTGGACGTTGGCCCGCAGCAGCATGGCCGCGCGGACCCGGTCCAGCGGGACCGGCTCGCCGATCCCCGCGGAGTGGTTGTAGATCAGGTACCGCTGGAACTTCCGGATCTGCTCGTCGGAGAGGACGATCTCGGAGAACTCGCCGATCCCCGTGTTGACGCCGTACATGATCTCCTTGGCGGCGATCCGCTCCTCGAGGAACGCCCGGCACCGCCGGATCCGCTCCAGCGCCTCCGGAGCGAGCTCCACCCGCTCCCCGCGCCGCGCCACGGCCTCGATCGCCTCGATGGTCAACGAGCTGCCGTCCAACCTGACCGTCATGGGAAACCTCCTCCCGGCCGCCTGCGGGCGGCCCGACGATTATCGCCCCGCATCCCGGCCGGTCAAGGCCGGAGTTCCGGGAGTTTCGCGCCCTTGACACCCGGTGTCCCGTCGGCGAACCTGACGGCGAACGGGAGGTGACGATGCGCAAGCCGGTGGTGCTCATCACGGGAGCGGCGGGGGAGATCGGCCACGGGCTGATCCACAGGCTATCCGGGGAGGGGGTCCACTCGATCATCACGCTGGACCTCAAGCCGCTGGACGAGACGCTCGGCGCCCACGTGGAGCGCCAGTTCACCGGATCGATCCTCGACCGGAACCTGCTGGACCGGATCCTGTCGGAGTACGAGGTGGACATGGTGTTTCACCTGGCCGCGATCCTCTCGACCCGGGGCGAGTTCACGCCGCTGACGGCCCACGAGGTCAACGTGGAGGGGACGCTCAACCTCCTGGCGTTCGCCCAGTCCCAGGGCGAGTCGCACGGCCGGCCGGTGCGGTTCCTCTACCCGAGCTCCATCGCGGCGTACGGGCTGCCCGACCTGGGAACCAAGCACCGGGCCGGACGGGTCCGGGAGCACGAGTGGAACCAGCCGATCACGATGTACGGGTGCAACAAGCTGTACTGCGAGCAGCTCGGCCGGTACTACAGCCGGCACTACAAGCAGCTCGCGGCGGGGGACTTGGCGGGGCGCGTGGACTTCAGGGCGATCCGGTTCCCCGGGCTGATCTCCGCGGTGACGGTTCCCTCGGGGGGAACGTCGGACTACGCGCCCGAGATGATTCATTCCGCTGCGCGCGGCGAGCCGTACGCCTGCTTCGTCCGGCCGGACACGCGGATCCCGTTCATGGCGATGCCCGACGCTGTGGATGCCCTGCTGCGGCTGGCCCGGGCGCCCCGCGAGGCGCTGAGCCGGGTCGTCTACAACATCACCGCGTTCAACCCCTCCGCCGAGGAGGTGCGCCGGCTCGTTCTCGAGGCGTTCCCCGGGGCCGGGATCACGTTCGAGCCCGACCTCAAGCGGCAGGCGATCGTCGACTCGTGGCCCGAGGACGTGGATGACTCCACGGCGCGGGAGGACTGGGGTCTCGCCCCGGTGTACGACCTCGAGTCGGCGTTCCACGACTACCTGATCCCCAGGATCCGCGAGCGGTACCACGCCTGAGCGGGAGAGGCGCCGGTCCGCGTGCTAGCATGGGCGCGATGCCCCGGTTCCTGTGCGACGCGATGCTCGGCTCCCTCGCCCGGTGGCTCCGGCTGATGGGGTTCGATACCGCGTACGAGGCCGGCGGGGAGGATGGGGAGCTGGCCCGACGGGCCGCCGAGGAGGGGCGCTGGCTCCTGACGCGGGATCGAGGGCTCGCCGCGGCCGGGCCCAGGACGGTGTGGATCCGGGCGGAGGCGCTGGAGGACCAGCTCGTGGAGGTGTTCGAGCGGCTCGGTCTCGAACCGGATCCGGGGTGTTTCGGCAGCCGGTGTGCGGCGTGCAACGGTGTCGTGCGGCCGGTGGCGCGGGAGGCCGTCGAGGGTAAAGTTCCTCCGTTCGTCCTGGCGACGGTGGATGGGTTCCGGATCTGCGAGGGGTGCGGCAGGGTGTACTGGAGGGGGAGCCACGTGGCACGGATCGGGGAACGGATTGGACGGGTCCTGGATCGTCTGGAGGCGCACCGTGTCCCCGGGTGAGCAGCGCCGCGTGGGCTGGCTCCGTCTCGTGGTCGACCGGAACCTGGTGGTGACTGGCGCCGAGGGCGACCGGGGCCTCGTGACCGCGGACGGTGGGCTCGTGGGGAGAGGAGCTCTGGAACTCGTTCATCCCGTGGACCGGCAGGACGTCAAGGCGTGGCTCCGGGAAGGGCCTGGATGCTCCCCGGCCTTCCGTGGGGCCGAGGTGGAGGAGCCGCCCCGCTGGTTCCGGTTTCTCGCCGTCCGCGGTGAGGCGTCCGGGGAGCGGGATCTCTTGCTCGAGGATGTGACGGAGGCGATCCGGGAGGAGAGCCTCCGCCACCGGTTGATGGAGGTCCTGGCCCGGTTTCGCGGTCCCGAACTGCTGGAGCGGATTCCGGCGCTCGCCCTGGAGCTCGTTGGAGGGACGTGCGGCTGTTTCGTCGATCTCCACGGTCCGCTGGCGGTTGTCCGGGCGGTGGCTGGTCTGATGGGAATCGGTCCGGGGAGCGCCCTGACGGTCGAGGGTTCTCCGCTTGCGGACCTCTCTACACGGGATCTCGCCGTGTTCGAGAGAGGGCTCCGCGACCGGTTCCCCCGCTCGGCCGTCGTCAAGGCCGCCTCGGCCGATTCGGGGATCGTCATCCCGGTGGTCGCGGACGGGGAAGATGTCGTGGCCGCGATTCTCGTCCTTCTCAGGGGTGCGCGTCGGTTCGCCGAATGGGAGCGGACGTTGCTCAGGACGCTGGCGTCCCGGGCGGCGGTGGAGCTTCAGGAAACCGGCGGGTCGGGATCGGGGGCTGGACGAGCCGATGGTGCTGGAATGGCTGCCGCGACAAGGCTCCTCGGCGCCCAGGGTGCGGTGAACGCCTTTGGGAACCTCCTGGCGGCGATCGGGCTCAACAGTGAGCTGGCGCTCGGG
The DNA here is from genome assembly GCA_027067575.1 of Thermoanaerobaculia bacterium. Lineage (GTDB taxonomy): Bacteria > Acidobacteriota > Thermoanaerobaculia > Thermoanaerobaculales > Sulfomarinibacteraceae > JAMOVQ01. Next base: position 1,268 of record JAMOVQ010000188.1, on the reverse strand, counting down.
GAGACCGGACTCTCTCCGGTGCTCCGGGCGCGGCTCGATCGGATCTCCGATGCGGTCTTACGCGGGCGGAAGCTCGTCCGCTTCGTCGATCTGATGTCGGCGCCGATGCGAGAGACGCCGTCGGTGGTCTCACTTGAGCGGATCATCAGAGAGCTGGCCGATATCCTGCCGCTGTGCGCCGAGGGACTGGATCTCGCCACGGAGCGGATCTCTGGTGGCCCTCCGGTCTGGGCGGCCGAGGGGACGTTGCTCGTCGTGCTTGCAACGCTCTTGCTGGCGGCGGCGGATTCGATCCCACGGGGTGTCCGGGCGACGATCGTGCGGAGCGAGGTCGTCCCGTCTCCTGCCGGCACGATGGTTCCGGTCCTCATCAGGATCATGCCGAGGGTTCCGGAGATGCCGGGCGATGCCTGGGCGAGACTGTCCGAGACGGTGGCAGCCGTGGAACCGGCGGTCCTGGCCATGGGCGGAGTGTTCTCCCTCGACCTCGAGACCAACACCTTCCAGGTCGAGCTGCAGCTCCTCTCTGCCGAGGGCTGGGGAGTGGCTGGAGAGTGGAACAGCCGATGACGGTTCCGGGGGACGGTGATCGGGAAAGGGTTTTGGCCGTGGAGACGCGGCTCGGCTACCGGTTCCGGGACGTGACGCTGCTCGAACGGGCGCTCCGCCATCCCTCGACCGAGGGAGAGAGCTATCAGCGTCTCGAGTTCCTCGGGGACGCCGTGCTGGGCCACGCCGTCGCCAGCCTGCTCTACGACCGGTTCCCGGATCTCGACGAGGGGAAGCTGACGCGGATGCGGTCCCTCCTCGTCCGGTCCGAGAGTCTCGCACGGCACGGGGCAGACCTGGGTCTCGGGGATGCCGCCGAGCTCGGGCGGAGTCAGGACGCGGGACGGCGCCGGCGGGCGCTACTCGAGGATCTGTTCGAGGCGGTGATCGGGGCCATCGAGCGGGACGGAGGGTGGGAGGCGGCGTTTGCCTTCGTCGAGCGCCGGTTCGGACCCCTGGTCGCCGCGCTCGAGCCGGAATTGGCGGCGATGGCGGATCCGAAAACGGCGCTCCAGGAGGCCGCCCAGGCGAGGGGACTCCCGCTCCCGGTCTACCGGGAGGTCGGAGCGAGCGGTCCGGACCATCGGAAGGTATGGCGGGTGGAGGTGCTCTGGGACGGCCGGCCAGTGGCCGAGGGTGAGGGAAGGACGAAGAAGGCTGCCCACCGGGAAGCCGCCCGCCGGGCGCTCGAACGGCTCGGCCTCGTGGACCGGTTCGGC
>JAMOVQ010000187.1 GCA_027067575.1 Thermoanaerobaculia bacterium | reverse complement strand
ATTCTCGTGGTCTGGTGCGAAAGGGGGGACTCGAACCCCCACGGGCTTGCGCCCACAAGATCCTGAATCTTGCGCGTCTACCAATTCCGCCACTTTCGCACGCGCGGGGGAATACTAGCATGAGCGGAAGTGCTGTCAAGCCCGGGAAGGACTCGGCGTTTGCAGCCTTCCGTGGAACGTGAGGCAACCATGGGAACGAGAAAAGGAACGTCCCGTAACCGGGAGGGCGCGGTCACGCGGGAACGCGTGCTCTCCGCCATCGCCCGACGGCGATCGGCCGGGATGACGTTGAAAAACCTGACGGACGAGTTCGTCTCCAGCAGTGGTGAGGAACGAACGTCGGTACGGCGGAGGATCCGGGGAATCGTGCGCGAGCTGGAGCGGGAGGGCGCCGTGGTGGCCGGCCGGGGCCGGCGGTACCACGCCGCGGAGCACAGCCGCCTGCTCGTGGGGCGGCTGCGCTCGACGCACCGGGGCGCCGAGGTGCGGCCGAAGGAGGGGGGGGAGCCGGTACTGATCCCGCGCCGCGGGCTCAAGGGGGCGCTGGACGGCGATCTCGTCGCGGTCCGGCTGGAGGCGCCCAGGCGACGAGCGCGGGAGCGGGGGCTGGCCGAGGGCGTGGTGGTCCGTGTGCTCGAAAGACGCCACTCGGCCGTCGTGGGCCGGTGGGTGTGCGAGGGGACACGGCCGCACGTCGTACCGCTCGACCGGAAGCTCCGGTTCACCATCCTGCCGGTGGGGCTCGGTGCCGGCGATCGGCCGCGGCACGGCGAGCTCGTGCTGGTCTCGCTGGACACGCCTCCCGCAGATCGCCGTCCGGCGAAGGGACGCGTGCTCGAACGGCTCGGCGTTCCCGGGGAGCCCGGGGTCGAGGAGCGGGCCGTGCTCCACCTGTTCGGCATCGCGCAGGAGTTCGAGCCTGATGTGATCCGGGCCGCCGAGGCTCTGGACGGTGTGGTGGTCCCGGAAGAGGGGCGTTGGGACCTCCGGGGACGGCCGACGATCACCATCGACCCGGTGACGGCACGTGACTTCGACGACGCCCTCAACGCCACGAAGGGCCGCGACGGTGCCATCGTCGTGGAGGTCCACATCGCCGACGTGGCCCGCTACGTCGATGAGGGCGGCGTCATCGACGGCTCGGCCCGGGAACGGGGAACCTCCGTGTACCTCCCGGGCCTGTGCGTGCCGATGCTCCCCGAGCGGCTCTCCAACGACCTCTGCTCGCTCCGGGAGGGTGTGGACCGGTACGCCTTCACCGTCCGGTTCACCGTCCGGCCGGACGGGACCGTCGGCCGGACCGAGGCCCGGCCCTCGCTGATCCGCTCCATCCGGCGGCTGACCTACGACCAGGTGTTCGAGTGGATCGAACAGCCGTTTTCGCAGTGGCCCGAGGAGACTCGGCCGTTCGCGGAATCGCTCCAACTGCTGGACGAGGCGGCCCGGCGCCTGGGGCGGCGGCGGCGGGAGAAGGGGAGCCTGGACTTCGACCTGCCGGAGCCCGTGGTGCTGCTCGACCCCGAGGGGCGGATGGTGGGGATCGAGAACCGCAGCCACAACCGTGCGCACCGGCTCGTCGAGGAACTGATGGTGGCCGCCAACGAGTGCGTTGCGCGGATGCTGATGCGGGCCGGGCAGCCGGCGATCTACCGGGTCCACGAGCCGCCCGATCCCGAGAAGCTCGAAGTCCTTCAGGAGGTGCTGGCGGAGCTCGGCATCACGCTCGAGGGCGATCTCCACGACCTGCCGGCCGCGTCGCTCCAGAAGGTCCTGGAGGCTGTGGAGGACACCCCGGAGGAGCGGCTCGTCTCCACACTGGTGCTGCGGTCGCTCAAGCGGGCGGTGTATTCCGCCGAGCCGTTGGGGCACTACGCCCTGGCCACCGACGCCTACCTCCATTTCACCAGCCCGATCCGGCGGTACCCCGACCTCGTGGTCCACCGGATGCTGCGCAGACTGCTCGAAGAGGGCCGCGCCGTCCCGGAGGCGGAACGGAAGGAGCTGGAGAAGCGGTTCGGGGAGCTGGCGGAGTGGTGTTCCACCACCGAACGCCAGGCCGAGCAGGCCGAGCGGACCGTGATCCACTGGAAGAAGGTCCTGTTCATGCGCGATCGGGTGGGGGAAGTGTTCGACGCCCACGTCACCGGCGTCACGGAGTTCGGGCTGTTCGTCCAGCTCGACGAGATGCTGGTGGAGGGGCTCGTGCACATCACCGAGCTCGTGGACGACTTCTACACGTTCGAGGAGCGGCGGCAGCGGCTCGTCGGGGAGCGGTCGGGGAAGGTCTACCGCCTGGGGGACCGGATCCGTGTCCGCCTCGTGAAAGTCGACCTCGACGAGATGCGGCTCGACTTCGCGCCCGTCGGCCTCAAGCCCGACCGCCGCGCCGTCAGGCGTCGGGCAAGGCGCTGAGCGACCCTGCCGCTGAGGCGAGACGCAGCGGGTGCGTGTGCGGTGGGGAGGGTGCCGTTGGACGGCTTCCACGGGGAGGCCTGGAACGGCAACCCCGGCATCGCCGTGTTCGATCCCGGGTTTGTGTCAAGTGGTGTTCACTGCGTGGTGGGTCGGAGGCTGGCCTCCGCGTTGCCTGCGGGCGGGACGGTTCGGCTCTAGGCGGCCGACCGGTCACGCCGGTTCGGCGTCCGTGGCATCGGCGGTTGGGTTGCCTGCGTCGAGCCGGCGGGCGATGATGGCGGCGCCGCACGAGTCGGAGAAGACGTTGACCGCCGTTCGCATCATGTCGAGGACCCGGTCGACGACGAGAATCAGCCCGAGAGCCTCCAGTGGAAGCCCGATGGCCGAGAGGATGATGGTGATGGCCACCAGCGACGCCGAGGGCACGCCCGCCACCCCCACCGAGGTCAGCAGCGCCATGAGCACCACCACGAACTGGGTGCCGAACCCCATGTGTAACCCGTACGCCTGCGCGAGAAACATTGCGGCCACGCACTCATAGAGTGCTGTGCCGTCCATGTTGACGGTGGCACCCAGCGGCAGCACGAACGAGGCGATCCGTCTCGGGATCCCCGCCCGCCGCTCGGCACACTCCAGCGTCAGGGGCAACGTCGCCGAGGAAGAGGACGATGAGAACGCCATCAGCAGCGCCGGCGCCATGGCTTTCACATGGTCGTACGGATTGCGGATCCCGCCAGCGAACCGCAGGAGGAGCGGGAGGGTCACCGCCGAGTGGAAAAGCAGCCCGGCGACGACCACGGCAAAGAACCCCAACAGGGGCCGGAACGCCGCGAATCCGGTGTTGGCCACGGTCTTCGCCACGAGCCCGAACACGCCCAGCGGAGCGATTCGCATGACCAGATCCGTGATGCCCATCATGACGTCGAGCACGCCCTGCCAGAACGCCTTGAGGGTGCCCGCACCCGGTTCGGGGATCCGCATCATGAAGAACCCGAACAGCAGGGAGAAGACGATCACCGCCAGCATCCGGCCGTTGTCGGAGGCCGCCGCCACCACGTTCTCGGGGATCATCCGGAGGATCACCCGGACGAGCTCTCCCATGCCGTGGCCCTCGACCTTCTGCGCGACGGACGCCGGCAGCGTACCGAGGTGGAGGACCTCGCCGGCGGGCCGGCCGCCGATGATTCCGGGCTGGAACACGTTGACCAGCACGAGTCCCGTCAGGATGGCCAGGAGCGTCGTGACCGTGTAGTAGACGAGGGTTCGGATGCCGAGCCGGCCCACGGCGGCCGAGTCGCCCATCCCGACCATCCCCACGATGATGGACGAGGCGATCAGCGGGACGATCAGCATCTTGAGGGCGTTGAGGAAGATCGTCCCCAGGAAACCGTACACCTCGACGAGGGGGAGTCCGCCGATCGCCGCGTCGGGTCCGCCAAACACGCCGGCGGCCACCGCCGCCGCGAGGGCGATCAGGATCTGCCAGTGCAACGCCAGCCGTCGAGCCATCGCCCCTCCCTCGTTCCGCGGGCGCACTGTACCACTCCCGTTCCGCGGACGGGTCCGTCTCACGGACACCGAGGTCACCACGAACGTGGCCGGAAGCCCGGAAGAACCCTGTTCTCCGCGGTATCTATAAAACAGTGTCCCTTTTTCGTGCTGGCGGGGTGGGGCAGTTCCGGGTATGGTTCGGGGGTGGATGGCCGATGGGCGCCGCGTGACCTGAGGGAGTTCCTGGCGCAGCTCGAGCGGCGCGGGGAGCTGGCCGTGGTCTCGGCCGAGGTCGATCCCCGTCTGGAGATCGCCGAGATTCACCGGCGGGTGGCCGCGGCCGACGGGCCGGCGCTGCTGTTCACCGCTGTCAGGGGCTCGGACCTTCCGGTGGCGACGAACCTGTTCGGCACCCGGGAGCGTGCGGCGCTGGCGTTCGGGCCCGATGCGCCGGAGCGCGTGGCGAGGCTGGTGGAGCTGGCGGCCTCGGTGCCCGGGGAGGGCCCCCGGGCGCTCTGGCGGGGGCGGCGCGGCCTGGCCGGCCTCCTCCGTCTCGGGACGCGGCGGGTCCGGCGTGCTCCGGTCCTCGAGGTCGTGGACGACGCGCCGGATCTCAGGACCCTCCCGGCCCTGACCGGCTGGCCGGAGGACGGGGGGCCGTTCCTGACGCTGCCCCTGGTGCTGACGGAGAGCCCCTCGGGAAAGGGGGCCAACCTCGGCATCTACCGGATGCAGGTGCACGGGCCGCGCCTCGCGGGGATGCACTGGCAGATCGGGAAGGGGGGAGGGTTCCACCACGCCGAGGCCGAGGCGCGCGGCGAGGCGCTCCCCGTCACCGTCGTGCTGGGCGGGCCGCCCGCCCTGATCGTCTCGGCCATCGCCCCGCTTCCGGAGAACGTCCCGGAGCTGCTGCTCGCCGCGTTCCTGCTCGAACGACGGCTGCGCGTGGCGGAGGGCGCGGGGGTACACCCCGTCCCGGCCGATGCCGAGCTCGCCATCGTCGGCTCGGTTCCGCCCGGACGGCGGCATCCGGAGGGGCCGTTCGGCGACCACTACGGGTACTACTCGCTCCGGCACGACTACCCGGTCCTCGAGGTCGAGCGGATCGTCCGCAGGCGGGACGCGATCTTCCCGGCCACGGTGGTGGGCAAGCCGCGGCAGGAGGACTTCCACATCGGGGAGCTGCTCCAGGAGCTGCTCTCGCCGCTGTTCCCGCTGGTCATGCCGGCCGTCGACGCGCTGTGGTCGTACGGCGAGACCGGGTTCCACGCCCTGGCGGCGGCCGCCGTCCGGGAGCGGTACGCACGGGAGGCGCTGTCGGCGGCGTTCCGGATCCTCGGGGAGGGGCAGCTGGCCCTGACCAAGTTCCTGCTCGTGACGGACGCCCGGGTGGATCTCCGGGACTTCCGGGCCGTCCTGGAGACGGTGCTGGAGCGGACCGGCCCCCGTCCCGACCTCCACCTGTTCCCCTGCACGGCGATGGACACCCTCGACTACGCCGGACCCGAGGTCAACCGGGGCTCCAAGGGTGTGTGGATCGGGGTCGGTCCCGTGCGGCGGGAGCTGCCCGCCGGAGCGGACGGTGTGCGGCTCCCGAACGGGTTCGGCCCGGCGCGCGCCTTCTGCCGCGGGTGCATGGTGGTGGGCGGGCCGGGGTGGGAGGACGAACCGGAGGCGGCCGCCCGGCTGGCCCGCGCGGAGGGGCTGGCGTCGTGGCCCCTCGTGGCGCTCGTGGACGACCCGGAGGCGGCGGTGGCGACGTCGACCTCGTTCCTGTGGAGCGTGTTCACGCGGTTCGACCCGGCGCGGGACACGAGGGCCGCCGTGGAACGGCTCGAGGGCGGGTCCGTGGTCCGGGAGGGCACGGTGGTCCTCGACGCCCGGACGAAGCCGTGGTACCCGGCGGTGGTCGAGTGCGATCCGGAGACCGCCGGGCTCGTCTCGCGGCGCTGGCGGGAGTACTTTCCCGGTGGTGGCGTCGAGATGGGTGACTCGGGAACGGCCCACCTGGACCGGTGAGCGGAGCGCGGAAGGGAGGTCGCGATGCGGCGGACGGGACGACGGGCGGCGGTTCGAGCGATGCTGGCGGGCGTGGTGCTCCTCGCCGGACAGGCGGCGGGTGCGGGAGCGCAGGGGGTGGCGAAGGCGCCCCCGATCCCCGAGGGGCTTGGGAGGGACGAGGTCCGGACCATCACGGTGTTCCGGCAGGCGGCGGACTCCGTCGTGTTCATCACGGCGGTGGCGCTCCGGCGGGACCTGTTCTCCCTCGACGTCCTCCAGGTCCCGCAGGGGTCCGGGTCGGGGTTCGTGTGGGATCGGAAGGGCCACGTGGTGACGAACTTCCACGTCATCGCGGACGGCGACCGGTTCAGGGTGACGCTGGCCGACGGGAGCGAGTGGGGCGCCACCGTCGTGGGCGCGGCCCCGAACAAGGACCTGGCTGTCCTGAAGATCGGCGCACCGGCCTCGGCCCTCCATCCGTTGCCCCGCGGGAACTCGTCGCAGCTCGTGGTGGGCCAGAAGGTGCTGGCCATCGGGAACCCGTTCGGCCTCGACCACACGCTGACCGTCGGTGTGGTCAGCGCCCTCGGGCGGGAGCTGCGGTCGCCGGGCGGGCGGATCATCCGCGACGTCATCCAGACCGACGCCGCGATCAACCCCGGGAACTCGGGCGGGCCGCTGCTGGACTCCCGGGGGCGGCTGATCGGGATCAACTCGGCGATCTACAGCCCCAGCGGCGCCTCGGCCGGGATCGGGTTCGCCGTGCCGGTGGACACGGTCGAGCGGCTCGTTCCCCAGCTGCTCCGGTACGGCCACCCGATCCAGCCGGGGATCGGGATCATCCCGCTGCCGGACCGGTGGGCGGCGCAGCTCGGCGTGGACGGCGTGGTCGTCCGCAAGGTGCTCCGGGGCGGCCCGGCGGACCGTGCCGGGCTCGTGGGCATCCGTTCCACGTGGAGCCGCCGGCTCGTCCTGGGCGACGTCATCGTCGCAGTGAACGGGCACCCGGTCCACTCGGTGGACGATCTGCTCTACGAGTTCGAAGCGGCCGGGACGGGCAACGAGGTCGCGTTGACCGTCGCACGGGACGGCGAGGAACGCACGGTCCGCATGACGCTCGAGGCCGAGGAGTAGCGTTCCGGCGTTGGCTCAGTGCTGGGGGAGATGGCCTGGAATGGGAAGAAGAAGGAAGATGGAGCGGGAGACGGGATTTGAACCCGCGACTTCGACCTTGGCAAGGTCGCACTCTACCGCTGAGTTACTCCCGCTCGCGTCCCGGCATCGCCGGGGAGCGTCAATCTAGCAAGCCGTCCCGGGACTGTCAACACCCCGGCCGGAGACGGTGCGGACCGGTTTGGGAAGGCGGGGAGGCCGGAGCGCGCCGGGCGCCGGGGTGTGGTATCCTTTCGCTCCGTGCGGCCCCGGGGCCGCGCAGATCCGCACAGTGAGGCCTACCATGGAGAACGGTTCCAACGACAACGTGATGAGTGAGTTCGAACAGGCGCTGCAGGAGAACCTCGGCGCCCAGGAGATGCGTCCCGGCGAGCTGGTCAAGGGCACGATCGTGGCGATCCACGGCGACGTGGCGATGGTGGACGTGGGCGGCAAGTCCGAGGCCGTCCTGCCCCGTGAAGAGCTGGACGAGCTCGGCGTGGGCGACCCGGTGGAGGTGGTGGTCACGGAGTACGGCGAGGAGCTCCGCGTCTCCCGCCGCCAGGCCCTCGAACGGGCGCTGAAGGAGGAGCTGCGCCAGGCGGCGGAGACCGGCGAACCGGTGGAAGGGAAGGTCGTCGGACGCCGCAAGGGCGGTTTCGACGTGACCATCGCCGGGGTCCGCGGCTTCTGCCCGGCATCCCAGATCGACGACGTCAGGACCCCGGACCTCGATGTCCACCTGGGCAAGACGTACCGGTTCAGGGTTCTCGAGTACGCGCCGGAGAAGCGCCAGCTCGTGGTCTCCCGCGCCGCCCTGCTCCGGGAGGAGAAGGAACGGGCGATGAAGGAGGCGTGGGAGCGCCTGAACCCCGGTGACGAGGTCGAGGGAACCGTCCGCTCACTGACCGACTTCGGGGCGTTCGTCGATCTCGGCGGCGTCGACGGGCTCGTCCACGTGACCGAGCTTTCCCACCGGCGTGTCCGGCACCCGAAGGAGGTGCTCCAGGAGGGCGAGACCGTCCGCGTCAAGATCCTCGACATGGACGAGGAGAAGCGGCGGATCAGCCTGAGCATGAAGGCGCTCCAGGACGATCCCTGGGCGAACCTCCAGGAGCGGATGCCGGTGGGTTCGAAGTTCACGGGCCGCGTGGTCCGCAAGGCAGACTTCGGTGTCTTCGTCGAGATCGAGCCCGGTCTGGACGGGCTGCTCCACACCAGCCAGCTCCCGCCCGGGATGACGCTGGACTCCCCGGAGCTCGAGGTGGGCTCGGAGATCGAGGGCTGGGTCCGCGAGGTCGACCCCGAGCAGCGGCGGCTGTCGCTGACGCTCCGTGCGTTGCCCGATCGTGACCCCTGGGAGCGGATCGAGATGCGCTACCAGCCGGGTCAGGTCGTGGAGGGCGTGGTGGAGAACGGTGCGCCGTTCGGTGTCTTCGTCGAGCTCGAACCCGGGCTGAGCGCGCTGATCCCGATCTCCGAGCTCGGCATGGGGCGGGACGTGGACCCGAAGACGGCGCTCGAGCCCGGGACGAAGGTCCAGGCAAAGGTCCTGTCCATCGACCCCGAACGCCGCAGGATGAGCCTCTCGATCCGCGCCTACAAGCGGGACAGGGAGCGGGAGGAGTACTCGGGGCACATGTCGACCGGTGCCTCGTCCGGCGGTTCCACGGCGTTCGGCGCCAAGCTGATGGAGGCGCTCAAGGGGTCGAAGAAGGACTGACCCCCGCCGGAAAGGGCGTCTCCGGACCGCCGCCGCGCCCGCGGAGGCAGCAGGGGTAGGCCGGGCCGTGGCCGTCCGTGGTCGTGGCGGCTCTCGCCGGTCGCGGTCGGGGTAGCACCGCCGGGGCGTAGTACCCTGGGGTGATGGTGCTGACGACGATCGTCGTGGTGGTGGCCCTCGGGGTTGCGGCACAGCTGATCGCCGAGCGGCTGCAGCTGCCGGCGATCCTGCCGTTGCTCCTGCTGGGGATGGCGTGTGGGCCCGCCGGGCTCGGCTGGTTCCAGCCGGACTCGCTCGGGCACGTCCTGGAGGTGGCGATCCACCTCGGCGTGGCGCTGATCCTGTTCGAGGGGGGGCTCTCCCTCGACCACCGGCGGCTCGCCGAGGTCGGCGGCGTGGTCCGCAACCTCGTCACGGTGGGCGCGGCGGTGACCATGCTCGGCGGCGCCTGGCTGGCCCACGCCCTGGGCGGCCTGGAGTGGGGCCCGGCGCTCCTGTTCGGCGCGATCGTCACGGTGACGGGGCCCACGGTGATCGTCCCGCTGCTCCACCACATGGTGGCCCCGCGGGAGGTCAAGACGGTTCTCTCCTCCGAGGGGTTGATCATCGACCCCGTGGGCGCGGTGCTCGCCTACCTCGTCCTCCAGTGGATCGAACGGGCCGGGATTCCCGCGCGGGAGATGGTCACGGAGGTCGCCGTGCTGGCCGCGGCGGGGATCATCGTCGGGTTCGCCGCGGGTTCTGCGGCGCGCCTCGTGCTCCGGCGCCGGTGGCTGACCGGCGAGCTCCGCAACCTGACGGTGCTGGCGCTCCTGATGGTGGCCTACCTCGTCTCGGAGTCCCAGGCCGAGCAATCGGGCATCCTCGCCGCCGTGGTCATGGGACTGACGATCTCGGCGTCGGACCTGCCGGACCTCGTGTCGCTGAAGACGTTCAAGGGTCAGCTGACCACCCTGGCGATCTCGGCGTTGTTCGTTCTGCTTGCGGGCCAGCTCGACGTGGGGGCCATGCTGTCACTGGGCGTCGCCGGCCTGGCGGTTGCCGCGGGGCTGATCCTCCTCGTCCGGCCCGTCTCGGTCCTCCTCTCGGTCCGGGGCGAACGGCCGGACTGGCGGGGGCGGGCGCTGATCGCGGCGACGGCGCCGCGCGGGATCGTGGCGGCGGCGGTGGTCTCGCTCTCGTCCCGGCACCTGGAGGCCGCGGGGATCGCGGGCGGCGACCGGCTCGAGGGGCTCGTGTACCTGACCATCCTCGTGACGGGAGCGGCGGCCACAGCGGCGGCGATGTGGCTGCCATCGCTGCTCGGCTACACCCGGGAACCGGGGCGCCGGAGGGTCGTGATTCTCGGGGCGAACCCCCTCGCCGAGGTGCTCGCCCGGGCGCTCGGGGCGCTGGGGCGGACGGTGGTCGTGGTGGACGGGACGTGCTGGCGGCTCGACCGGTTCCGGAAGGCTGGGGTCGAGGTGGTGTGCGGCGACGCCCGGGAGGCCGGGACGTGGGAGGAGGCGGGCGTGGAGCGCGACACGCTGGTGCTGTGCATCACGACCAACGACGAGCTCAACCTGCTGGCGGCGGAGACGGTCCACCGGGAGTTCGGTGTGGAGCACCCCGTGGTGGCGCTCCACCGGCCCCCCGACGACATCGGCAGGCGGTCCCGCGCCTGGCTCGATCTCCTGGGTGCGGGTCCGGTGGATCTGCCGGAATGGCTTCGGAGGCTGGAGTCGGGCGAGGCCGATCTCGTGGAGGTGCCACTGAGCGACGCAAAGGCACTCGCCACCGTGCGGGAGGCCGAGCGGGAGGCCGGCGGGAATCTGCTCCGGCTGTTCGTGGTGTCGGGAGGGGAGCCGGTCTTCCGGTTCTCGCTGGACGGAGAGCCTGGCGGGACGCTCACCCTGCTGGTCTCGAGCGGACGGGCCGAGGAGCTGCTCGCCGGTCTCACGGCGGAGGCTGGGGACGGCGGGGAGCTGCCGGAGGAGGCCGGGCCCGCGGAGGCCGCCGATGGCGGGTGAGCCGCTGGCCGTCTCGGTCCGGGACGGCGGACGGGTCCTTCGCGCGGTGGTCGTCAGGGAAGGGGAGGATCTCGTCGTGTCGGTGGGGGGCGGGGACCGGCCCCACGTGGGGTGCGTGGTTCTCGCCGTGCCGAGGGGAGGGGAGGGGGGATCGGCCACCGTCTCCGTGCTCGCCTTGCCCCGCCACAGGGACGAGGCGATCGCCCGGCCCATGGCGGAGACGCTGGCGGCCCGCCTGGGCGCCGTGACGGTGGTGTCGGCCGGGGTCCACGAGGAGGGCGCCTCCGCCCGGGCCATCGCGGTATGGGTCACCCTGGGCCTCGAGCTGACCGGGGCGATCCTCGAACGGCTCGGGGACTCCTGAGCGGCCGGCTTCGGGCGTGGGGCGGGGTGCCCCGGACGGCCCTCGTGTAGAATCCCCGATCATGGTGCTGTTCGCCGTCGTCCTCCTCGTGGCAGGGGCCGGCGGGTACGCGGTCCTCAGGGCGGCGGGCCTGCCTCCGGAGGATGCGTGGGCCGGCGGGCGGACGGCGGGGCTCGTGGCGGCGGCGCTCCCGGCGTGGTGGGCGGGCTGCCTCGGGCTCGGGGCGTGGTCCGCCGTCGCCCTGGCGGCCGGCGTGGCGCTGGCGGCGGCCGGGGCCGTCCGGTTCCGCGCCGACGGGTGCCCCTGGCGGCGGGTGTGGCCCGCGGAGCTGGCGTTCTGGACGGGGGCGCTCGCCGTCCTGTGGATCCGCCTTCCCCGGCCGGCGATCGTGGACACCGAGAAGTTGATGGACCTCGGGATCCTCTCGACGTTGCTGCGGGCGAGGGGGTTCCCGCCGCCGGACATGTGGCTCTCCGGCCACACGCTTCCGTACTACTACTGGGGCGCGCTGGTCTGGACGGCGCCGCTCGAGGGCGCACGGCTCGTCCTGGATACCGGGTACAACCTGATCGCTGCGGCGCTCGGCGGGTTGCTGGCGGCGCTGGCGTGGCGGATCGGGACGCGGCTTTCGGGCTCGTCCCGGGCCGGCGCGGCCGCGGCGTTCTTCGCGCTGTTCGCCGGGACGGCGGCGGGGTGGCCGCAGCTCCTCGGCGGCGGGATCGACCTGTGGGCGTCGTCGCGGACGATCCCCGACACCATCACGGAGTTTCCGCTGTTCACGCTCTGGCTCGGTGACCTCCACCCGCACCTCCTCTCCATGCCGCTGGCGTTCCTGGCGGTCCTGCTGGCGCTGCCCGGCGGGGAAGGTCGTCCGACGATCCGGCGGGTCGCGGCGATCGCCGTGGCGTTCGGGGTCACCTGGGCGGCGAACCCGTGGGCGATGCCGGTGACGCTGGCGGCGGTCTCGGTCCTGATCGCCGCCTGCGACGGAACCTGGCGCTGGCCGTGGGAGCCCGGCGGCTCGCGCTGGCTCGCGGTGCCCGCCGTGGCGCTCGGCGGCTGGCTCGTCACGGCCCCGTTCCAGCTGGCGTTCCATCCGCCGTTCCAGGGGCTGGGGCTCGTCCACGCCTGGACGCCGGTGGACCGGCTGCTGCTCTGGGGCGGTGCGCTGCTCCTGCCGGCGGCGGGGGCGGCCGTCGCAGCGCTCCACCGTTCGGCCGGGCCGGCGCCGGACAGGCGGCTCGGCGTCACGCTCGGCCTCCTGGCGCTGCTCGTGCTGGCCGCGGCGATCTCGGATCGGCCGGTGACGGTGTTCCTCGCAGCCATCCTCCTGCTCCTCGCCGCCTCCGCCCTGGCGGGGGACGCCGGGGCGGATCGGCCGGCGCTGCTCCTGGCGGCACTCGGCGTCTTCCTGCTGCTCGTTCCCGAGGTCCTGTACGTCCGAGACCCGTACGGCGGCGCGCTCCACCGGATGAACACGGTGTTCAAGGCGTACATTCAGGCGTGGCCGCTGCTGGGGCTCGCCCTGCCAGTGCTGATCCGGCGCTGGCTGCCCTCGCGGGGCGCCCGGTCCTGGGCGACGGCGGTGCTCGCCCTCCTCGTGGCGCCCCAGTCCGCCTTCGTGCTGGCCGCACCGCTGACGGCCCGGCCCCTGGGGCTCGACGGCCTCGCGTGGATGGGGGCGGGTGACCGGGCCGCGGTGCGGTTCCTGCGCCGCCAGCCGCCGGGGACGGTCCTCGCCGAGGCGCCAGGGGGCGCCTACACCCACGAGGGGCGGCTCTCGGCCGCGTCGGGCGTCCCGGCCCTTCTGGGCTGGGAGAACCATGAGCGGGTGTGGCGTGGGCCCTCCATCGGGCCGGAGCTCGAACGGCGGAAGGGAGTTCTCGATGCGTTGTACGGGTCCGGACGGCCGGAGACGGTGCGGCGGCTGGCGCGGGAGAACGGGATCACGCTCGTCGCCGTGGGCGCGCTGGAGCGGGAGCGGTACGGTGCGGACGGCCTCCGCGGCGTGCTCGAGGCCGGCCCCCACGTGGTGGAGGGCGGGACGGTGATCGTCGAGCCCGGGGGCGCCCGGTGAGTCCGGCCAGGCGGCGGCTCGTGGCGTGGGGGGCGCTGGTTGCTTTCTCGGTGGCGCTCCACCTCGTGGGCCTCGGGTCGCGCAGCTACCACCACGACGAGTCGGTCCACGCCAAGCTCTCCTGGGACCTCGCCCAGCGCGGCGTGTACCGGTACGACCCGACCTACCACGGCCCGGTGCTGTACTACCTGACGGCGGCCAGCGAGCGGCTGCTGGGCGACACGGACTTCACGGCTAGGCTGCCCGTCGCCCTCGCGGGGATCGCGTTGCTCCTGGTGGCGTGGGGGCTCCGGCGGCCGTTCGGCGAACGGGCCGCCTGGTGGACTGGCTTCCTGGTCACCATCTCGCCCGTCACGCTGTTCTTCGGGCGGTTCCTGAGGATGGACGTCTTGGAGGCGCTGTTCGCGTCGGCGGCCCTGCTCGCCTGGTACCGGGCCGTCCGGGGTTCCCGCCGGGCCTGGGTTTGGCTCGGCGTCTGGACGGGACTGGCGTTCGCCACCAAGGAGAACGCCTACGTCACGGCGGCACTGGTGGCTCTCGCCGCCGCCCTGGTCGGACTCGACCAGGGGCTCCCCGGCGCCGTGCGGCGCGCCGCGGCCTGGCTCTCGGACCGCTTCTGGCTGGCCGTCGCGGCGGTCTCCGTGTTCGTCCTGGTGACCGTGCCGCTGATGACGTTCGGCTTCCGGCATCCGGGAGACTGGGCGTTCCCCGTGATCGCCATCCGGTACTGGTGGCACCAGCACACGATCCAGCGCGTGGGCGGTCCGTGGTGGTTCCACCTCCCGCGCCTCGGCGCCTACGAGTTCCTCGCCATCGGCGCGGCGCTGGTCTGGGGCGCACGGCGCTGGCGGCGTCTGCGCCCCGTGGAGCTGTTCCTGCTCGTACTCGGCGTCACGTCCGTCGGCATGTACTGCTACCTGGGCGAGAAGGTGCCGTGGCTGGAGGTCCACCAGGTGCTGTTCTTCCTCCCCCTGGCCGGCGCGCAGCTGGCGCGGACGTTCGGACCCAGGGGACGCTGGTGGAGCCGGGCCGTCGCGTCGGTGGCGCTCGGAGCCACCCTCGCCGCGGCGGTGGTGGCCAGCTTCGTCCTGGACGAGATCACCCCGGCGGCGGACCGGGTGGAGATGCTCCACTTCGTCCAGACCACGCCGGAGGCCCACCGGGTGGCACAGGAGGGCGTGCGGCTGGCCGCGTCCGGGGAGCATCCCGTGGCGGCGGTGTCGGGCGAGGCGGCGTGGCCATTCAACTGGTACTGGCGGCACCTCGACGTCCGCTGGAGTGCGCCGGTGCGGGGAAGCCGTCCCGCGCTGGTGGTGTGCGACCCCTCCGAGGAGGCGTCGGTCCGCGAGAGCCTGGGCCCCGGCTACCTCCGGGAACGGATCCCGTTGCGGGCGTGGTGGCTGATCTACGAGGGTGAGCCGACACCGCGGTCAGTCGTGCGGTGGCTCCTGACGCGGCGGCCCTGGGGGCCGATCGGCTCGACGGACGTGGTGGTACTGCGCCGGGCGAGCGACGTGCCCCAGAGCCGGACGGCCCTGGTGCCAGAGGCGCTCCGGGAGGCGTTGGGCGTCCGGTCCGCAACGGTGGAAGCCGAAGGCTTCCTCGGCGAGCCGCGGGAGCTGGCCTGGGGTCCGGCCGGGCTCGCCATCACCGACAGCACGTTGTCGGCCGTCCTCCTCCGCACGCCGGACGGCGAGCTCCGGAGGAACCCGTTCGGCGACGGGTGGAACCAGCCGGAGGGCGCCGCCTGGCTGCCGGACGGGCGGCTGGTCGTCGCCGACACATGGAACCACCGGGTCGCCGTGGTCGCGCCGGAAGAAGGGGAGGGCACGGAGCTCGCCCCGCCGTCCGAGGGGTGGTACGGACCCCGCGCCGTGGCCGTGGCGGCGGACGGCACCATCGCCGTCTCGGACACGGGCCACCGGCGGATCGTGGTGTACCGGGGCCCCGGCGCCGCGGCGGAGACGCTGACGCCGTCCGGGGAACGGTCCCCGCTCCTGGAACCGGTGGGGATCGCCTGGCTCCCCTCGGGCGACCTGCTGGTCTGCGACACGGGACACCACCGGCTCGTGGTGCTGACGGCCGGCGGCGAGGTGGAGCGTGCGGTCCCGCTGCCCGGCGGCTGGTCCGACTTCTACTCCCGCCCCCAGGTCGCCGTGCTCGGTCCTGGGCGGTGGCTGGCGACGGACCCGCCGGGACGGTCGCTCTGGCTCGTGGAGGACGGCCGTGCGCGGAGGCTCGGCTTCCCCGAAACCGACATGGTGCCCGCGGGGGTGGCGTGGGATCCGTCGGGGAAGGTACTCTGGCTTGGGGACCTTGCAGGGAGACTGTGGCGGCTGGAGGTGGACGGTGGCTGATCGGCCCGAGCTCAGCGTCGTGGTTCCGGCGTTCAACGAGGAAGAGAACATCGGCCCCATGGCCGAGCGGCTGACGGCGGTCCTTTCCGGCGTCGGGGACGGGTTCGAGATCCTGTTCGTCGACGACGGGTCGACCGATGCGACGTGGGACCGGATCGCGGCGCTCTCCCGCCGGGACCAGCGCATCCGCGGACTCCGGTTCTCCCGGAACTTCGGGCACCAGGCGGCGCTGACCGCGGGGGTCGCCGCCGCACGGGGCGAGGCCGTGGTCATCATCGACGCCGACCTCCAGGACCCGCCGGAGGTCATCCCGGAGATGGTCGCCAGGTGGCGCGAGGGGGCCGAGGTCGTCTACGCCCAGCGGGAGCGGCGCGAGGGCGAGACCTGGTTCAAGAAGGCCACGGCCCGCTGGTTCTACCGGACCCTTCGCGCCCTGACCAGCGTGGACATCCCCGTTGACACCGGGGACTTCCGGCTGATGGGGCCGCGTGCGGTGGCGGCGTTCCGGGCGCTGCCGGAGCACAACCGCTTCAACCGCGGGCTCGTTTCCTGGATCGGGTTCCCCCAGACCGCCGTCCGGTACCACCGGCAGGCCCGGGCCGCCGGCGAGACCAAGTACCCCCTCCGCAAGATGGTGCGGCTTGCCGTGGACGGGCTGGTCGGGTTCTCCTCCGTGCCGCTCCGGCTGGCCACGGTGCTCGGCCTCGCGGCGGCTGCGCTCGCCGCGGCGGTCGTGGCAGCGGCGGTGGGGCTCCGGGCCGCGGGGAACGGGTGGGCCGGCCAGGCGGCCGTCGTCGCCGCGATCCTGTTTCTCGGGGGCGTCCAGCTCGTCACCATCGGCATCCTCGGCGAGTACACGGGACGGATCCTCGACGAGGTTCGCGGCCGGCCGCTCTACATCGTCCGGGAGACGACGGAGGAGCCCGGGGAGCCGGACTGAGCCGGCCTCAGGAGGCGCCGGTGGCGGCGGGCTGCAGCGCCTCGATCCCCACGACGATCCCAAGGAGCGTCTGAATCCGCTGGCTCGAGTCGTCCCCCGCGGGGTAGACGGAGGTCAGCGTCAGGATGCCGGTGCCCGAGGGGTGCAGCGTGACGATCCGCGTCTCCTCCACGGTCTTCCCGTCCACGGGGTAGCGGCCGCGGGACCAGTACGCGCTCCCCAGCGGGGTGACGAGCTCCCGGACGCCCAGGTACTCGGCGCCCTCCCGGGCCTCGATGGACGCCTGGTGGTCCTTGACCGCCTGCACGAGGTTCGAGTCCTCGGCCTCGGTCCCCCGGGCGAGGGTGATGGTCCCTTCCTTGCCGGTCTCCTCGAGGACCACGGTCCCTCCGTCGTTCCGGACGAGCCTGAGCCCGGCGGGTGGATCCACGAGGACGATGTCCAGGGAGGGGCACTCGATCCGGGCGGGGGGCTTTTCAGAAGGCGCCTCGCGGGCGCCGCACGCCGTGGCGGCGCCGGCCGCCAGCAGGATGGACAGGACGAGGATCGGCCTCCGGGACATGGTCACCTCCGGAAAGCGATTGTAGCCGGTCCCGCATCGGGGCCGTCCGGGCGCGTCACTCGGAGAGAAGTGGAATGGCCACGGCCTCCTCGAGATCGACCTCGTGGTCCGTTGCGCAGTGCATGCAGCGGACGTGGACCTTTCCCCTTTGAACCCGGAAGTCCATGTCGGACGCGCCGCACGAGCCGCAGACGAACGAGCGGGCGAACGCCCAGTCCATCACAACGTCCCGCATCGTCGCGGACTCCTTCGTAACCTGCAGGCGGAGCGACTTGAGCTGTTCCTGGCCCACGGGGAGCGGACCGGCGAACTTGAGCTGGAGGTTGACCAGGTCCTTCTTGAGGGTCAGGCCCCCACCGACGTCCACGTCGGCGATGATCTCGTACGGGATGGAGATCGTGGTCCCGCCCTTCGTGACGAGCATCCTGCGTGAGGTCATGAGGATCGGTCCCTCGGCCGATTCCAGACGGGCGAACGGGATCTCCCCGTGGTGGAGCCGCTTCTGGAACGGCGCGACGGCACCGTCGGGAAGGGGGTGCCGTTCGAGGTACCGCTTGGCCTTGGCCCGCCACTCCTCCCGGACCTGCACGAGTTTCGTCAGCGTCTCCTCGAGTTGCCGCTCCCGCTGCATCCGCTGGATCTGTTCGCGTTCCCACTTGGCAAAGATCAGGCCGCACTTCTGGCACTCGGGATCACCCGCGGGCTGAATGAACCCGCACCTGGGGCACTCCCGGGTCGCCACGACTTCCCGATCGCCGGATGGAGGGCGTCCCGGCACGGGCCGGATCTCTACGAGGATGCCGGCCTCCTCGAGCAGCCCGGTGATCTCCCGGGCGCGCTGGGCACTGATCGCCTCGAACAGCGGGGCGCCCTTCATCGCGGCGGGATCGTTGAACTCCATCGGGTCCCGCTCCGTCAGGCGCGCCATGAGGCTCGCGAACCGCGAGCGGCCGGTGGGCCCCGGATCCTTGAGTCCCAGCAGGATGAGGTCGAATGAGACCAGTGCAGGCATCGTCCACCCCCGGAGGTCGTCGTGCCCGAAGCGTAGCAGAGCCGTCCCGGCTCGTGAAGCAGCTTGACCGTGCGAGGCCGGCGTACTGTTTCTATATTCCTGTCATTGTGTGGAGGAAACCGGAGGCGACCGACGTGGTGATCCCTGGCAGTAAGGTTCGCGTTTCGGTCATGTGAGGCCGCCTTTGCCTGGGGCGTACCGGCGGCCGGCCCCCGCCGCGGTCGCTTCGTCGTCACGACCGCCAGGTCAGCTCATCCTCGCGCCCTTGCGGGGACGGCCCCGGGGCACGATCCGCGCGGCTCCTCCTCGCTTCGTTGGGAGGCGGTCGCAGGCCGGAGCCGCTTTCGCGGCTTCCCCGGGTCGCTGCGCTCCCCGGGGCCGTGGGGGCGGGTGCGCCCCGGCTCCTGCGGCTCGGGCTGCACCCCGGGACGGCTCGCCGGATACGCCGTACTGCTCGCCGCCTTCGGCGTCGGTGACGGTTTGGGAGACCGGACGGTCGTAAGCCGTCCACCCGCCCTCTCCGGCCCTGACGGGCCTGCGACCCCCTCGGCAACGACCGTTCGCCGGTCTCCCTGCACCG
>JAMOVQ010000186.1 GCA_027067575.1 Thermoanaerobaculia bacterium | reverse complement strand
GTACCAGGTGTCCACGTGGGAGAACTTGAGACGGGGCATCCGGGGCATGGTGTGCCTCCTTTGGGTTGTGATGGGAACAGGGTAGGAGAGCGAGAGGGGGATGTCAAGAGAAAAACAGTGTCCCTTAATGTGTGTTGAGCGGGGCAGGTGGACGCGTTATGCTGGAGACGTGCCGTTGCACACGGGAGGGTGACGATGCGTCGAACCGTCAGAACGATACTGGTGCTTGGGTTGCTTGGGGCGCTGGTGCCCGCCACGGTGTGGGCGGGGGCGCAGGCCCGGATCAAGGGCAAGGTGATGGACAAGGACGGAAACCCCGTCAAGGGCGCCGTCATCACGGTCACGACCAAGGCGATCAACAACTTCAAGAAGACGATCAAGGTCAGGGACGACGGAACCTTCTCCTTCCTCATCCTCGACGCCACGAAACACTACCTCTTCCACATCGAGGCGCCCGGCTTCATTCCGTACGAGGAGGACGTCAAGGCTCCCGTCGGGGCGATGGACTTCACCAAGGAGTTCACCCTGAAAACCCAGCAGGAAGTGATGCAGCTCGAGCAGCAGAAACTGCTCGAACAGCCGGGGTACAAGGAGTTTGCCGAGGCGAAAAAGCTGCTCGAGGCCGGCGACAAGGCCGGCGCCACAAAGCAGCTCGAGGCGGCTGTGGCGGCGCGGCCGGACATGGTCAGCGCCTGGGCCGCCCTGGCCCGACTGCGGTACGACGCCGGGGACCCGCAGGGCGCCCTCGCCGCCGCGAAGTCGTGCCTGGAGAACGACCCGGACAACGTCCCCTGCCTCGCCGTCGCCGCCAACTCCTCAAAGGATGTGGGCGACATGGAGGCGCACGACCGGTACCTCGAACACTACCAGGAGCTCAACCCCGACGATCCCGCGGCGATCTTCAACGAGGCGGCGGTCTTCCTCAACAAGATGGACGATGCTGGCGCCAAACCGCTGCTCGAGAAGTGCCTCCAGGCGGACCCGGACTACGGCAAGTGCGTGTTCGAGTACGGGATGCTGCTCCTGCGCACCGGCGACATGGCCGGAGCGAAGAAGATGCTCGAGCACTACCTCGAGGTGGAGCCCGACGGTCCGGACGCGGCGGCCGCGAAGGACACGTTGAAGTACCTCTGATGGTGCCGGCCGTGTCATGACATCGCGCCCTCTCTGCATCGGCATCGCCGGTGGCACGGGGTCCGGGAAGACCACCGTGGCCACGGAGGTGGTGCGAAGGGTCGGAGAGGACCGGATCGTCATGCTGACCCACGACCGATACTACCTCGACCTCTCACACCTGCCGCTGACCCAGCGCCACCAACGGAACTTCGACCACCCCAACGCGCTGGAGACCGCGAGGATGGTGGAGGACCTCCGCCGGCTCCTCGACGGCAAGGCGGCGGATCTCCCGGTCTACGATTACACCCGCCACGTGCGGCTCCCGGAGCCGGAGCGCGTCGAGCCGAGGCCCGTCGTCATCGTCGAGGGGATCCTCGTGCTCGCCGAACCGGCGCTCAGGGAGCTGATGGACATCAAGCTCTTCGTGGACACCGACGCCGACCTCCGGTTCATCCGGAGGCTCGACCGCGACATCGCCGAGCGGGGCCGGACCGTGGAGAGCGTGGTGGCCCAGTACCTCGACAGCGTCCGCCCCATGCATCTGGAGTTCGTCGAGCCCTCCAAGCGGTGGGCCGACGTCATCATCCCGGAGGGTGGGTTCAACTCCGTCGCGCTGGACCTCGTCATCTCCCGGATCTTTCAGATGCTGGGCCGGATCGAGGGCGGTTGAGGTGCGGCGGATCATCCCGGTCTCGTCGGGCAAGGGCGGCGTGGGCAAGACCACCTTCGCCATCAACTTCGCCCTGACCCTCTCCCGTGTCGCGCCCACGGTGCTGATCGACCTCGACACCGGAACCTCCTCGATCCGCAACACCATCGACGTCCCGGTCGGGAAGGACCTCTACCACTTCTTCCGCAAGGGGGCGGCCCTCGACGAGTGCCTGACGACTCTGGACGGCCGGATCGACCCCGACGGGACCTACCGGAACTTCGCCTTCATCGCCGCACCGCGCCACGCCATCGACGAGATCACCAACCTCCGGGACGACCTCCGGTGGCGGCTGCTCCACGCCATCAACGGGCTCGACGCCCGGTTCATCGTCCTGGACCTCCGGGCCGGCCTCGACGCCAACGTGGTGGACTTCCTGCCCCTCTCCAACTCGGGGGTCCTCGTCTTCACACCACACCACCCCGCCGCCACCCTGGCCGCAGCCGACATCGTCAAGAGCCTGCTGTTCCGGAAGCTCCGGATCATCTTCTCCGAGGGCTCGCCGTTCTTCCGGTCGCTGCCGGATACCTCGCACCACCGGATGGTCACCGAGCTGCTCGACGCCGTGGAGGACGTCTACGAAGAGAACCTCCCGAACCTGGACGCGTTCCTCGTGGACCTCCACGGCGCCCTGGGTGACAACCCGTACCTGCGCGCCATCGCCTGGGTGCTGCGGTCGTTCGGGGTCTACTTCGTCCTCAACATGTTCAACGGCGTGCAGGAGTCGTACGAGACCTCGATCCGCCCGTTCGTCGAGTCGCTTCGCCGGAACGTCTCCGGCAAGCTGACGCTGACCAACCTCGGGTGGGTCGTCCAGGACCCCAGGATCCACGAGGCCAACTGCCGCCGGACCCCGATCCTGCTCCAGCAGCCCGAGGAACGCCGGACGGCCGATCCTGACCCCGTCCGGAAGGAGCTCGCGGCGTTGGAGTCCTCCGTCCTCGGTCTCCCCGCCATGCGCCGCGAACGCCCCCGGCCCGTGAACCTCGACGAGTTGCAGCGGATCGACCCCTCGTGCACCGTGGACCGCCAGCTCGAGATCCTCGAACGGATGTACCGCGACCACGGCGACCGGCAGGTCCGGGAGAACTTCGCCTACATCGCCCACCGGGCGCTGCACGTCATGAAGCACCTTCCTCCCGAGAGCTTCGGCCTCCCCCGCCTCTACACCCCCCTGGAGATCTTCGATCAGCTCAGGGTGTGAGCGGTTGCCTCACCGCGCCACGGGGGGGCGGCGGCGGCGGCGCATGTGGAGCTCCTCCTCCTTGAACATGAACTTGATGGAGTGCTTGAAGATCAGGAGGTTGGGTGCATCGTTGCGGTTGAGCTTGATGCAGTTCTTGTCGTACCACTCGATCCATCCGGTGAGCTCACTGCCGTCGGTGAGCACCACGACCATCGGAGTCTTGGCCTGCATCTGCTTCAGGTAGTAGAAGTTCTCGGCATTCGTCTGCTCGGCCGGAACCTGCTTCCGCCGGCCGGTCGAGCGCCCCGCCGGGTGGCGTTCCATCATCTCGCTCAGGGATGGACGGATCAGTTTCCGTTCGGACATGGCATACTCCCCAGCACCCCGCCTGCGGCCCTCGCCCCATCTCCAGGATGCCTGTCTCGTGCGTCTCTCTCAAGCATAGCAGATTCCGTGCCGGCCTGGGAACCGGTCGATGAGACAGCCATCACACGACCCGGCCATCGTGACGCGGTGGTGCGCCGTGCCGGCGTCCCGAGACCTCAGCGTTTCTTCGGGTCCGGGTACTGGTCGACCTCGTGGGAGAGGCAGCACATCAGGCGGCCGCACATCCCGGAGATCTTCGCCGGGTTGAGGCTGAGCTTCTGCCGTTTCGCCATGCGGACGGTCACCGAATGGAACCGCGTCATGAACCCGGCGCAGCACAGCGGACGGCCGCACGGCCCCAGTCCGCCGGCAGCTCTGGCCCCGTCTCGCACACCCAGGTGGCGCATCTCGAACCGCCTGCGGTACCGGCGGGCGGCGTCCCGAACCAGACCGCCGTACTCGACGCGGTTCTCGGCGAGGAACAGCACGATCGCCTTCCGTCCCTCCAGGGAGAACCGGACCTTGAGCGGCCGCATCTCCAGACGGAGCTCCTTGACCCGGCGGCGCAGGTAGGTCAGGGCGTTGCGTTCCTGCTCGACCAGGCGTTGTGCCCGTTCTACGTCCTCATCCAGGGCGGCCCTGAGGATCCGTCCCCCGGCGCCCCGGTGGGGCGGCCGGAACACCGGCGGCGCGAACAGCGTCACCCGTCCAAGGAACACACCGTCGTTGAGCTCCACCACGACCGGGTCATCGTGGTGCGGTTCCAGGTCGCCCGTGCGGCACGGAATCGCGGGCAGGTTCGGGTCCACGACGACCCGCACCAGGTCCTCCACCAGGTGCGGCACGACGCAGCCGGCGCAGGCACTCTTCACGGAGTTCCCTCCCCTTTCCGGAGCTCCCGGTCGGATGCGACGACCTTCTCAGCCGCCGCCCGCCAGCTGCGTTCCACGGCCTCCCGGACCTCCGGGCGGTGGGCGGCGACGATCCGCGCCGCGAAGAACGCGGCGTTCCGCGCCCCCGCACGCCCGACACCGAAGGTGGCCACGGGCACGCCGGGCGGCATCTGGACGGTGGAGAGCAGCGCATCGAGCCCGTCGAGCATCCCGCCCTTGAGCGGAACGCCGAGGACGGGAAGCCGTGTCCGGGCCGCCACCGCACCGGCCAGGTGGGCCGCCATCCCCGCCCCGCACAAGAAGACACGGCACCCCCCGGCCTCCGCCTCCCGGACGATGGTCTCGGTCCGCTCCGGCGTCCGGTGCGCCGAGGTCACGTACGCTTCCCAGGAGACGCCGAGCCCGTCGAGCACCGCCATGGCCGGCGCCATCTGCTCCCGGTCCGAGATCGAGCCCATCAGGATCGTCACCTCACTCGCCACCGCGCATCTCCTTCAACCGCTCGAGACTGTCCCTGCCGATGTCGCGCCGGTACTGCATCCCGTCGAACCGGATCCGCTCCACTCCGGCGTACGCCGTCGCCATCGCCTCCTCCAGGCCGTTGCCCCGACCGCAGACCGAGAGCACCCGCCCGCCGGCCGTGACGAGCCGCCCGTCCTCCACGGCGGTCCCCGCCTGGTAGACGGTGACGCCCGGGAGGCCGAGCGCATCGTCGATCCCCTCGATGGGAACGCCCTTGCGGACGCTCCCCGGGTACCCCTCCGAAGCCAGGACCACGCAGACGGCGACCTCCCGCCGCCACTCGAGCGGCCCGGAAGGGAGCCGGCCGTCGGCGGCGGCCGCCAGCACCACTGCGAGGTCGCTCTCCAGCCGGAGGAGGATCGACTGGGTCTCGGGATCGCCCATCCGGCAGTTGTACTCGAGCACCTTCGGCCCCTCGGCGGTCAGCATCACGCCGACGTACAGCACGCCGCGGTACGGCCGCCCTTCCGCCGCCATCCCCTGGATCGTCGGGACGACGATCCCCTCCATGACAGCCTTCGCCGTTCCCGGCGCGAGAACCGCCGGCGAGTGGGACCCCATCCCGCCGGTGTTGGGGCCGCGGCCGCCGTCGAGCAGCCGCTTGTAGTCGTGGGAGGTCGCCAGCGGAAGCGCCCGCCTGCCGTCGGCGATCACCATGTACGACAGCTCCTCGCCCTCGAGGAACGCCTCCACGAGGACCCGGTCGCCGGCCTCGCCGAAACGCCGCTGGTCGAAGAAGACGTCCAGCGCCTCCTCGAGCCCCTCCCGGTCGAAGACGGGGATCACCCCCTTGCCCGCCGCCAGCCCGTCGGCCTTGAGCACCACGGGAAGTCCGAGCCGCTCCACCGCCGCCTCGGCCTCCGCCGCCGAAGCGGCCACCTCCGCGTCGGCGGTCGGGATCCCGTGGCGCCGGCAGAACTCCTTGGCGAACACCTTGCTCGACTCCAGCCGTGCAGCCTCCCGGTTCGGCCCGAAGAGCCGCAGCCCACGCTGCGCGAACAGGTCGCCGATCCCCAGCGCAAGGGGAAGCTCGGGACCGACGACGGTCAGGTCGATCCGAAGGTCGGCCGCGGCCTCGGCGAGCGACTGGACGTCGTCCGCAGACACCGGGATCGTGTCGGCCACGAGACCGATCCCGGGGTTGCCCGGCGCCGCGTACAGCTCGTCCACGCTGGCCGACCGCCTCAGGGCGTGGGCGATGGCGTGCTCGCGCCCACCCGAGCCGACGACCAGAACGCGCATCACCGCCCCCCACCCGCCTGAAGGAGCGTCAGGCAGACCGTCTCCACGATGTCCGCCGCCGAGCACCCCCGGCTGAGGTCGTTGGCCGGTCTCGCCAGCCCCTGGAGGAGCGGTCCGAGCGCCCGGGCGCCGCCGAGCCGCTCCGTCGCCTTGTAGCAGATGTTCCCCGCGTCCAGGTCGGGGAAGACGAGCACGTTGGCCTTCCCCGCCACGGCCGAGCCGGGAGCCTTGCGCTCGCCGATCGACGGAACCAGCGCCGCGTCGAGCTGCATCTCGCCGTCGAAGGCGAACCCCGGGTCCTTCTCTTCCAGGATCGACACCGCCTCCCGCACCGTATCCACCAGCGGGTGCTCGGCGCTGCCCTTCGTCGAGAAGGAGAGCAACGCCACGCGGGGCTCGGCCCCCACGATCATCCGGAAGCTCCCCGCCGCCGCGATGGCGATCTCCGCGAGTTGACCGGGATCGGGCGCCGGCAGCACCGCGCAGTCCGAGAAGACCATGACGCCCTCCTCGCCCCACCGGGTATCGGGATGCACCATGACGAAACAGGACGAGACGGTGGACAGCCCCTGCGCCGGACCGATGGCGTGGAGCGCCGCCCGGACCGTGTGGGCCGTGGTGTGGACGGCGCCGCCCACCGACCCGTCGGCCTCGCCGATCGCCACGAGCAGGGACGCGAAGACCATCGGATCGCGCGCCGCCTCCACGGCCTCGTCCGCCGTCATCCCCTTTGCCTTCCGCCGCCCGTGCAGGTGTTCCGCGGCCCGCTCGAGCCGGGAGTCGGTCACGGGGTCCGTCACCGTGACGCCCGCCTGCTCCAGCGCGTCGTGCCGCGGCGTCCTCTCATCGGACGGGACCAGCACGGTGACCCGGCAAATCCCCCGTTCCGCCAGGACCTGGGCCGCCTCGATGACGCGGGGATCCTCGCCCTCGGGCAGGACGACGTGCCCCTCCACCCGCCTGGCGCGGTCTTCCAGCTCCTCGAGAAACGCCATGATCGCCTCCTCGCGAACGGCGCCCATTGTACCGCACCGTCCGGAGCGGCCGGCGCCGGGTCACGGCCGACGGGGGTGAGCAAGACCGACAGGTTCCGCCTCTCTCCACGTGATGACTCCGACAGGGAGGTTGGAAATGATCGGAAAGCTCGTCCCGGCACTCGTCACGTTCCTCGCCGCCGGCATCGCTGGCCCGGCGGGGGCGGCCTTCCCCGGAACCGACGTCTTCATCGCGTCGGTCGGCCACGGTGGGGGGAGTGGAGGCTCCCAGTGGCGGACCACACTGTGGATCCACAACCCCGGGCCCACGGCGGCCCACTGCCGCCTTCAGTTCCTGTTGCGTGGCCAGGCAAACCCCACACCGGATGAGTACGACGTCGTCGTCCCGGGGGGCCGCACCTTCCAGTACGGGGACGCCATCGATGCACTGTTCGGTACCGAGGGGTTCGGCGCGCTCCGGGTGATCTCGGACGTCCCCGTGACGGTGAACTCCCGGATCTACAACCAGCCGGCCGGAGGCAACCCCCGTGACACCCAGGGCCAGTTCTTCGCCGCGGTCCCCGCCGTGCTCGCGATCGGGGCCGGAGAATCCACGGACATCCTTGGCGTACGGCAGGGACCGGGCGGACCGTTCCGGTACAACTTCGGCCTCGTCGAGACCACCGGCCACGCCGTGAACGTCACCGTGACGCTTCTGACGGGCGACGGCGACGTCCTGGGGACCAAGGGCTACCACCTGGAGCCGTACGAGGCGATGCAGGTCGGTCTCGCCGACCTCGGCCTCGGTACGGAGCCCACACACCACGGGTGGCTCCGCGTGGCGGTCACCGGTGGCGCCGGGAAGGTTCTCGCCTTCGGGTCGGGAATCGCCAACGGCTCCCAGGATCCATCCACGTTCGAGATGACCTTCCGTCAGGCCAGCGCCACCGGGAACGGCGACATCACTGCCGTCCTCGCCGGTGCGGGGCTCACGGGTGGCGGGACGTCGGGCGACGTGACCCTGTCCATCGCCGACCGGGGCGTGACGGCCGCCATGGTCTCCGGCGCGGGCGGAACCAGCGGCCAGGTCCTGACCGTCTCGGGGAGCGGCGCCGTCTGGGCCGATCCTCCCTCGGGCGGCGGGAGCTTCTCCCTGCCGTACCAGGGGAGCGCCTCGACCTCGGCCAACGCCTTCGACATCGAGAACACCGGAAACGGCCGGGCGATCCACGCCGTCTCCCGCAGCACGACGATCTGGGGGGAGACCACATCCTCCTCGGCCAGCTCGAAGGCGATCGCCGGCACGGCCACCGCCGGGTACGGCGCGTTCGGCTGGAGCGACAGCAACTACGGCGTGTGGGGCGGGACCTCGGCCGCGAACCGCGCGGGGGTCTTCGGCGTCAACAACGATTCCAGCGGGTGGGGCGTGCAGGGGGAGAACGCGACAGGCACATGGGGATACCTCGGGGGCGGTTCCTACGCCGTCTTCGGCCACGCCGCGGATCTCTTCGGGTACTACGCGGGCTGGTTCGACGGCGACGTGGAGGTGACGGGAACCCTGACCAAGGCCGCAGGCGCCTTCGTCATCGACGACCCGGCGGCTCCCGGGGAACGGACGCTGGCCCACGCCACGGTCCACTCCTCCGAGCGGCTCGACATCTACAGCGGCACGGTGGTCCTCGACGCATCGGGGGAGGCCGTCGTGGAGCTGCCGGAGTGGTTCGGCGAGCTCAACGGCGACGCGCGGTACCAGCTCACGCCGATCGGCGCACCTGCTCCGCGGCTTCATATCGCATGGGAGATCGTCGACGGCCGTTTCGCCATCGCCGGCGGCACGCCGGGCCAGAAGATCTCCTGGCAGATCACGGCGGTCCGCCGGGATCCGTGGGCCCGGGCCCACCCGTTCGAGGTCCGGCGGGTCAAGACCGGGGACCGGGCGGGGACGTACCTGCACCCGGAGCTGTACGGCGGCGGGGAACGATGACCGCGGGGACCCGGAACGGCGACCGGCCGCCCGGGGAACGATCCGGAGGTGACACGATGAGACGGCGACACGGTTTTCTCCCGCGGCTCACGGCCGCCGTGGCACTGGCGGGCGCGGTCGGGGCTGCCCCTGCGGCGGCGCAAGTCTCCCAGACCGAACGGAACGCGCTGATCGAGCTCTTTCAATCCACGGGCGGCCTGCTCTGGACGGACCACACGAACTGGCTGGGGGCCGAGGGAACGGAGTGCACGTGGTACGGGGTCACGTGCTCGGCCTCCGCGCCGTACACGGTCCTCACGCTCAACCTGGGAAACAACAACCTGACCGGAACGATCCCCGCCGAGATCGGCGACCTCGGCTCGCTCCAGAGCCTGGCGCTCTACGACAACGCCATCGGCGGCGCGATCCCCGAGCAGATCGGGAACCTCACGGGCCTCTCCTACCTCAACCTGGACGGCAACGACCTGACGGGGACCATCCCCTCGACGTTCGACAACCTCGTCCACCTCGACTCGCTCGACCTCGGAGGCAACCTGCTCTCCGGCCCGCTGCCAACCGTGGTCTACCGGTTGCCCGCCCTCGGGCGTCTCGACCTCGCCGGCAACGCCTTCACCGGACCGATCGGTCCGGCGATCGGCGACCTGACGAACCTCCAGTCGCTGCTGCTCTCGGACAACGACCTGACCGGCACGATCCCCGACGAGATCTGGTCGCTGGGGAACCTGACCGCCCTCGACCTCGCCGGCAACCACCTCGTGGGGCCGCTCTCCTCCCTCCTCGGCAACCTCGGACCGGACTTCATGGGCCTCAACCTCGGGGAGAACGACCTGACCGGCCCGATCCCCACGGAGCTGTGTTCGTTGACCGGGATGCAGTACCTCAAGCTCGGCGGCAACCGCCTGGACGGGGAGATCCCCTCGTGCATCGGGCAGCTCGACCAGCTGATCGCCCTCGACCTCGCCGGCAACGCCCTCGGAGGGTTCCTCCCCCAGAGCCTCGGCGACCTGACCGGCGTCCGGTACCTCCTCCTGGACGGGAACCGCTTCACCGGCCAGGTGCCCGCGTCCTTCGTGCACCTGACCGACCTGATGACCCTGACCCTCGAATACAACGCGCTCTGGTCCGGGAGCTTCGCGCTCAGCCAGTTCCTCCAGGCGCACGACCCCGGCTGGGCCACGACCCAGACCCTGGCGCCCGACGGGCTCGACGACGTCTCGCGGACCCGCTGCTCCGTCGTCCTCCAGTGGGACCCGGTCACCTACGACCAGGACCCCGGCGGGTACGAGGTCTGGTACGCCACCGACTCCGGAGGGCCGTACACCCGGTTCGCGGTCCGGAGCAAGGCCAAGAACCTGACCACGCTCCGGGTGACCGGTCTGGCGTCGATGACCACCTACTACTTCGCCGTCTCGACGTTCACCGACCCCCACCCCTCGAACCGCAACCTGGTGGAGAGCCTCCCCGGCGACCCGTTCGCCGCGACGACCGGGGTCTTCGGTGAAGGGGAGAACACCGACATGGACGGCGACCCGGCGCCGTCGCACGCCGACATCGCCTACCTGATCTTCTACCTCTTCGACGACCATCCCATCTTCAGCGCCGACGCCAACTGCGACGGGAAGGCCGACGCCGCCGACCTGGCCACCCTGGACCGCCTCGTCTACCCCTGAGAGGCCGCCGCAAGCCGGCGGATGGCCGGGTCGGGATCGCGGCCGAGCTCGAGCCGCAGCACGGGGCGGCCGCGAGAGGCGAGAGCGGCCAGATCGCCGTCGGCCTGGGCGCGGATCAGGCGGCCGAAGGTGGCGTCGGTGCCGGGGATCGGCACGTCGCCCCGGGGGGTGTCCACGAGCTGGAGGAAGACGCCCTCCGGCGGCCCGCCCTTGTGGAGCTGCCCGGTGGAGTGGAGGAACCGGGGGCCGTACCCCGTGATGACGGGGAACGTCCCCGGACCCCGGAGAGCGCGCTCCAGCGCCTCCAGCGCGGCGTCCGTCCCCGGCCCTGGGGCGAGAAACGCCTGGACCGCGAGGTAGCCCCCGTCCGCGGCGGCCCGGAGGGCGCCGATCCGGCCGGGGACGGCGCCGTCGTCCCAGGCGAGCCCCTCCACGTCCGCCTCGAGCCCGCCGGCCAGCGCCTTCTTCGCCAGCTCCTTGGCCAGCTGCACGTCGGGCTGGTCGAACGGGTGGACGCCGAGGATCGCCCCGGCCACCGCCGTGGCCACCTCCCACCGGAACATCTCGGCCCCCAGCCGCTCCGGACCGCCCAGCACGGTTTCCACCACGGGGTACCCGGCGTCCGCCAGGGCCTCGACGGCCTCCCGCGGGACGCGGTCCTCCTCGCCCTCCAGCATGAAGACCGCGAACAGGCGGTCGCCGCCCACGGCGTCCGGCTCCAGCCTGGTCTCCCGCGGCACGGGAACGATCCCCTTCCCGTCCTTCCCGGTGGACTCGGCCAGCAGCTGCTCGAGCCAGGCGGGAAAGGCGGCGAGCCCCGGCGACGTCAGCAGGGTCAGCTTGTTCCGGCCCTCGAGGGCGGCCTCGCCCAGCAGCGCGCCGAGCTCCAGACCGGGGTTGCCCTCACCGGGCAGCCGGCACCGCCGGGCGGCGGTCCGCGCGTGCCCCAGCAGGGCGGCGAGGTCCGCGCCCACGAGCGCCGCGGGGACCATCCCGAACACCGACAGCGCCGAGAACCGGCCGCCCACGTCGGGCGGGGCCGTCACCACGGCCCGGAACCGCCGCTCGGTCCCCAGCGCCTCCAGCGCGCTCCCGGGATCGGTGATCGCCACGAGATGGCGGCCGGGATCGTCCACCGCGCCCTCGAGCCACGCCTGGAAATGGCGGAAGAGCGAGAGCGTCTCCACCGTGCCGCCGGACTTGGAGGAGACGACGAACAGGGTCCGCCCGGGGTCGAGCCGTTCCGTGACGGCACCGACGGCGTCGGGGTGGGTCGTGTCGAGCACCTCGAGCGCGGCGAACCCGTCCCTCCCGGGAAGGGTGCGGGCGAACACCTCCGGCGCCAGGGAGGAGCCGCCCATGCCGAGCAGCACCACCCGGTCCAGCCCGTCGTCCAGGATCTCCCGCGCCAGCCGCTCGAGCTCCCCCACGCCCGGGAGCATGGCGTCCGGCAGGTCGAGCCAGCCCAGCCGGTCGGCGAGCTCGGGGACGGGCCCGTCGGCCCACAGCGTCACGTCCCGTGCCCACAGCCGCCGGGCGAACCCTTCGGCCTCGAGCCGCCGCAGCCGCTCGCGGTACGCCGCCTCCACCGCCCCGGCGCGGATCACCGGATCACCTCCCGGCCGCGGCGTCCAGCGCCGACCGCCGCCGGGCGTCGATGGCGGCCATCAGCCGGTCGAACGCCTCCTCGAACGCCGCCACGCCGGCCGCCTGGAGCTCGCCGGTGACCCGCTCGAGGTCGATCCCGAGGCCGGCCAGCGCCTCCAGGTCGTGGCGGGCGGCCCCGATCGACTCCGGGGTGATCGCCACGGCGGCCCGCCCGTGGTCCCGGAACGCCTCCAGCGTCGCCCGCGGCAGGGTGTTGACCGTGTCGGGCGCCACGAGCTCCTCCACGTACTTGACGTCGGGGTACGCCGGGTTCTTGGTCGAGGTGGACGCCCACAGCGGGCGCTGGACCCGCGCACCGCCCGAGACGAGCGACTCGAACGGCGTCCCGAACAGCTCCCGGAACCGGCCGTACGCCACGCGGGCGTTGGCCACGGCGGCCCGGCCCCGGAGCGCCAGTGCCTCCGGCGTCCCCACGGCCTCGAGCTCCCGGTCCACCGCCGTGTCGAGCCGGCTGACGAACAGCGACGCCACCGAGGCCACGCCGCCGGGGGTCGCGCACCGCTCCACGCCCCGTACGTACGCCCCCGCGGCGGCCTCCAGGTGGGCCACGGAGAAAATCAGCGTGACGTTGACGTTGATCCCGTCGGCGATCAGCGCCTCGATGGCCGGGATCCCCTCGGCCGTGGCGGGAACCTTGATCATCAGGTTGGGCCGGCCCACCCGGTCCCACAGCCGGCGCGCCTCGGCCACCGTGGCCCCCGCGTCCCGGGCCAGGTGGGGCGAGACCTCCAGCGAGACGTACCCGTCCACGCCGCCCGTGGCCTCCCACACCGGCCGCAGCACGTCCGCGGCGCCCCGGATGTCCTCCACCACCAGCGCCTCGTACAGCGCCGCCGTACCCATCGCGGGATCCGCGGCCAGCTCGGCCTCGATCTGGGCGTCGTACAGGTCCGACCCGGCGATCGCCTTCTCGAAGATCGAGGGGTTGGATGTGACGCCGGCCAGGCCGTCCTCCTCCACGAGGCGGGCGAGGCCGCCCCCGGTCAGCAGGTCGCGGCGGATGTCGTCGAGCCAGACCGACTGGCCCAGTCTGCGGAGCTCGAGCAGCGGGTTGGTCATAGTGCCTCCTGTTTCCCGTTCAGTCCCGTCCGAGCAGCCTGCGGGCCCGGGCGGCCACGGCCGCCGCGGTGAACCCCATCCGCTCGTACACCACCGGCCCCGGCGCCGAGGCGCCGAACCGGTCGATCCCCACCGCGTCGTCGGCGTACCGGCCCCACCCCTGGGTGACGCCGGCCTCCACGGCGAGCACCGGCACGCCCGGCGGCAGCACCGTCTCCCGGTGCGCCGCGCCCGCGGCCTCGAACCGCTCCCACGACGGCATGGAGACCACCCGGGCGGCGATCCCGTCCCCGGCCAGCGCCTCGGCGGCCTCCATCGCCAGGGCGACCTCCGAGCCCGTGGCCAGCAGCACGAGGTCGGGCCGGTCCACGTCCCGGAGCACCGCCGCCCCCCGTTCCACGGCCTCCCGCGCCCGCCCGGCGGTGCCCGGGAGCACGGGCAGCCCCTGCCGGGAGAGGATCAGCGCCACCGGGCCCTCCGCCGACTCCAGCGCCCACGCCCACGCCGCGGCCGTCTCGTTGGCGTCGGCGGGGCGGATCACCGTCAGCTCCGGGATCGCGCGCAGGGCGGCCACGTGCTCCACCGGCTGGTGGGTCGGCCCGTCCTCGCCCACGGCGATGGAATCGTGGGTGAACACCCAGACGACCGGCAGCCGCATCAGCGCCGCCAGGCGGATCGCCGGGCGGGCGTAGTCGGAGAACACGAGGAACGTCGAGCCGAACGGCCGCACGCCGCCGTGGAGCGCCATCCCGTTCATGATCATGCCCATGGCGTTCTCGCGGATCCCGAAGTGGACCACCCGGCCCTCCGGCGTACCGCGCTCGAGATCCGCCTCGCCGGGGAGTGTCGTCTTGCATGACGGGCCGAGGTCCGCCGAGCCCCCCACGAGCTCCGGGACCCGCCCGCCCAGGGCGGTCAGCGCCTTTCCCGACGCCGCACGGGTCGCCAGCGTCTCCCCGGGCTCCCACCGCGGGAGCGCCGTATCCCACCCCTCCGGCAAACGGCCGGCCATCCGGCGCTCCCACTCGGCCGCCAGCTCCGGGTGGGCCTCGCGGTACTCGGCGAGCGCCTGCCGCCAGGCGCCGTGGCGGGCGGCGCCGCGGGACGCCACCTTCCGGCCCCGTTCGAGCACCGCCTCCGGCACCCGGAACGTCGCGTCCTCCGGCCACCCCAGCGCCCGCTTGGCGGCCCGGATCGCCTCCTCGCCCAGCGGCGCGCCGTGGGCCGCCGCCGTGTCCTGCTTGCCGGGGACACCCCACGCAATGTGGGAGCGGACCCGGACCAGCGTCGGCCGGCCGTCAGGAGCCGAGGCCGCCTCCAGCACGTCCGCCAGGGCGTCGAGGTCGTTGACGTCGGCGACCTCCAGCGTCCGCCATCCCAGCGCACGGAACCGGGCCGGAACGTCCTCCGTGAACGCCAGATCCGTGGACCCCTCGATGGTGATCCGGTTGTCGTCCCAGATCCAGACGAGCCGCTCCAGGCCGAGGTGCCCGGCCAGCGAGGCTGCCTCGTGAGCCACCCCCTCCATCAGGTCGCCGTCGGAGACCAGTGCCCAGGTCCGGTGGGCCACGATCTCCTCACCCTCCCTGTCGAACCGGGCCGCCAGGTGGGCCTCCGCCATGGCCATCCCCACCGAGGCGGCGCACCCCGAGCCCAGTGGCCCGGTGGTGATCTCCACCCCGGGCGTCTCCCCGAACTCCGGGTGGCCCGGCGTGCGGGAGCCCCACTGGCGGAACGCCTTCAGATCGTCCAGCGAGAGATCGTACCCGGTCAGGTGGAGCACCGCGTACAGCAGCATCGAGGCGTGGCCGCAGGAGAGCACGAACCGGTCGCGCCCGGGCCACGACGGGTCCGCCGGATCGTGCCGGAGGAACCGCGAATAGAGCAGCCACGCCACGGGAGCCAGCGCCACCGGCGTCCCGGGATGGCCCGAGTTCGCCTTCTGGACGGCGTCCATGGCGAGGGTACGGATGGTGTCGATGGCGAGACGGTCGACCTCGTCGAAACGATGGGCCACGGTTCCTCCTCCCGCCGCAGAACCCGTGCGGCACGCACGAAGGATAGGCCAACCCTCCCGTCCCCGCCAGTGGTAGGAGACGACCGTCGCGCCACACCCCCCTTGGCCGGCCAGGCTGAGCGCGCGCCGGCTCCCAGATGACCCCAGGATCGAAACCCTCCCGCCGGCGCGGCACGGAATCAAGCGTGTTTCTCTTCTTGCGTTCAATAGCGGGATCTCGATCATCAGCAACCATCGTCCACTCCCCACCCCGTTCGACCCGTGATACAGAGGGCCGAAGCCCACGCTCCATCAGCCCAGCTCAAAGAGGCGTCCGGTGCAACGGCCCCGAGGCCGCACCCGTGTCCGTACCCGGCACCCGATGGTGTCGGACGGATCGATTGATCAACACTGTCCCTTTCTCGTGTCCTCATCGGCCAGCGAGGGGCCATGCGGGCTCAAGCCACAACACCATCCCTTGCTTCGAACGCGAGGAGAAACCGCCCTCGGCACGGTTCGCGGCCGCCCAGGAACCAGCCAATCAACGCCGAAAAAGAACACTGTCCCCTACTCAGATCACGCCGAAAAAGAACACTGTCCCCTACTCAGATCCGCCCAGGGACGAGCGCAGCAACGTCCCGGCTCGCTTCCCAAGGACGTCCTTCCCGATCGCGACTGCGCTTGGAGCAGCACGAGATCAACAGTGTCCCTTTTTCGATGAGGACGGTCAAAGATTGACAAAGCGTCGCCGGAGCGCCAGAATCTTTCGTGATCCCCTTGGTCCCGATGGACGGTGGATCGAAAGGAGGAGAAGAATGCATGTGAAGAAGATGTGGAGTGTCGTTCTCGTGGCGGTGTTGGCTCTCGGGCTCAGTCTGACGATGGCCTGCAAGAAGGCCGAGCAGGCGGAGCAGGTGGCACCGGCAGCGCAGGCTGCACCTTCCGAAGAGTCCGCTCCGGCCGAGGTCGTGGAGGCGGCGGAGGGTGCGGCGGCAGAGGCGGTGGAGACTGCAGAGACCGCGGAGGACGCCGCGGCAGAGGCGGTGGAGGAAGCTGGCGAGATCGTCGAGCAGGAAGCCGCGGAGCAGATCTCTGAGAGTGGTGCGGAGCACCCCGCAAACGCTCAGTAGATACTGACTACAACAGATTTCGGATCAGTCATCGCCCCGGAGTCTCGACTCCGGGGCGGTTTCTTTCTCCTCCTCCTCGCAAGCCTGGACGTCGAGAACCGCGGAGCCATCCTCCGACGCGATCCGGGAGTGACCGTTCCCCGCGCTCCGGCACCGGTCTGGCGGCTGGTGTCCCCTGGCCGGAAGGAAGAAGGATGCGCCAGACGATCTTTGGCAGGCCCCGGAGCGGTCAGGATGCCGGGTGATGATCCCGGAAGTACGCGATGGTCCGCCGTAGCCCCTCCTCCAGCGGCACGCGAGGCTCCCAGCCCAGCAGTTTCCGCGCCAGGGAGATGTCGGGCTGCCGGACCTTCGGGTCGTCCTCGGGCAGCGGACGGTAGGTGATCTCGGATCGCGACCCGGTCAGCCGGATGATCTCGCGGGCGAACTCGAGTACCGTCATCTCCGCCGGGTTGCCGATGTTGACAGGATCTGGATGGCCGCTGTTGAGGAGCCGCCAGATTCCGTCCACTTCGTCCTCGACGTAACAGAAAGACCTCGTCTGGGAACCGTCGCCGAACACGGTCAGCGGCTCTCCTGCCAGCGCCTGGGTGATGAACGCTGGCACGACCCGGCCATCCCCAGCGCGCATCCTCGGCCCATACGTGTTGAAGATCCGCACGATACGCGTGTCCACGCCGTGGAACCGATGGTACGCCATGGTCAGCGCCTCGGCGAACCGCTTGGCCTCGTCGTACACACCGCGGGGCCCAACCGGGTTGACGTTGCCCCAGTACGACTCGGGCTGGGGGTGAATCAGGGGATCACCGTAGACTTCCGACGTGGAGGCCAGCAGGAACCGGGCGCCCTTGGACTTGGCAAGCCCCAGTGCCTTGTGGGTGCCGAGGGATCCCACCTTGAGAGTCTGGATCGGCAGTTGAAGGTAGTCGATAGGCGAGGCAGGGGACGCAAAGTGGAGGATCGCATCGAGCCGTCCGGGTACGTGAATAAAGTTGGTCACGTCATGCTTGACGAATACGAACCCCTCCCGACCGATCATGTGCTCGATGTTGGCCAGATTCCCGGTGATCAGATTGTCCATACAGACAACGTTCCAACCCTCGTCCAGCAGCCTCTCGCACAGGTGCGACCCCAGAAACCCTGCTCCGCCCGTGACCAGTGCCCGTTTCCGTTCCGCCATGGCACCTCCCGCCGTACCGTACAGCGCCGTTCCCCCGCTGACAAGCCGCAGCCTCTCCAGAACCGTTGCGCTGCGCTCTCCCGTCGGGCCGAGCCAATGGAGCGCTGGCCTCAGCCCGCGTCTCCCCGGGGCGGCCAGAGCTTGGAAACGGATGGTGATCCCCGCTGACTCAAGCCCGCGTCCAGGGCCGCATCGTTCCCGTGGTGCATGGTGGGTCAACCGTGGGGTGCAACGGCGGTCACCCCCGTCGCACCTCACGGAGTCACGGAGGGCTCGTGCGGTGGAACGGCCTCTTTCCCCGAGAGAACATGGGAGAAGCTCCCTCCTCTGGCAGAGAAGGAGCACTCGCCTCACCTTGTCATGGTGGGGGTGGTGTATCGTTGGGGCGGGTTTCTGGACTGGTTCACCAGCGCGGAGATCGTGGATGGAGGGACGTCAAGGAATGCGAATCTGGACGGTCACGGGAACTGTGATGATGGCGATGTCGGTGATGACGGGTTCTGCCGCGGGAGGCGGCCCGGAAGCGGTGGTCCGGACGGTGACGGTCCCCGCGCCCATGGTGCGGGACGGGATCGTGAGGGTTCCCGGATGGGAGGTTCGGGGTGGGCCGGGCGAGCCAGCGCTGCCGGTCCGAACACTTCGTCTCGCCCTCCCCCCCGGAACCTCGGTGGACGCGGCCGGCGTCACGGTGGTCCCGGGCGGGGTGGTCCCATGGACACCGCCGGAGACCGTCGCACCGATCCCCCGCCAGGTCCCGCTCTGCTGCGAGGAGCCATCCTCCACCTCTCCCGATCCGTCGATCTACGGCCGCGACGCCCTCCATCCGGGGTCGTGGGGCGGGCTCGCGGCGGTGGGCCACGCCTCGGGGTACCCCGTGGCGCTGGTGGAGCTCCACCCCGTCCGGTGGAACCCCGTGACGGGCGAGGCGCTGGTGGCCCGCACGCTCAAGGTGACGGTCCGCACGCGGCCGGCCCCGAAGACCGGCCGCCGGCTGCTCGAGCCCCGGGGGCTCCCCGCCGACCGGCGGGC
>JAMOVQ010000185.1 GCA_027067575.1 Thermoanaerobaculia bacterium | reverse complement strand
CGCACAGTCGATGGAGCCGCCGCGCGACCCGCAGGAGGAGCCGATGTCCGTGGCGTGGTCCGCGTCGTCGTCACCGGGATCGCCACCGCATCCGCCCGAGGAGCAGCCGGAGATCTCGAGCTGGTAGTCGAAGGTGTCGCCCGTGTCGGATTGGACCAGCAGGTACACCGTATCGCCCGATGAGAGTGCGTGGGAAACCGAATCCGTGTCGATCTCGACGCGGATCCCGCCGACGTAGAGCGAGAGGAGCGTGTGGTACGAACCGGTCCCCAGGGTCCGGAAGACGAAGGTCCCGTCGTTCGGCACGATGAACCGGTACCAGTCGTCGTCGCCGGTGCAGTCGATGGCGGCGGAGTGCGTGCCACAGCTCGAGCCCAGATCCGTCGCATGGGCCTGGTCGGAGTCACCCGGGTCGCCTCCGCACGGGCACCCGCTGACGACGAGGTCGTACTGCCCCGTGGTCGAACTCGAGTACCCCCGGACCTTGACGAAGTACGTCGAACCCATGGAGAGCTGGTGGGTGATCCGGGCGTTGCTGCCATCGCCGGAGTCGTCGTCCGACGTGATGATCTGGATCTGGTCGTCGTACAGCTCCATGACCGTGTCGGTGGAGCCGGTGGTCTCGAACGTGTAGGTCGCATCATCCGGAGCCGTGAACCGGAACCAGTCCACGTCGCTCTCGCAGTCGATCCCCTCGTGGGTCGTTCCGCAGCGGCCGTTGAGCTCGGTGGCCGTGCCGTGGGTGTCGTTGCCGGGATCGTACCCGCAGGAACAGCCGGAGATCGTCAGGTCGTACGACGGCGTCTGTCCGGGGATCCCCGCTTCCACCTCGACGTACACCACGTTGCCGGAGACGAGGCTCGCCTGGACCGACGTCGATGACTGTCCCAGGGAGTTGCCGTACGAGTCGGTTACGGTGATCGAGATCGCATCGTTCGAGGCGACGGAGAAGGTGAAGGTCCCCGTTCGCGGTGCCGTGAACCGGTAGTAGTCCACGTCATCGTCACAGTCGATGTCCGCGGTCCTCGTGGTGCAGGCGGATCCGAGGTCCGTCGCCTCGGAGGGGGTGTCGTTCCCGGGATCGTCACCGCACGGCGTCCCCACCGTGATGGTGTAAGAGAATGTGCTGACGTCGTCGAACGCCTTGACCTCCACGTAGCCGTACCAGCCGTCGGTCAGATCGAGCACCTGTGGCGAGTCGTTGCTGCAGGCGCCGAGCTGGGTGCCGGAGGAATCGTACCGGCACATCACCCAGTTGCCGTTGCTCGTGAGCGTGACCTCGTAGCGGCCGGTTCCTGCGTCGGCGTGGATCTTATAGAAGTCCTGGTCGCCCTCGCAGTCGATCTGGGCGTTGGCGGTCCAGCCGCTGAGAAGATCGTCTGCCCAGGTGAACCAGTCGTTGTAGTCGTCTCCTCCGCAACATCCGCTCCGCACAAGGTCGTACTGACCCGTTGCGCCGTCATAGCCCATGACCTCGATGTAGTACCGGCCAGCTTCCAGGATCTCGGTGATCCACGCGTTGTTGCCTTCTCCGGAGTCGTTGTCCGA
This sequence comes from Thermoanaerobaculia bacterium, assembly GCA_027067575.1. Taxonomy (GTDB): domain Bacteria; phylum Acidobacteriota; class Thermoanaerobaculia; order Thermoanaerobaculales; family Sulfomarinibacteraceae; genus JAMOVQ01. Next base: position 17,231 of record JAMOVQ010000185.1, on the reverse strand, counting down.
CTCGATGATGTACACGCTGGAACCGTTGAGCTGGTACAGCTTCATCATGGTGTCGGTGTCACCCCGGGTCTCGATGACGATCTGCGTACGGTGCTGGAGATCGAAGGAGTAGTTGTCCACGTCGGCGCTGCTGTTCAGGCAGGCGTGATCCGTCCCGCACGAGTTGACGAGGTCCACGGCCGTGGACGGCTCGTCGTCCCCGGGGTCTGGATCGCACTGCGCCCACGCAGGACTGGCAACGCCAGCGCCCAGAAGGATGGCGAGGAAGAGACGCACCAGCGCCCGCCCAAGCCGCCTGTCGAAGAATCCGTCCTCTCTCATGGTCCACCTCCTTGGATTCCCGGGTTGGAGCCCGCTCGCCCGGACGTGTTCCACGAACCATGCCAGGGTGGAGCCGCTTGGCCATCTCGAAATCAAGTGCCGTGTTTTTAGCCTGTTGGGGAAGCCGAAACGGTCGTCACTGCCGGGAGAGTGTCTCCCGGGCGGGATGGGCTCGTCTCAGGTTTGAGACGATCCGGCGCCCGTTCCCGGCCCGATTCCCAGCGCCTTCATCCGGCGGTAGAGGGTGGCCCGGGAGATGCCGAGTCGTTTCGCGGCGGCCTGCGCGGTTGGCTCGGCGGCCAGGGCGGCGAGGATTTCGCGCCGTTCCACGCGCTCGAGAGTGTCGGCGAGCCGGCCCTTGGAGCGCCCGCCTGCCGCCGCCCGTACGATCCGCTCACCGAGCCGGGCGGTGTCGAGCGCCTCGCCGTCTCCGAGGAACAGCGCGGCCCGCTCCATCTCCCGCTCGAGCTCGCGGACGTTCCCGGGCCATGGATACGCCTGCAGGGCGTCGATGGCGGCCCGCGTGATCCCCCGGATCCGGATCCCGCGGCGGAGCGCCACCCGCTCGAGGAAGAACGCCGCCAGGTTGGGGATGTCCTCCTGGCGCTCGCGAAGCGGCGGCACCGTGACCTCCCATCCGGCCAGACGGTGGTAGAGGTCGGCGCGGAACCGTCCCTCGGCCATCGCCCGCTCGAGATCCTGGTTGGTCGCGGCGAGGAGGCGGAGCCGGACCTTCCGGGACACCCTGGCGCCGAGCCGGTACACCTCCCCCGACTGGAGCACGCGGAGGATCTTCGCCTGGGTGGCCAGCGCCATGTCGCCGATCTCGTCGAGCAGCAGGGTGCCCCCCTCGGTCCGCTCGAACCACCCCGGCCGGGCCTCGACGCCCGTGGCGACACCCCGCTCGATCCCGAACAGCTCGGCCTCCAGGAGGTCGGCGGGGAGCGCCGCGCAGTTGAGGGCGTGGAACGGGCCGTCCGCTGCGGGGGAGGCCGCGTGGATGTACCGGGCGAGGACCTCTTTCCCCGTCCCGGACTCCCCGAGGATCAGGACGGGGATATCGGCCCGTGCGACCCGCGCCGCGGTCCGGTAGATCGCCTGCACGACGGGGTCCACCGTGGGAGGCTCGGGAAGGGGTGGGGGAGCGGCCTCGACCGGAGCCGGCGGGGAGGCGTCCCCGGGGGCGGGCACCAGGCGGCAGAGGGCGTCCAGGAGTCTGACGAGGGCCGGGGGCGGGGTGGTGCCGGGGAAGACGACCTCGAGCCGGAGCCCCCCCACCGGAAAGGCGACGGCGGTCCCGTCCCCGGTTTCTCCCCGCGCGGCGGAGAACAGGACCGCCCCGTCGTCGGCTCCTCCGGGGACCGAGACGGTGACGCCCGTGACCGGGAGGCTCCGGTGGATGGCCGCCGCGAGACCCCGCGCGAGGGCCCGGCTTGCGGCGGGATTCTCGCGGTCGGCCGAGGCGAACCGTGGCAGCACCTCGAGGACGAGCTGTTCGGCCACTCCCGCGACGGCGGTCTCCGGAGCGTCCCCCCGCCGGTCCGCCCCCCCGCCGGTACCGAGCGCCACGCCGAGCTCCACGTCGTCCTCGGGGACCTCCTCCAACACGCAGGTGACGCGCCCGAAACGGAGCGACACGCCCACCGGGACGACCTCCGAGGTGATCCGCCGTCCACGGATCCGGGTCCCGTTCCGGGAGCCGAGGTCCTCCACGAGGACGCCCCCGTCCACGGGCCGCAGCCTCGCGTGACGGCGGGAGACGGAGGGATCGTCGAGCACCGCGTCGCAGGATGGCGCGGAACCCGCCACCGTTCCCCCCTCTGCGAGAGGGATCCTCCGCGTCTGATCGCCGACCGCTGCCACGAGAACGTACCGCACAGGAACTCCGCTTCTCCCCGATGATGTCAGTCTACATCAGCGACCCCGGCAATGGCGGTCCGGAGCACGGCTGGGGTGAGGTATGATTGTGATTGTCCTTGGAACAATGAGGGGAGGTCAACATGTCACGATTCGCCGACGTCGTCATCGCATGGGATGCGGAGGAGGAGACGATCCTGTGCGACCCCGAGGTGGTCACCGTCTACTACCGGTACGAAAAGGGGCCGAGCTCGGTCCGCTGGATCGTCGAGTCCATGCACCCGGATGCAACACGGGTCGAGATCAAGTGGGAGACCGACAGCCCGTTCCTTCACATGGGTGCAGAGATCCAGAACGGGAAGCTCTGTCTGCTCGGGACGGGTAACCGGGCGGTGAAGGGTCTGTTCAAGTACATGATCCTCTTCCTGGACGGCGGGGACCAGGTGCTCGCAGCACTGGATCCCGGCGTGCGGAACGAGCCGGAGCCCGGCAGCGGTCCCTGAGTTCGGGCCCGTCGGTCAACCGGCGGCGGGTGTTCGCTCAGGTGCGAGGTCACGGAGCCACGGCAGCTCGAGCCATCGGCGGTTCAGGCCGTGTTCGAGCGCCCGTTCCAGGGTAGCTCGGGCCGAGAGCCGTTCCCCGACGACGGCGTAGGTGATGGCCGCCGCCAGAAGGACGTCGGTGTTCCCGCCATCCCTGGCGAGAAGCTGCTGGACGATGGCGATCGCCTCCGGTCCCCGGCCCATGTGGGCGAGGGCCTGTGCCCTCGCCTGGAGCGCCTCGGAATCGCCGGCCTCCATGACACCGTCAGTGAGGTCGAGCACCCGGCGGTAGGCGGTGGCGGCCTCCCGTGACCGGCCCTCGAGCTCGAGGCAATCTGCCAGGTTCAGCCAAGAGAGCGGGTCGCCCGGCGCCAGTGCCACGGCGCGCCGGAAGGCGTCCTCGGCCGCCACGAGATCGCCGCCGAGCAGGTGTGCGAGGCCCAGGTTCGATGCGTAGACGGCACTGGGGTACGCCTTCGCAAGCCTGTCGAAGATCGAGACCGCCCGGTCCACGTCGCCGTGGAGGAGTTCGAGCTCTCCAAGGACGGCCAGACAGAACCGGTTTTCCGGAGCTCGCTCGAGACCGTTCTCCAGTGCGCGGCGGGCCTCCTCGTACCGTCCAATCTGCCGCAGGGCGTTGCCAAGCCGCCAGTATCCGAGCCACGAGGGGTACGCCCGGACCGCCTGCCGGTAGACCTCGACGGCCTCGGCCCAGCGCCCCGTCCGTCCCAGGAGCGCACCCCTGCGGGCGAGCGCTGCTGGAGATCCCGGAGCGATGGACTCAAGGCGCTCAACGAGCACCTCGGCGCGGGCCGTGTCCCCGGCGGCCAGCGCCACATCGATCGCCCGAGCCAGGCTCCGCAGATCGTCCGGAGCGAGCGCCATCGCCCTTCTCGCCGCGGCACGGGCCCGTTCGAGGAGCACGGGATCGTGGTCCACGCGGTACAAGTAGGTCGCGAGCTCCGCCTCGAGCAGTTGCGGTTCGAGGAAGCCGGGCTCCCGGGCTGCCAGGGCTGCCACCTTCTCGAGCAACTCGTGCCTCGTGAGGCCGGGATCCGGGTTCCAACGAAGAGCGGCGAGCCGGGCGTACCGTGCAAACGCCTCGAGGGGAACCACCATCCGCTGGCGGACCATTCCAGGATAGGCGCGCGCCGTCAGCGCACGGGTCACACCGACGAGGGCCGCCGGGTCGTCGGCCGGTGCCGGAGCCGTCGCTGTCCAGAGCAGGTTCCCGCGGCCGTCCAGCCGGCGCAGTGTCAGGCGAAGCGCCCCACCTTCCCGGACGAGAGTGGATGCCAGCGCCTCCGACGCGCCCGTCGCACGCACCAGGGCGGCCGGCGGGCCGGTGACGCCCCGGAGGGACGCCGGATCGGGCGTGGCCAGTCCGGACGCCGAGGCGACTGCCTGGAGCAGCGCCACGCGAACGATGCCGGCCGCTCCGGGGGGAACGGATCCATCCGAGCCCTCCACCTCCGGCTCCGTCACCACGACGAGCCGGGGCGGAACGGGCCGTCTGGAGGCCAGCCAGGCCAGTCCCGCTCCCGCGAGGATCATGATGGCCACGGCGGCCGCAACCACCATCAATACCCGCCGCCTGCGGCGCCGGCGGATCCCCATGGTGGCGCGGGCCAGGGAATCGGCCGGGACCGTCTCCGTGAGGCTGCTTCGGCCCACGGCCCGGAGCACCAGCGCGACCTCCTCGGCACTAGCCGGTCGGTTCGCCGGATCTTTCTCCAGAAGCGCATCCACGAGCAGAGCGAGCTCCCCGGGAACCTCTGGGGCGATTCGGGAGAGTGGTTCCGGTGTGTGGTTGACGATCCGTTGCATCGTCTCCAGCGCCGTGTCCCCCTGGAACGGATGTTTCCCCGAGAGCATCTGGTACAGCAGGGAACCGAGGGAGAAGAGGTCCGAGCGGTGGTCGACCGGTTTCCCCTGCGCCTGCTCGGGCGACATGGCCCGGGATGTACCCATCACCGTCCCGTCCCTCGTCAGGCTTTCCTCCACCCCGTCGAGCCGTTTCGCGAGACCGAAGTCCAGGATCTTTACCTGCCCATCCGGCGTCACGAGGATGTTCTCCGCCTTGAGGTCGCGGTGCACGATCCCCAGAGCGTGGGCCTTGGCCAGCCCCTCAGCGATCTGCCGCCCGATCTCCGCCGCCTCGGATGGGTCCATCGGTCCGTCCAGGAGACGCGATCTCAGGGATTGTCCCTCGACGAGCTCCATGACGATGTAGTCAGCCCCGTCCTCCTCGAACAGCTCGTGCACTTGAGCGATGGCAGGGTGGGAGAGCGCGGCAGCAGCCTTGGCCTCCCGGCGGAACCGTTCACGGCTGTCGGGAGCGCCTTCTTTCCCGGCGCGGATACACTTGATCGCGACCCATCGCTCGAGTACCTCGTCCCAGGCGCGGTAGACCGTGCCCATCCCGCCGGTCCCGAGGACCTTCTCGATCCGGTAGTGTCCGACCCGTGAACCGGAGGAATCCATTGCCCGATTGTACGATGTCCGGGACGGTCTGCTGAGGGCACCGTTGTTCCCGGCTGGAGTACACTGGCCGGTGCCGTCGTCGGACGGCGAGGCCCGGAAAGGGCGGGGAGGATCCGATGGAACGGGAATGGCACCACACGACGGTGCTCGCCGTGCGCCGCGGGGGCCGGGTCGCCGTGGCGTCGGACGGGCAGGTGACGCTGGGGACGACGGTCCTCAAGCATGGTGCAGCCAAAGTCCGGCGTCTGGGCGACGGTCGGATCCTGGCGGGGTTCGCCGGCTCGGTCGCCGACGCGCTGGCGCTGTTCACGCGGTTCGAGGGCAAGCTTCAGGAGTTCGGCGGCAACCTCGAACGCGCCGCCGTGGAGCTGGCCCGGGACTGGCGCACGGACCGGGCCCTGCGGCACCTCGAGGCGCTCCTGATCGCCGCCGATACCAGGGTCACCCTGCTGATCTCCGGTACCGGCGAGGTGCTCTCGCCGGACGACGATGTGGTTGCCGTCGGGTCCGGCGGGGCGTACGCACTGGCCGCGGCCCGGGCGCTGATGGCCCACACCGACCTGGACGCGGCGTCGATCGCCCGCGAGGCGCTGGCCATCGCCGCCTCCATCGACATCTACACCAATGACCACGTCACCGTGGAGGAGCTCGGCGGATGAAACTCGACGACCTGACCCCCCGTGAGATCGTGGCGGAGCTCGACCGGTTCATCGTCGGCCAGTCGAAGGCGAAGAAGGCCGTGGCCGTCGCGCTCCGGAACCGGTGGCGCCGGCGCCGGCTCGAACCCGACCTCCGCGACGAGGTGGCGCCGAAGAACATCGTCATGATCGGCCCGACTGGCGTCGGAAAGACCGAAATCGCCCGCCGGCTGGCCCGGCTGACGGGATCGCCGTTCCTCAAGGTCGAGGCCTCGAAGTTTACGGAGGTCGGGTATGTGGGCCGCGACGTGGAGTCGATCGTCCGGGACCTCGTGGAGGCCGGAATCCAGCTCGTCCGGGAGGAGCGAGCCGCCGCCGTCCGGGTGAAGGCGGAACGGGCCGCGGAGACGAGGCTGCTCGACCTGCTGGCGCCCCGGCCGCTGGGTGCCGACGAGGTTTCCTGGGAGGAGACCCGGCGGTCGCTCAAGCGCTTGCTCCGGGACGGCCAGCTCGAGGAACGGGAGGTCGAGGTCGAGGTTGCCGACCGGCGGATGCCCACCCTGGAGATGTTCACGCCCCAGGGGATGGAGTCCGTCGGGATCAACCTCCAGGACATGTTCTCCGGCATGTTCGGAAGTGGGCGGACGCAGAAGAAGCGGATGACCGTTGCCGAGGCGCGTCGGATCCTCGTGGCCGAAGAGGAGGAGAAGCTGATCGACCGAAGCCAGGTGGAGGCCGAGGCACTGGAACGGGTGGAGCAGGCGGGGATCGTCTTCCTCGACGAGATCGACAAGATCGCCTCCCGGGAGGACGGCGTCCACGGGCCGGACGTGTCGAGGGAGGGCGTTCAGCGCGATCTGCTGCCCATCGTCGAGGGGACAACGGTCAACACGAAGTACGGTCCGGTGAAGACCGACCACATCCTGTTCATCGCTGCGGGGGCGTTCCACGTGGCCCGGCCCGCCGACCTGATTCCGGAGCTCCAGGGACGGTTCCCGATCCGCGTCGAGCTCGACCCGCTGACCGCCGGCGACTTCACGCGGATCCTGACGGAGCCGGAGAACTCCCTGGTCCGCCAGTACACCGCGTTGCTGGCCACCGAGGGGGTGACGCTGGAGTTCGACGACGGCGCCGTGGAGGCGATCGCCGAGGCTGCGGCCGCCATCAACGCGGCGGCGGAGAACATCGGCGCCCGCCGCCTCCACACGGTGATGGAGCATCTCTTGGAGGAGATCTCGTTCGACGCCTCCGAGCGCAGCGGCGAGCTGTTCCGGGTGACGCCGGAGCTCGTCCGGGAGCGGCTCGAGCCGTTGCTGGGTGACCGGGACCTCGCGCGGTATATCCTGTAGGCGTGATGGTCAAGGGACCGCGGGTCATCGTCCACCTCGCCGTGCTGGCGGTTCTCGTCCTCGCGCCGGGGTGCGGGCGGGAGGGCCCGCCCCAGCCCCCTATCGTCCGGATCGCAGAACGGACACGGGATCTCGCCGTGTTCCAGGAGGGCACGGAGGCCGTCCTGACGTGGACATACCCGTCGGCGACCACGGCGGGCGGGGCGCTTCCGGATCTCGAATCCGTCGAGGTGTGGCGCGTGGCGATCCCCCCGTCGAAGGAGCCCCGGGGCGCCGGCCCGCAGCAGCGGCAGCTCGCCGTGCGGCTGCTGACCGGCCAGGGTGAACGGATCGCCCGGATCCCGAAGAACGAGCTGGAGCGGTACACTCGCGGGCCGAAACTCGTCTACCGCGACGACCTGCTCGCGTGGTACGAGGCCAACCGCGACAGGATGCCGCTCGTGCTGTGGTACGCCGTCCGGACGCGCTGCTGCGGGGGGCGGGAGTCCGGGTTCTCCAACATCGCCCGCCTCGTTCCCCGGACGCCGCCCGAGGCGCCGGCGTGGAAGCCGTACGAGCTGACAGCCGGGGGGATCACGCTCCACTGGGAGGATGACGGGCCCGTACTGGTCGAGCGGCAGGCACCCGATGGCACGTGGCAACGGCTGACCCCGGAGCCCGTCTCCGGTGGAAGCTGGGAGGACTCGGGGGTGCCCCAGGGCACCACATGGAAGTACCGTCTGCGCGCCGTGAAGGGCGGCGGGGCGTCTCCCGTCATCGGCCGGCCGGGTGATGTCCTCGAGGTGCCGTACCCGGACGTCTACCCGCCGCCGCCGCCGGGATCGTTCGTCTGCCTTCCCGAGCCTGGCCTCGTCCAGTTGCGGTGGGAGCCCGCCACCGGCGCTTCGGCCTACCGGGTGTTCCGGCGAAAAGGGTCGTCCGGCCGCTGGAGGCGGATCGCGGAACGTCCGGCCAAGGCCACGGCGTTCGTCGACCGCACGGCCCCGCCCGGCGAGGTGACCTACGCCATCAAGGCGGTGGACGCCGCGGGCAACGAGTCCGAGGCGGCCACTTGTACCACGAGCGTCGTGGCCCGATGACCGGGGGAGCACTCCTCAAGGCGGAGGCCACCGGCAACGACTTCCTCGTCGGCACGGGGGCGTGGGCGGAACGGCTGGCGGCAGGCGGTGGGCTCGTGGCCAGGCTCTGCCGCCGGCGGTTCGGTATCGGCGCGGACGGAGCGCTGGCCCTGTTCCGCGAGGAGTCGGCCGGAGTGCGCCTCGTCTACCGCAACGCCGACGGCTCCGAGGCCGCCTTCTGCGCCAACGGCACGCGGTGCGCCGCCCTGGTAGCCGTGGAGCGGCTCGGGATGACCGGCCGTCTGACGGTGCTGACCGGCCGGGGTGCCGTGCCGGCCGCCGTGGCGTCCGGTCGGGTCGTCCTCGAGCTTGCGCCGCCGGAGGTTCCACCCCGCAGCGTGGTTCTGGCTGCCCACGGCCGGTCGTGGGAGGGTACCCTTCTGACCGTCGGCGTGCCCCATCTCGTGGTGAGCGTGGAGGGACTCGACTCCCTCGACGTCGCCGGGATGGGGCCGGCGCTCCGGTCCCATCCGGCCCTCGGTCCCGAAGGCGCCAACGTCCACTTCGTGGAGGCCGCGGGGCCGGGCCGGATCGCGCTGCGGTCGTTCGAGCGGGGCGTGGAGGGCGAGACCCTCTCCTGCGGTTCCGGGGCGGTGGCCGCCGCCCTCGTCGCCATGGCCGGCTCGAACACCGCCACGGTCGGCGTCCGGACGCGGGGCGGGGCCCTGCGGGTCGAGGCGCTCGGTTCGCCGCTGGAGTGCGGCGTCCGTCTCGCCGGGCCGGCCCGGATCGTCGCCGCCGTGGACCCGGATCCGGCGCTTCTCGGGCCCTCCGGCTGAAGTCCGGCGGACGCCGGGCGGAAGTGTCCTCAGCCGGCCAGGAGGCGCCAGACCAAGGCCAGGACGATCCCGGCCTCGACGCCGGCGGCCAGATCGTCGGCCATGATCCCCCAGCCCCCGGGCAGCCGTTCGAGCCGCCGGACGGGCCACGGCTTGAGGATATCGAAAACCCGGAACGCGACGAACGCCGCCACGGCGAACGCCGCCGTCCGCCGTCCACTCGCGAGGGCCGCCCACGGCAGCGCCACGAGGCAGGTGAGCCACTGGCCCGCCACCTCGTCGATCACCACGGGGCCGGGGTCCTCCACGCCGCGGCGCCGGGCCTCGGCCCCCGAGGCCCAGACGCCCGCCGCGGTGGCCGCCACGACGCCAGCCGCCGTCGCCACCGCCAGCGCGGTCCCCGCAAGGGAGCGCGTGGCCATCAGCCAGAGTACGATGGCGGGCAGCGACCCGGCGAACGTCCCCGGCGCCAGCACCCGGTCGCCGAGACCGAAGGTCGTCGCGATCCATCGGGCGGCGAGGCCGCCGGGCGTCTGCTCGAGGGGGCTGTCTCCGTCCACGTCGGGATGGTAGCACCGCGCCCGGGGGGCGCGCTCAGCGGAGCTCGTGATGGAACGGCAGCAGCGCCACGGGGACCAGCTTGAGGTGCTGGAGCGCGAACGGGATCCCAACGATGGTCAGGGCGAGGATCGCCGCGTGGACGAGATGCGCCACGGCGATCTCCCAGCCGAACAGGACGGCCCATAAGACGTCGAACAGCAGCCGGAGGAGCCCGCCGCCGGGTACTGGCCGGACCTCCTTGCCGAACGGGGCGAAGGTCGCCACGCCGAGCCGGATCGACTGGAGGCCGAACGGAATGCCGACGATGGTCAGGCAGAGCGCCACTCCCCCGAGGATGTAGCCAAGCCCCGAGAGCAGACCCCCGAAGATCAACCAGAGAATGTTGCCGAGGAGCGTCATCGTTCCCTCCACACCGAAGTACGCGCCGATCGGCCGGAAAGTTCCTGCTTCTCTGCGCGAAGCAAAGGGGGCCCCGTCCGGGGGCCCCGGATCCTCGCCGATGGGAACGGGATCATTCCTTCGCCGGACTCGGGATCCGGTAGAAGACGGCGTACAGCGTCGGCACCACCACGAGGGTCAGCACGGTGGCGAACAGGAGCCCCATGGCGATGGTCACGGCCATGGAGATGAAGAAGGCGTCCTTGAACAGCGGGATCATGCCGAGGATCGTGGTGGCCGCGGCCATGGAGACCGGACGCAGGCGGCTGACGCCCGCACCCACCACGGCCTCGTACGGATCCACGCCGTTCCCGATCTGGGTGCCGATCTCGTCGATCAGCACGATGGCGTTCTTGATCAGCATCCCGGAGAGGCTGAGGAACCCCAGCATCGCCATGAAGCCGAACGGCTGGTGGAACAGGAGCAGGCCGGCCGTGACGCCGATCAGCGCCAGCGGCACCGTGATCCAGATGATCAGCGGCTTTCTGACCGAGTTGAACAGGAACACCACCACGAGAACCATGATGACCAGGAACTTGGGGATCGAGGCCATGATGTAGCTGGTGCCCTTGGCGCTGTCCTCGGCCTCGCCGCCCCACGCCATGGTGTACCCGGGCGGGTCCATCAACGGGATGTGGTCGTTGAACTTCACGGGGATGGTGGCCGCCGTGTAGTCCTTCCACGGGTCGGCGCCCTCCCCGGCCTGCCGGCCGTAGTAGGTGGCCACATCGACCTTGAGTGCCTTCTCGATCTCCGGTTTGATGATCCGGAACAGGTCGCTGGCCAGCATTCCGGCCGGCGGGTCGCAGTGGACCTTGATCGTCGTCATCCGGTTGCGCCGCCAGATGTTGGCGTCCTCGAACTCCGTGGTGAACCCGGTGACGATCTGCCGCATGGGGATCATCTTCCCGGCCACGGGGCTCCAGATCAGGAGCTCGTTGAGGTCGTCGATCGCCTTGCGTTCGTCCTCCGGCGCCCGCCCGATGATGGGCAGGAGCTCGTCCCGTTCCCGGTAGACCCCCGTCTGGACGCCCGCGAACGCCGCCCGGATCGCCTCGGCCACCTGGGGCCGTTCGATCCCGAGCTGGTGGGCGCGGACGTTGTCGAGCTGGGGACGGATGACCTTGACCTTCTGCTTCCACTCGTCCCGGATCGAGATGGCTCCGTGCGCGGCCATGATCGCCTTGGCCTTTCCGGCCAGCTTTCGCAGCGTGTCCTGGTCGCTGCCGGAGATCCTCAGCTGGATTCTGCCGCCTTCGCCGGGCCCGAGCCGGAACTTCTTGGCCGCGACCACGGCGTCGGGAACGATCTCCGTCAGCCTGCGTTGGACCTCGGGGATGAGCCGGTCCAGGATCCGCCAGTCCTTTACTCCGGCGAACACCACGGCGTTGCCCGGTGAGGAGCCCAGGGGGCTGTACGTCAGCAGGAACCGGAGGTCGCCGCCGCCGATCGCGCTGGCCACGTCCGTGACACCCTCCACGCCCTTGAGGTACGCCTCGACCTTCTCGACGGCCTTCTCGGTGTCCTCGATGTGCGTGCCCTCGGGCATGTAGATCTCGACGTAGAACTGGGGCCTCGTCGAGTCGGGGAAGAACATCGATTCGACGAAACCGAACCCCCAGGCGGCCAGGCCGAACGCCACTGCCACCAGGGCCAGCGTCGCCCACCGCATCCGGATGGCGCCCTCGAGGAAGGCGCGGTAGCCGCGGAAGAACGAGCCCCCGTACGGGTCGGCGTCGGGATCCACCCCCTTCTTCGGCTTCATGAACAGCTTGGTGATGAGCGGCGTCGTGGTCATCGCGACGACCCAGCTGAACGACAGGGAGATCAGGATCACCGTGAACAGCGAACGGCAGTACTCGCCGGTGCTGTCCTGCGAGGTGCCGATGGCGGCGAACGCCAGGATCGCCACGGCCGTGGCACCGAGGAGCGGCATGGCCTGCTGGCCGACGACCTCCCTCGCCGCCTTCAGGCCGTCCATTCCGGCCTCGATCTTGACCTTCATGCCATCGACGACCACGATGGCGTTGTCCACCAGCATCCCCAGGGCGATGATCAGTGCTCCGAGGGAGATCCGCTCGAGGACGACCCCCTGGGCGCCCATGAACAGGAACGTTCCCGAGATCGTCACGAACAGCGCGAACCCGACGATCAGGCCGGAGCGGAGTCCCATGAAGAAGAGCAGCACCACGATGACGATGAGGACCGCTTCGGCCAGGTTGACCATGAACCCGTTGATCGCCTGGATCACCGACTCCGACTGGAGCGAGATGACGTGCAGGTGCATTCCGAGGGGCGTCTGGGAGCGGATCCGCTTGAGCAGCTTCTGGATCCCCTGGCCCATGGTGACGACGTTACCGCCGGCCACGGTGGAGATGCCGATGCCGATCCCCTGCTCGCCGTTGAACCGGATGATCTTGGACGGGGGATCCACGTACCCCCGGTGGATGGAGGCCACGTCCCGGAGGTAGACCGAGTGGCCGTCCTCCCTGGAGACGATCAGGAGGTCCCCGAACTCCTTCTCCGACTTGAAGTCGCCGGTCGGGTTGATCGGGATCCACTCGGGGTGGACCGTGAGACGGCCCGCGTCCGCCGGCAGGTTCTTGGCGCGGAGCGCGGCGAAGATCTCCTCCTGGGAGATCCCCAGCGCCGCCATCTTGGGCCGGGACATCTCCACGTAGACCGCCTCGGGGTTGTCACCCCACAGGACCACGCGCTGGACGTCCTGGACCTGGACGATCTCCCGCCGGAGGAACTTGGCGTACTCCTTGAGCTCGGCCATGGAGTACCCCTCGCCCGTCAGGACGAGGTAGACGCCGTAGACGTCGCCGAAGGAGTCGTTGACCACCGAGGGGCCGGCGCCTGGCGGGAGCTTGGACTGGTAGTCGTGGACCTTCCGGCGCAGCTCGTCCCACACCTGGGGCAGGCGGCTCTTGTCGTACTCGTCCTTGATGTACACCTTGACCTGGGACATCCCACGCGACGACGTCGACTCCACCCAGAACAGCTGCCCGAGCTCCTGGGCCGCACGTTCGATGACGTCGCTGACCTCCTTCTCGACCTCCTCGGCGGAGGCGCCCGGGTAAGGCGTCACCACGACGGCCTGCTTGATGGTGAACTCGGGGTCCTCGAGGCGGGCCAGATGGGAGAACGTCACCCATCCTCCGACGACGAAGACCAGCGTCAGCGCCCAGGTGACGACGCTTTTCTGAATCGACCACTCTCCGAGGTTCATGGCGGCCCCCGTCAGTACGTCTCGGGGAGCGGACGGACCGTCTCGCCCTCCTTCAGTTCGTGGACCGCCGCCACGGCGATGCTCTCGCCGGGCTCGAGCCCCTCCAGGACCCACACCTCGTTCTGACCGGTGGGCTCACCGAGCTTCACGCTGCGGGAATGGACCACGCCGGTGTCCGGATCCACGACCCAGACCCTCGCGTTGCCGGAGTCGTCCGCCACCACCGCCGACATGGGGATGGCGATCCGGTTTCCGCTGCCAGTCCCCGAGAGATCCCCCCGCACCACGACCTCCGCCGTCATCCCGGGCAGCACCCGGACGCCGGCGGGCTGCTTCATGGTGAAGGTCACCTCGTAGGTCTGTGTCGCCGGGTCGGCCTGGGCCGCCGCCTCCTTGAACACCAGCGGGAACTCGCGGCCGGGCGCCGCCTCGAACCGCGCGAAGAACGTCGCGTTCCGGCCGCCCTCCGTGCGGGCCATCAGGTCCTCGGGCACGTCCACCACGATCTCGATGATCTCCAGGTTCTGAAGGGAGACGACGGGCTGGCCCGCGGACACCCGCTCGAAGTTCTCCACGAACTTCTTGCCGATCACGCCGGAGTAGGGCGCCAGCAGCCGGGTGTAGCGGAGGTTGGCCTCGGCCTGCTCGAGTTGGGCCTTCGACACGTCCCGCATGGCGCGCCGCATCTCGAGCTCTGCCAGCGGCACCGCCTCGCGCTCGTACAGCCGCTTGTACCGGTCGTAGTCCGCCTGGGCCTTGCGGTACGCCGCCCGCGCCTCCTCCACGGCGATCTGGAAGTCCGTCGGATCGAGGCGGGCGACGAGCTGGCCCCTCCGGACCTCCTGCCCCTCGTCCACGGGGAACTCCACGAGCTGCCCCGAGACCCGGAACGACAGGACCGAACGATCCACCGCACGGGTCGTGCCCGGGAACACCAGGTCGCGTTGCTCCGCGGCCCCCAGGGTCACGATCTTGACGGGACGCACCACCGGAGCGGGCTCCGGCGGCGCCTCCTTCGAGCAACCCACCGTTCCAAGGGCCAGCGCCAGGAGCGCCACCGTCACCAACCGTGTCATCCCGTTGCTTCTCATCGGTCGCCTTCCCTTTCCGTCGTCTCACCGGATTCCGGGCCGGCGGCGGTCTCGCCGTTCATCAGCCCCGTGATCGTCCTGACGAACTCGATCCTCTCCTCCGGCGTCGCCTCCTCGTCGAACCACGCGATCGCCCGCTGGAGATCGATCAGGTCCTGAAAGAAGCGGTACACGGAGGCGTTGGCCGCCTGCTCCGTGACGAAGACCTCGTTCTGTGCCTCGAGCAGGTCGGTGATGTTGACCAGACCCTGGCTGTACTTGTCCTGCACCACGGCGAAGTTCTTCCGCGCCGCCTCGGCCGCCTGCCGCGAGAGGCGGGTGACCGGGAACGATGCGGCGACCCGCTGCGTCGCCGTCCGGACCCGGCGCTCGACGTTCTGGCGTTCGAGCTCCCGCTGGTGCCGGAGCGTCTCCAGCTCCGAGCGGACACGGCCGATCTCCTCGCTGCGGCTCCCGCCGAGGAAGAGCGGGTAGGTCCCGTAGACGCCCACCCGGTACCGGTCGTCGTCGATGCCCGCGATGTCGGGTGACTGGTGGAACCGGTACGCCCAGTCGCCCGCGATGGAGAAGACCGGGAGGTACCACCGGCGCTTGCGTTCCTTGAGCTGGATCTCCAACGCGGCGATCCGCTCGTCGAGAACCCGCATCTCCGGCGCGCTCTCCTCGGCGTAGCGCGTCAGGGCGTCGGCGAGCTTCCGGATCCCGGCCAGGTCCCGGATCCAGGGGTCGAGCCGCCCCCCGGCCAGCGGGAAGACGTCGGGTTCGACGACCCGTTCCTCGGGGTCCCAGCGCTGGGACTGGTCGATCCCCAGGATCCTGTTGAGCTCGATCCGCGCCGCTTCCTCCGTGCTCTGCCGGAGCAGGAGCTGGCTCTCGCGCTTGGCCGTCTCCGACTCCCACCGGTAGATCTCGTCCTTGCCGGAGTACCCGGATTCCACCCGGACCCGCGCCAGGCTGAGGTTCTCCCTGGTCAGGGTGAGGTTCTGCCGGTCGACGCGGCTCATCACCCTCGCCAGCACGAAGGCGTAGAACGCCCGGCCCGTCCGGCTCAGCGTCTCCAGGCGGTCCACGTCGTACTGGTACCGGGTTCCCTCGACGATCCGCTTGGCCGAGTTGTACTCGGAGACCCGCCGGTCGTCGTAGATCATCTGGTCGAAGGAGACGCCGGCCTCGGCGACGGTGTCCGGCATGATGCCGTCGAGGCCGGGGATCTTCCGGTTCTCGGCGCCCACCATGGCGGAGATCTGCGGCAGCAGCGTGCTCTTCGCGAGGTCCTTCTCGCGCTCGGCCGTCTCGATGCGCTGCCCGGCGATCTTGAGTCCGACGTTGTGCTCCTTCGCCATCCGGAACGCCTCGCCGAGGGAGAGCGGCTTGCCGGCCGGCCGCAGCGCCTCCGGGTGGAGGAACTCGGCCGTGGTCAGCAGCACCCGGGGCGGGACGAAGCCGATGGCCGCCGCCGTGGCGCCGTTCACGGTCAGGGCGCCGTTGACCGGGAGGACGACCGGGAGGTCGGCAGGGGCGGTTCCCCGCGCGAGCTCGTACAGGTCGAGGGCGAGCCGCCGCACGAGCGGCACACGGTAGGGCTCAACCCGGCCCGCCAGCACACCGTTCCGCACGTCGGGAAGCCCCTCGGCCGAGAACGTCGGGATCTTCCGCGCGTTCAACGCCTCGATCAGCTGACGACGGCCCGCGGTGCCGAGCTGCGGGGTCGCGGTCAGCAGGACCGCCTGGACCGATCCGCCGGCAGCATCCAGGTCGGCGGCCGGCTCGTCGCCGACGGGCAACGGCTCCAGCGGCAACCCGAGCGCCGTGGAGAGGGTCCGCAACTCGTCACCGAGGACCGGGAGCTGTTCCAGGTACGCCCGCGGGACCGCCACGTGGATGGCCTCGGGGTGCACCATGTCCTTCAGCGCCACCAGGTCGGTCAGCACCCGCTGCGGAATCTCCACCACGGCGAGGCCGTCCTTCTCCGAACGATCGCCCTTCACCGGGACGATCGTGTAGAGATCGGGCCGCTGGACGAACGCATCGAGCACGGGTTTCACCGGCTCCAGGCCGGCCGCCGCGGCCGCCGTCAGGCCACCCTTCACCAGGACGATATCGACCTCCGGGTCGTCCAGCGCGGCCTGCACCGCCTCCGCGGCACGATCGGCGTTCCACCGGCCGTCGAACGCGTCGTCCTCCTTGAACCGGATCACGAACTCGCCCGATGCGAGCCGTTCCAGCTCCGTGCGGATCTCCGGGACCAGCCCGGGCCCGGGAGACGGACCGTCCCTGACCACCGCCACTGTCACCGTACGGGCCGTCACTCCGGCCGTTCCCGCACCGGCGCTCCCCGCGGCGGACCACGCCACGGCGAGCAGGAGCAGAACCATCGCTGTCCTTCGCATACGCCTCCCCCCGGACCTCGAACACGGCCAGCTGTCGTTGCATATCATCGACGTTATCCCATGCACTTTTCCGAGACCAGCAGCGCCGATTGTAAGGGAGCCCCCGTCGCCCGTAAACCCACCCCAGAATTGGGGACATTGTTTTATTCCTCGCACATCCCACTCTCCACCCCCGCCACCCCAACCCTTCCCCTCTCGCTCCCAATCCTCCCCCCCTCCACCCACCCCCCACCCTCCCAGCCCCGTCTCCAGACACACCTCTCCCGCAAACCGTCCCGCTCCCACCGTGCCCTGCCGTCTCGCTCGCCTCAGAAGACGATCGCGTTCCTCCGCTGCTCCCTCAGCGACATCACCGCCCCGTCCAGGTGCCGGACCGGATGCTTCCGCCGCCGGTACCACCCCCGCTCCCGCATCAGCGCCAGCTGCTC
>JAMOVQ010000184.1 GCA_027067575.1 Thermoanaerobaculia bacterium | reverse complement strand
GGCGCCAGCGCGTCGCACGGGCGGCCCGGGGGGAGCTCGCTCCCACCGGGACGCACGGGCGAGGCGCGTCGCCCGCGCGAAGCGCGGGGGCCGGCCGCCGGTTCACCCCCCGGCCGGGCCGGTGCCTCAGGAAATGGGGGCACTCTGTCCCGTGCAGGCTCCGCGTTTCGGTAGAGGAGGCGTCTCTCTCCGGGAGGGACCCGACGAGGGTCAGTTGACCAGGGCGTCGGCGCCGAGGCGGACCACGCCGCCGCCGTTGGGCTCGAGCTCGAGCTCGACTCGCCCCGGCCCGAGACGCTCGCGGAGACGCTGGAGGAACTCGTCCGAGGGCTCGACGGACAGCGGCGCAGGGGGGACGAGCGTGGCGCGGAACCGGCCCCGCCGCACGAGCTCGAAACGGACCGGCACCGGGCCGCCGTGCTCCAGCAGCAGCTCCCGGAGGGCGCGGAGCCTCGCCTCGTCCTCCTCGTCGAGCACGAGCACGATCCGGACGCCGGTGGCGCGCCGGCGCTCGATCCCCTCCAGCGGCACCACCTCGTCCGCCACGATTTCCACCTCGTCCTCGGGGCCTCGAAGCGTGCCGGTGACCAGCACCGGCCGGTCCTCCTCCAGCACACTCCCGTACCGCTCCCACGCCTCGGGGAAGACCAGCACGCCGGCAGTGCCCGTGGCGTCCTCGAGGCGGAACTTCGCCCACCGCCGGCCGGGCTGACGCGACTCCTGCCGGGTCTTGCGTTCCTCCAGAGCCGTGACGACCCCCGCGACCGTGACCTTCTCCCACCGCTGGGCCCGGCGGTCGCGAAGCTCGTCGATGGCGGTGTCGGCGAAGCAGTCGACCTGTTCCCTGAACCGTTCCAGCGGATGCCCGCTGAGGTAGAACCCCAGCACCTCGCGCTCCCACTGGAGGAGCGTCCCGTCCTCCGCCTCAGCGCCCCCACGGACTTCCGCCTCGGCGGTCTCCGACGGCAGGTCGGAGAACAGGAACGCCTGGCCGAGCTCCTGCTGCTCCCGCTCCCGGGCCGCCATCTCCATCATCTGTTCCAGCCCGTCGACGAGCGGCTTGCGCGGCAGGCCCAGCGTGTCGAAGCAGCCCGCCTTCACCAGACACTCCACTACCTTTCCGTTGACCGACCGTGACGGCAGGGCGCGGAGGAAGTGGGAGAACGAGGAGAAGCCGCCCTCGGTATCCCGGGCCGCCAGAATCGCATCCACCGCCGAGCCGCCCACCCCCTTGATCGCCTCGAGACCGAACCGGATCCCCTCGGGCTCCACCGTGAACGTCTTGCCGGAACGGTTGATGTCCGGCGGCAGGATCGCGAGGCCCATCTTCCGGGCGCGGTCGATGTACTGGACGAGCTTGTCCGTGTTGTGGACCTCGGAGGTCAGCATCGCGGCCATGAAGTGCGCCGGGTGGTGCACCTTGAGGTACGCCGTCAGGTAGGCGATGTGGGCGTAGGCGACGGAGTGGGACTTGTTGAACCCGTACTGGGCGAACGGACCGATCTGCTCCCACAGCGCCCTGACCTTGTCCTCCGGGAAACCGTTGGCGACACCTCCCTCGATGAACTCCCGCCCGAGCTGGTCGATCAGCTTCTGCTTCTTCTTGGCCATCGCCTTGCGGAGGGTGTCGGCCTTGGCCATGGAGAACCCCGCGATGACCACGGCGATCCGCATCACCTGCTCCTGGTACACCATGATCCCGTACGTCTCGCCCAGGATCTCCTCCAGCTCCGGGAGGATGTAGGTGACCGGCTTTTTCCCGGCCTTCCGGGCAGCGTAGTCGTCGATGAACTGCATCGGGCCCGGGCGGTACAGCGCGTTCAACGCGGAGAGGTCCGAGAACTGCCGCGGCTCGACCTTGCGGAGCATGTCCTTCATCCCCGACGACTCGAACTGGAACACACCGTCCGTATCGCCCGACGCGAACAGGTCGAACACCGCGGGGTCGTCGAACAGGATCCGTTCGAGGTCCGGTGGCTCCTCCCCCGACGCCTCGATCGACGCCAGCGTGTCGTCGATGACCGTCAGGGTCCGCAGCCCGAGGAAGTCCATCTTGAGCAGCCCGAGCGTCTCCACGTCGTCCTTGTCGAACTGAGTCGTCACCTCGCCGTGGCTGGTACGGTAGAGCGGGACGAGGTTGACCAGCGGCTCCGGCGCGATGACGACGCCGGCGGCGTGGACCCCGCAGTGCCGGGCCAACCCCTCGATCCGGCCCGCCGCGTCCACGACACGGGCGACGACGTCGTCTCCCTCCACCATCTCCCGGAGCCGATCCGACTCTTCCAGCGCCCGTTCGATGGTGATGTTGAGCTCGTCGGGGACCAGCTTGGCGATCTGGTCCACCTCCCCGAAGGAGAGACCCATCACCCGCCCCACGTCCCGGATCGCCGACCGCGCCTTGAGGATGTTGAAGGTGGCGATCTGGCAGACCGACTCCTCCCCGTACCGCTCGCGGACGTACTGGATCACCCGCTCCCGCCCCCGCTGGCAGAAGTCGATGTCGATGTCGGGCATGGAGACCCGCTGGGGGTTGAGGAACCGCTCGAACAGGAGGTCGTGCTCCAGCGGGTCGATGTCCGTGATCCCCAGCGCCCACGAGACGACGGAGCCGGCCGCCGAGCCCCGCCCCGGTCCAACCGGGATGCCGTTCCGTTTCGCGTGGTCGATGAAGTCCCAGACGACGAGGAAGTAACCCGGAAACCCCATGTGCGAGATAATCCCGAGCTCGTTGCCGAGCCGCTCCCGGTACGCCGCGTCGTCGTGCCGGCGGCTCCCGGGGACGGCGAGACGGCGCGCGAGCCCCTCCTCCGCCAGCTTCCGGAGGTACGTGTCCAGCGTGAACCCGTCCGGGACCGGGTACGAAGGCAGGTGGAGCGTCCCCGTGTCGAACACCACGTGGCACCGTTCGGCGATCTCCACGGTCCGTTCGCAGGCGCCGGGGTACTCCCCAAACAGCGTGTGCATCTCCTCCGGGCTTTTCAGGTAGAACTCGCCGTTGTAGCCGTACCGCTGCTGGAGCTCCTCCAGCGTCTGGTTCCGCCCGATCCCGATCAGGACGCGGTGGGCGAACTGGTCCTCCCGCGTGTGGAAGTGGGTGTCGTTGGTCGCCACCAGAGGGATCCCCGTGCACCGGGAAACCTCCACGAGCCCCTCGCGGACCACCTCCTCGTCTTTCGTCCCGTGGTTCTGGATCTCTAGGAAGAAGGAGTCGCGCCCGAAGATCTCCCGGTACTCCTCGGCGGTCCGGACCGCTCCCTCCATATCGCCGTCCACCACGAGCTCCGGGATCTCGCCGGAGAGGCACGCCGACAGACCGATCAACCCCTCTGCGTTCTCCGCCAGCAACGCCTTGGAGACCCGGGGCTTGTAGTAGAACCCGTGGAGGTACGATTCGCTGACGAGCCGGCACAGGTTCCGCCACCCTGTCTGGTTTTCCGCCAGCAGCACCAGGTGGTGGTGCGCCCGCCGCCGTCCCCGGACCGGCGAATGGTCGCGGTGGTCGCCCACGGCGACGTACGCCTCGCACCCGATCACCGGGCGGAGTCCCGCCGCCACCGCCGCCTGGTGGAACTGGAACGCGCCGAACAGCGTCCCGTGGTCCGTCACGGCGACGGCCGGCATCTCCATCGCCGCGACCTGTTCCACGAGTTGCGGAATCCGGATCGTCGCATCGAGCAGCGAGTAGTGCGTGTGCAGGTGCAGGTGGACGAAGGGGGGGCTCGAGGGACGTCCGCTCATGGGGCCATCATACCCCCTTCCGCCCCCGCAACACCGTGCGGCAGAGCGCCTCAATCCAACTCATCGAGCGGCATGCGCAACCCGTTTCTCAGGAACCATTTCGAGATTGTGTCTCATTTTATTTTCTTCTTAACCAAATTGTTTCGCGAATCGTGAATTCTGATTGTGACACATTCTTGACAGACAGTCAAGTTTCTGCGATACTGTGTTCAGGATGCAACTGGCCCATGCATTTCGCCGCTCCGGGAATCCGATCCACGAGGACCGCGACCGGGCCCTGGCCGTCTACCGGCGCCACGCGATGCGGGCGATGCGCGAGGAGCGGTGGATCGCTGCTGCGGTCTTTTTCGACAGGATGATCGAGGTCGACCCCAGGAACACCGAGGCGCTTCTGATGAAGGGGTACCTGGCGGAGCACTGCTCCGGTGATCCTGGCCGCGCACTGGAGTGCTACCGGAAGGTCGTTCACCTGTGCGGGCCGGGCTCAGATGATCCGAACGCTCACCGTGCGCGCTGCGCCATCACGCGCATCGTCCGCCGCTGGTCCTGAGCCGGCCGGGACCGTCCCCGCTCAGGGCGGACCGGTCCTCCCCGCATCACGCCGGCAGGAACCCTCGCGGGGCCCGGGCCCCAACGAGGTGTGCGCTCCTACTCCGCCTTGCCGAACTCGAAGGGAGAGTCCTCGGCGAACGGATCGATCGACTCCTCGACGCCGAGGTCGAGCACCGACTCCATCTCCTCGCGGGAGATGTCGGAGGTGGACTGGATCCCCTGGATCTTGAGCCGGAACTCGTCCGGGTTCGTTGCACGCCGAAGCGCCTCCTCCAGGGTGATCAGGCCGTTCCGGTACAGAAGGTAGAGCGACTGGTCGAACGTCTGCATCCCGTACTGGCTCGTGCCCTGAGCGATGGCGTCCCGGATCAGCTTCGTCTTCTCCTTCGTCTCCACGCAGTCGCGGATGTACGGTGTGGAGATCATGACCTCCACCGCGGGCACCCGGCCGAGGCCGTCCGCCCGTGGCAGCAGGCGCATGGAGACGATGGCCTTGAGCACGGCGGCGAGCTGGATCCGGATCTGCTTCTGCTGGTGGGGTGGGAAGACCGAAATGATCCGGTTGATCGACTCGGTGGCGTCGAGGGTGTGCAGCGTCGAGAGCACGAGATGCCCTGTCTCGGCGGCCAGAAGTGCGGTCTCGATCGTCTCGTAATCCCGCATCTCGCCCACGAGGATGACGTCGGGGTCCTGCCGAAGCGCCGAGCGGAGCGCCGGGGCGAACCCCTTGGTATCCACGTCCACCTCGCGCTGGTTGATGATCGACTTCTTGTCGCGGTGCAGGAACTCGATGGGATCCTCGATGGTGATGATGTGCTCGATCCGGCGGGAGTTGATGTAGTCGATCATCGCCGCGAGGCTCGTGGACTTACCGGAGCCGGTGGTCCCCGTCACGAGAACGAGGCCCCGCTGTTCCTCGCAGATTCGCTCCAGCACGGGCGGCAGCATCAGCTCCTTGAATGTCAGGATCCGCGAGGGGATCAGCCGGAGCACGAGCCCCACGGAGCCCCGCTGCTGGAAGATGTTGCAACGAAACCGGCCAAGCCCGGGGACGGAGTACGCGATGTCGATCTCCAGCTGGTTCTTGAACCGCTCCTTCTGGCGGGACGACATCATGGAGAACGCCATGGCGATGGTGTCCTCCTGCATCAGGCGCTTGAACTCGTTGAGCACCTGAAGCTTCCCGTCGATCCGGACCACGGGGTGCGCCCCGACTTTCAGATGCACGTCCGAGGCTTTCCGTTCGGCGGCGACCTTGAGGATATCGTTGATGTGCATCACCGACCTCCATTCCCCGGCGACCGTGTCGCCAATCGGCATCCGGAAGCCGGGAAAGCTGCCCGGCCAGTGTACCCCATTCGCGAATCCCGCGGTAAGGCATCGAAGCCCCGATTCGGGCACCGTTGCGATCGCCGTCACCCGGGGACGATCACGGAGCGGCACGCTACAATGGGAGACGATGTCCGAACGGGGAAAGCGCGTTCTCATCGCCGACGACCAGCCCGCCGTCCTGGCAGCCGTCGTGGAGTACCTCCAGGCCATAGGCTACACCCCCATCCCCTGCAGGGACGGCGGCGAGGCACTCGCCGTGATCCGGACCGATCCACCAGACCTCCTGGTCGTCGACGCCTCCATGCCGGTCCTCTCGGGGATGGACGTCATCCGGCATCTCCGGTTTCTCTGCGGAAACGCCTTCGTCCCCGTCCTCGTCATCACCGGACGGACCGACCCCGAGATTCACGAGGCCGCCCTCCGTGCGGGTGCGCACCGCGTGCTGACCAAGCCGTTCCGCCTTGCCGATCTCGCCTCGGCCCTGGCGGAGCTTGAGAACCTCGGGGACACGGCACCCTGCCACCTCGATGCCGCGCTCGACCTCGAGCCCTCCCTCCGCCGCGCGATCCCTGGACTCTCGGGAGGCAACGCTGCCGTGACGCCCATGTACCGGGCAATGGCCGATGCGCTCTCCTTTCTCGTCCGTGCCACCGACGCGCAGGACCCTCACGGCCCGTACCACTCGCTCCACGTCGCCGAGCTCTCCCAGCTCGTCGCCGTCACCATGGGCCTGAATCCCGGACAGCTCCCACGTGTCCGGCTCGCAGGGCTCCTCCACGACATCGGCAAGCTGGCGTTCCCTCCCGACCTTCTGGCGGGCCGGAGACCGATGGCCGAGGCGGACCGGGAGACGGTGTACAACCATCCCCTGGGCGGTGCCAGGCTCGTGGAGCCGCTCGACGCGGACCTCGCCAGGGTCATCGCCCTCCACCACGAGCGGTGGGACGGCCGCGGCTATCCGGAAGGGCTCCATGGCGAGGAGATTCCGGTGATCTCGAGGATCCTCTGCGTCTGCGACGCCTACAGTGCCATGACCATGCGCTCCGGGTACGGGGAACCGCTGTCTCCGGGGGATGCCCTCGACGAACTCGAACGATGCGCTGGAACCCAGTTCGATCCGTCCGTCGTCGCCGCGATGGCATCCCTTCTGACCGAACCGGCCCCCTGCCTCAGCACCTCGCCCTGAGCCCACCTCGGTCCGAAGCCCCCGTGTTCGTGTAGAATCGCCCGTTCACGGCGGACACACCGCCCTGGGAGGTAGGGGTGAACGAGATCGACGGCTCCGGGGAGATCCGCTCCCGGCTCGACGCGGTCCTGCCGCTGGTCGAGAGGCCCGCACGCTACCTCGGCCTCGAGCGGAATCTCGTGCGGAAGCCGTGGGAAGCCGTTTCCCTCCACGTGGCGCTGGCGTTCCCGGATGCGTACGAGATCGGGATGTCCCACCAGGGCTCCCGGATCCTGTACCACCTCATCAACCGCCGGCCCGACGCCCTGGCCGAGCGCACCTACGCGCCGTGGCCCGACATGGGCGAGCGGATGCGGGAGGCGGAGATCCCCCTGTACACGCTGGAATCGTACACGCCGGTGCGGCGGTTCGACGTGGTCGGCATAACGCTCCAGAGCGAGCTCAACTATGTCAACGTCCCGTACATCCTCGACCTCGCCGGGATCCCGGCGCTGGCAACGGACCGGCACGAAGCCGATCCGCTCGTCATCGGCGGAGGCCCCTGCACGGCGAACCCGGAGCCCCTCGCGGAGCTGTTCGACGCGTTCCTGATCGGCGACGCCGAGGCCGGCCTCGACCCGATGCTCGACGTCATCCAGGACGCGCGGACCGGCGGCTGGGACCGAGAAACGACGCTCCGGGCCCTGGCCGCCCTCCCGGGCGTGTACGTCCCGGGCCTCTACCGGTGGCACCCCGACGGCCGGGGTGCCGGCCGCTGGGAGGTTCTCCACCCCGATGCCCCGTTCCCCGTGCGCCGGGTGTGGGCCGACGAGCTCGACCCAGCCGACCAGCCCGAAGTGCCCATCGTCCCGTTCGCCGAGGTCGTTCAGGACCGGCTCGGCATGGAGATCATGCGCGGCTGCACCCAGGGCTGCCGGTTCTGCCAGGCCGGGTTCTGGTACCGCCCGGTCCGCGAGCACGACCCAGCGGCCGTGCTCGAGCGGCTGGAGCGTCAGGTCGCCGAGACGGGGCTCCCGGAGGTCGGGCTTCTCTCGCTCTCCTCGGCCGACTACTCCCGGATCGCGCCGCTCGCGACGGAGCTCGCCCGGCGGCTCGCGCCGCGCCGGGCCTCGGTCAGCCTGCCCAGCCTCCGGGCCGACGCGTTCTCGGTCTCCCTCGCGGAGGCGGTCTCCTCGGTCCGCAAGTCGGGGTTCACCTTCGCCCCCGAGACGGGCTCCGACCGTCTCCGCCGCGTGATCAACAAGACGCTGAGCAACGACGACATGGTCACCGCGGCCGAGGCCGCGTTCGAGGCCGGATGGAACCTGATCAAGCTGTACGTCATGATCGGCCTGCCCACCGAGACCGACGAGGACCTCGAAGCGCTGGTGGAACTGGTGGCGCGGCTCGCCGCTTCCGCCCGCCGCGGCCGAGGCCGCCGGGGAACGGTCAAGGCGTCGGTCGGCTGCTTCGTCCCCAAAGCCTGGACGCCGTTTCAGTGGGAGCCGTACGCCGGTATCCCGGAGCTCGAACGCCGGATCGCGCTCCTCCGTGACCGGTTCCGCAGGCTCCGGGGCGCCCGGCTGACGTGGAACGAGCCGAAGGAGGGCGCTCTGGAGGCGATCCTCTCCCGGGCCGACCGCCGTCTGGGACGCACGGTTCTGGCGGCGTACCGGCACGGCGCACTGTTCGATGGCTGGACCGACCGGCTGGACTTGACCGCGTGGCACCGAGCGTTCGAGGAGACCGGGATCGACCCAGGGAGGGAGCTCGGGCCCCGCCCACTGAACGCAACCCTCCCCTGGGACATCGTCGACGCCGGGGTCCGGAAGGGGTATCTCAAGGCCGAGCGCCGCCGTGCCTTCAACGGCACGACCACCGAGGACTGCAAGTGGGGCCGGTGCTTCCGGTGCGGCATTCCGGGCAACGGGACGGACATCCGCCTGGCGCCGGACACCCTTCCGGTGGTGGACGCGCCGCGGCCGGCGGGGGACCGGACGGAGACGCCGCACCGCCCCAGGACGGAACGCCCCGTCCGCCCCGGGAACGTCCGGAAGGTCCGGGTGACGTTCTCCAAGACCGGCGACGCCCGGTTCCTCTCCCACAGGCTGACCATGGACGCCCTGGAACGGGCGTTCCGTGGCGGGGGGGTTCCCGTCCGGTACACCGAGGGGTTCAACCCCCACGTCCGCCTGTCCATGGGACCCGCCCTGCCCCTGGGGTACGAGGGGCTCGCGGAGCAGCTCGACGTGGAGTGCACGGCGCCGTTCAGGCCCGGCCACGTCGAGGCGGTCAACCGGCTGCTCCCGGACGGCCTCCGAATCCTGGACGCCCGCGAACTGCTGCGCGGGGCGCCTTCGCTGGGCAAGCTGGCCGCCGCGGCCCGCTACCGGATCGCCCCGCAGGCCGGGGCTCCGTGGCCCCCTGCACCGCCTGCGGGGCTGCCCCCTGAGATCGCCGGCGGGATCCTCGCATGGGGCCTCCTCCCGGACGGTTCCCTGAGGGTCGAGCTCAACCTGCGTCAGGGTGACGGCCCCACCCCGTCGATCCGGAAGGTCCTCGCCGCCCTCGGCGTGCCGGAGGCGACGGTACCGCTGGTCCGCGTCCTTCGCGAGGTCGTCGTGCTCCGCCCCCGCCCGAAGAAGGCGGACGCCGCCCCGGACCGGAAGGAGACCCCATGACACGCTGGATCGTCCACGCCCGGGCGGCGTTCACCGCGACCCACGCCCTTCAGCGGTACAACGGCCGTGCGGAGGCGCCCCACTCCCACCGGTGGGAGGTTGCGGTCCGCGTGGGCGCCCGCACCCTCGGGGAGGAGGGGTACGCCTTGGACTTCCACGCCGTCCGGAGGACACTCGAGGCGGCCGTCGCCGCGCTCGACGGCTCGGACCTGACGGCCCACCCGTCCATCGGGACCCCGACGCCCTCCGCGGAGAACGTCGCGCTCCACATCGCCCGGGAGCTTGGGCCACGGTACGGCTCGATGGGCGGGACGCTGCTGTCGGTCAGCGTCTGGGAGGGGCCGGAGAACCGGGTGGACCTCCTCCTCGACGATGACCGTGACGGGGTGTGGTAGAAGATCCTCATGAAGGCGTTTCCGTACCGTGCTGCCGCCCTCCTCGTCCTTGTCCTTGTGGCCTCGCTGCCTCTCTTCACGGCCTGCCGGGACCACCGCTCGGCCCTCGCCCCCTCGGAGCTGGAGGCGCTCGAGGCGTTCCGGGCCCGCCGCCTCGAACGGCTGACGGCCCCGGACGGGTGGCTCTCGCTGATCGCCCTCCACTGGCTGGACGAGGGAACGCACACGTTCGGCTCGGACACGGAGTGCGACATCGTCCTGCCCGACCCGGCGATTCCGCCCGTGGCCGGCACGCTCGAACGGACGGAGGACGATCGGGTCCTCCTCCGCGTCACCAAACCCGACGCCGTGACCGTCAACGGAATCCACG
Source organism: Thermoanaerobaculia bacterium (assembly GCA_027067575.1). GTDB lineage: Bacteria > Acidobacteriota > Thermoanaerobaculia > Thermoanaerobaculales > Sulfomarinibacteraceae > JAMOVQ01. Next base: position 8,865 of record JAMOVQ010000184.1, on the reverse strand, counting down.
TCACCACCACCCTCCTGACCGACGACCGAACGGGCAACCCCGACATCGTCCGGACGGGCCGCATCCTGTTCTACGTCATCCGCCGGGGCGACCGGCTGGGCGTCCGCGTCAAGGACCCCGAATCGCCGGCGCGCACGGCGTTCCGGGGCCTGTCGTGGTACCCGCCCGACGGCCGGTACCGCGTGGTGGCACGGTTCGAGCCGTTTCCCAGGCCGCGGATCGTCAGGGTTCCCACGAAGATCGGGACGGAGGCCGAGTTCACCGCGCCGGGCACCCTGACGTTCACCCTCGAGGGGAAGGAGCTCTCGCTCCTCCCGCTCGTGGAGGGGCCGGACAGCCGGGAGCTGTTCATCGTCTTCCGGGACGCCACGAGCGGCAAGACGACCTACGGCGCGGGCCGGTTCCTCGACGCCCACCTCGAGGATGACGGCACCGCGATCCTCGACTTCAACCGGGCGTACAACCCGCCGTGCGCGTTCACGCCGTACGCGACCTGCCCCCTCGCGCCGCCCGAGAACGAGCTGCCCGTCCCGGTGTACGCCGGGGAGAAGCTGCCGCCGGGGTTCCACGGCCACTGACCGGGTCCGGCGCGGGCGATCCGGGCCCGATGCCGTACACTTGGCCACCGGAGGTGTCATGCGTCAGCGGCTGTCCGTGCTGAGGGAACTCCCCCCGACGCTCTACTCCGCCGTGGTGATGGAGCTGTTCGAGCGCCTCGCGTACTACGGCATGGTGCTCGTGCTCGGTCTGTACCTCGTGAACCACCTCGGCATCCGTTCCGACCTGTTCGGTCTGGTCTACTCCGTGTTCACCGGCGCCCTCTACCTCCTGCCGATCCTGTTCGGCGCCCTGGCCGACCGGTTCGGGTACCGTCCCGCCCTGATCCTCGCCTTCACGACGTTGACCGCCGGGTACGCGATCCTGGGAACCTCGCGGAGCTTCCCGTTGATCTGCGTGGCCCTCGCCCTGATCGCCGTGGGCGGCTCCATCGTCAAGCCGACGATCTCCGGCACCGTGACGCGGACGACCGAGGAGGGCTCCACCCGCCCCGTGGGGTTCGGGCTGTACTACATGACGATCAACGCCGGCGGGCTCCTCGGTCCGGTGATCGCCGCGCAGGTCCGCAACCGGTCCGAGTTCCGGTACGTCTTCCTCGTCTCCGCAGCGGCCTGCGCCGCCATGCTCCTGCAGGCCCTCGCCGCCTACCGCGAGCCGGTCCCCGAGAGCGAACGCCGCTCGGGCAAGCGGATCGGTACCGTCTTCCGCGAGGTGGCCGAGGTCCTCGTCAACGTGCGGTTCGTGCTCCTGCTCGTGGCGTTCTCCGGGTTCTGGGGAATGATCAACGTGCTGTTCGGGTTCATGCCACTCTACGTCGAACGGTTCACCGACCTCTCCGGTGTCGAGGCCACCGTCGACCGGATCGTCCCCCTCGGGCACTGGCTCAACCCCGAGGTTCTGATCTCCCTCGACGCCCTCCTGATCGTGCTCCTCCAGGCCGCGATCAGCTACCTGACGCGCCGCTGGCCAACCGTGCGGGCGATGCTGACCGGCGTGGTGATCGCCACCGTGTCCTGGGTCTTCCCGGCGATCTCGCCCGCCGTCCTGTTCGTCTCCCTGGGGATCCTCGTCTGGTCGATCGGCGAGATGATCTGCTCGGCGCGGTTCTTCGAACACTGCGGCTCCATCGCCCCGCCGGACCGGGTGGCGGTCTACCTCGGCTACTCCTTCCTCTCGATCTTCCTCGGGAACCTGTACTCGGGCGTGTGGGCCGGCGCGCTGTTCCACCGCTTCATCGAGGCGCCCCTCGCGGCCGGCGCCGCCCCGAGGCCCGCCCTGTTCTTCGCGGGCGTCGCCGCGATGGGCGTCCTCTCCGCCCTCGGCCTGTGGCTCCACGGCCGCGTCTTCAGGCATCCATCCCAGAAAAGCACCGCCTGACCTCATCCACCACCCGAAGCCCCGGAGCGGCAACCTCACACCCCGGCCGTACCCATCTCTCCCCATTGGACGAACCGGCGGCCGGGCGCCGCTTCGCTCGTCCCTGGGCGGGTCTGTGTGGGGTTCCTGAGGAAGGGACGCTCCCGATTAGATTTCCTCTCCCACCATCGCCCGCCGGGCGGCGGCTTCCAGGACCTGCACCGCAAGACCCAGCCGGCCGAACCGCGGGTCCGCGGTCTGCCCCTGGACGTACCGCCGGTAGATCTGCTGCGCGATCCCGGCCAGCCTGAACAGCCCGTAGACCCGGTAGAAGGTGAAGTCGTCCAGCGCGATACCCGCCCGTTCCAGGTACCGGTCAACGAGCTCGCGGCGCGTGGGCGCGCCGGGATGGTTCGACGGCACCAGGCGGATCGCCTCGAGCTCCGGCGGGTCGTCTGCCTGGATCCAGTACGCCAGCGAGGCACCGAGGTCCATCAGCGGATCCCCGATGGTGGCCATCTCCCAGTCCAGCACGCCGACGATCCGCAGCGGATCGTCGGGATCGAGCACCACGTTGTCGAACCGGTAGTCGTTGTGGATGACCGAGACGCCCCGCTCGGGCGGGCGGTTGGCCTCGAGCCACGCCATCACCTCCTCGAAGTCCGGCACGTCCGGGGTCCGGGCCTCGCGGTACCGCCGGCTCCACCCCTCGATCTGGCGCGCCACGTACCCGTCCGGACGTCCCAGCGCCTCGAACTCCGGCGTCCTCGGATCGACCGAGTGCAGCTCGAGGTGGACGTCCACCAGCCGTTCGCAGAGGGTCCGGAACCGCTCCGGCGAGAGACGGAGGCCATCCGGGAGGTCGCGCCGGAGGATCAGGCCGCGGATCCGCCGCATCAGGAGGAACGGCGCGCCGATCACCGCGGGGTCCTCGCAGTAGGCCACCGGCTCCGGAACGTAGGGGAACCGCCCCCGGAGCGCGGAGAGCACGAGCCATTCCCGGTGCATGTCGTGGCCGCTCCTCGGTTTCTTCCCCGCGGGCGGCCGCCGCAGAACGAGCTCCTCTCCGCCCACGCGGACCAGGTAGGTCAGGTTGGAGTGGCCGGAGGGGAACTGGGCGATCTCGACGGGACCGTCGAGATCCGGGCGCACGCTCCGCAGGTACGCCCCGAGCCGGTCCGCGTCCACCTCCTCGCCGGGCCGCGGCGGGCGTGTGGGGTCATCGAAAGACACGGTTCCCCTCCTTGAGCTCCTCCGCCACCGCCCGGTACGGTTTCAGGATTCGCCGCGCCAGGGAGAGCTTGTGGACCTCGTCGGCTCCATCGTAGATCCGCGCCGCCCGCTCGTGGCGGTGGAAGAACGCCAGGATCGTGTCGTCGGTCATCCCGAGGCCGCCGAACAGCTGGAGCGCGCGGTCCACCACGCGCTGCATCACGTTGGCCACCACGAACTTGATCATGGAGATCTCCTGGCGGACCGCCCTCCACCCCTCGTGCTCGATCCTCCATGCGGTCTGGAGCGTCAGCGCCCGGGCCGCCTCGATCTCCGCCGCGCTCTCGGCGATCCACGCCTGCACGATCTCCCGGTCGGCCAGGACCTGCCCCGGCGCGATGGGCCGCGTCACCGCCCGCTTGCACATCAGGTCGAGCGCCCGCCGGCACACGCCGAGCCACCGCATGGTGTGGTGGATCCGCCCCGGCCCAAGCCGCTCCTGGGCGATGCGGAACCCGGCGCCCCTCGGCCCCAGGAGGTTCTCCCGGGGCACGCGGCAGGAGTGGTAGAGGATCTCCGCGTGGCTGAACCACCCGTCGCCGGCGTGCCCCATCACCGCGATGTTCCGGACGAGGTCGAACCCCGGCGTGTCCGTGGGCACGATGATCATGCTCGCCCGCTCGTGGGGCGGCGCCTCCGGATCCGTGACCGCCATGACGATGGCGAACGCCGCGCCGTCCGCCGCGGTGGTGTACCACTTCTGGCCGTTGATCACCCAGCTGTCGCCGTCCAGCACCGCCGTCGTGTCCATCATGGTCGGGTTCGAGCCGGGCAGCTCCACCTCGGTCATGGAGAAACAGCTCCGGATCTCGCCACGGGCCAGCGGCTCGAGCCAGCGCCTCCGCTGCTCCGGGGTGCCGTGCTCGTGGAGGATCTCGATGTTCCCCGCGTCCGGGGCGTGGCAGCCGAAGACGTAGTGCCCTAGCGGGCTCTGGCCCAGCACCTCCGAGACCAGCGCGAAGTCCGTCAGCGGCAGGCCCATCCCGCCGAGCTCCGCGGGCTGGGCCGGGGCCCACAGCCCCATCTGCCGGACCTTCGCGCGCAGCCGCTCGACCTCCGGCTCGATCTCCCGGAACGGCTTCGTCAGGAACGCCGTCTCCAGGGGGACGATCTCATCCCGGACGAACCGCTCCATCAGCTCGAGTACGACCCGTGTCTCCTCGCCGACCGAAAAGTCCATACGCGCCTCCTCAGGCGACTTTACCCGCGAGTCAAGTTTCATCGGGAAACGCCCACCTGTCAAGGTCCAGTCTCGTTCCATCCCACCGCATGGTACATTCGGAAACGGCCGCCACGACCTGCGGCTGCTGGGAGGGGGAGATGGCAGAGCGCACGATCCTCGATCTGTACCGCCACGACGTGGAGTCGCCGAGGGCTGCCCACTACCGCCACAGCACCGTGGAGCACGGGGAGCGGATCCTCTCGACGGAGACGTTCTTCCACAGGACCTCCGCCCTCGCCGAGGGCCTGCTCAAGCTCGGCGTCGGCCCCGGCGACCGGGTGATGCTCCTCTCCGGGAACCGCCCGGAGTGGCACATGACCGACCTCGCCGTCCTGGACATCGGCGCGGTGGACGTTCCCGTGTACGGCACACTGACCGCGGAACAGATCGAGTACCAGGCGAACGATTCCGGTGCGGTGGCCGCCGTCGTGGACACCCAGGCCCAGCTCGAGAAGTTCCTCAAGATCCGCGACCGGTGCCCGGACCTCCGGCACCTGATCCTGATCGAGGGTGAACCGGGACCAGGCGTCCTCTCGTTCGAGGAGGTGGCGTCCGCGGGGGACACCGGGGGCGCCGGCGACCGGTTCTGGAGCCGGGCGGCCGGGATCGACGAGCACGACCTGGCGACGATCATCTACACGTCGGGGACCACGGGCGAGCCCAAGGGGGTCATGCTGACCCACCACAACCTGGTCCAGAACGTGCTCGCCGCCGGGACCCGGGCGCCCGTCCGCCGTGAGGATCTCGCGCTGGAGTTCCTTCCGCTGTGCCACGTCCTCGAACGGATGGTGGGCTACATCTTCATGTGGAAGGCCACGTCGAAGGCGTACTGCTCGATCCACGAGGTCGGGGAGCTGATCGCCGGAATCCGGCCCACCCTCTTCGCCGCCGTCCCACGGTTCTACGAGAAGATCCACCAGGCCGTCCTGCAGAAGGCGGCCGCGGCGGGCCTGGCGAAACGGGAGCTGTTCGAGTGGGCGCTGGGGGTCGGACGCAGGGCCGCGTTCGCCCGCCTGGCGGGGCGGGAGCTGCCGTTCCTGCTCCGCAAGGAGTTCGAGCTGGCCGACCGGCTGGTGCTCTCCAAGGTCCGTGACGCCCTCGGGGGCCGTGTGCGGTACTGCATCTCCGGCGGCGCCGAGCTGCCGCTGCACGTGGCCGAGTTTCTCCACGGGGTCGGGGTGTTCGTGGTGGAGGGGTACGGCCTGACGGAGACCTCCCCGGTCATCGCCGTCAACGGGTTCCGGCCCGGGGAGACCCGGCTGGGAACGGTCGGCCGGCCGCTGGAGAACCTCGAGGTCAGGATCGCCGACGACGGCGAGCTCCTCGTCCGGGGTCCCAGCGTGATGAAGGGGTACTGGAACAAGCCGGAGCAGACCGCAGAGGTGTTCGACGGGGACAGGTTCTTCCACACGGGCGACATCGCCGAGCTCGACGATGACGGATTCCTCCTGATCGTCGACCGCAAGAAGGACCTCATCGTCACGGCTGGCGGGAAGAACATCGCCCCCCAGCCGATCGAGAACCGGCTCAAGCAGTCGCCCCTCGTGGACTCCGCCGTGCTCGTCGGGGACGGCAGACCGTACATCGTCGCCCTGATCTCGCCCGAGTTCGAAGCGCTGGCGGAGCGGGCGCGGCAGGAGGGGATCGACTTCGCCGACCCGATCCAGCTCGTCGGCAACCCGAAGGTCGAGCAGATGTACGCGGAGATCGTCGCCGCGGCCAACGCGGGTCTCGCCAGGTACGAGCAGATCAAGAAGTTCCGCCTCCTTCCCCGGCCGCTGACCGTGGAGGGCGGCCAGCTGACGCCGACCCTCAAGGTCAAGCGGCGCGTCATCGAGATGCAGTTCGCGGCGCTGATCGAATCGCTGTACGCGGAGGACGGCGACTGATCGCTCCCGAAAGAACCGGATCCGCTCCCGGATCGACGGGATCTGGATGATCCCGGCCACACGAAGGTTCCTGGCCGCAGGGTTCTCCGTGATAGGATCGCCGGGTGGAACCGGAAGGGGGTTCTCGTTGAATCGGCACCTCTCGACTCGTCTCCTCTCGTTCCTGACGCTGGCCGGATCACTGGTCATCGGCTCCGCGGCACCGCTGCTGGCGAAGGATCCCATCCAGACCCCGCTTTTCGATACGTTCAACTTCCGGATCGAGGCCAGCTGGGCCGACCTGAGCACGGAGATCCGGATCGATTCCGAGCTCCTGGGAACGGGTACCAAGCTCAACTTCGAGGACGACCTCGACCTCGATGCCAAGAAGGTGATCCCCTCGTTCCAGTTCGAGTGGCAGATTGCCGAACACCACCGCCTCGGCGTTCGTTGGCAGGACATCGACCGGAGCTCGAGCGCCCAGGCGCTGACCGAGATCCACTGGGGCGACGACGTCATTCCGATCGACGCGGACATCAGCCTCGGCTACGATATCTCACAGGTGTTCATCGACTACACCTACTATCCATGGGTCCACGAGACATGGGCCGCCGGCCTCGGTATCGGCGTTCGCTGGATGCGCATCGAGGCGGCCCTCCGCTGGCAGGACGAGGGCAATCAGATCGACACGACGAGCGAGGCGAAGGGCAGCGGTCCTCTGCCGTACATCTACGGCGAGTACCGAACGGTCCTTGCCGAGAACTGGCGGCTCATCGCCGGCCTCGGCTGGCTGTCCGTCACCGTGGGAGACATCGACGGCAGCCAGATCGTCGCCCACGCCAGCATCGAGTACCTCCTGGGCGAGCGGTGGTCGTTCGGCGCCCAGCTCAACCTTTCGGCAATCGACGTGGACTGGAACGGCCTCGAAAACGAGGAGGGTCAGCCGATCTACACGGGGGCGTTGACAATGGACATCGACGACTTCAGCGTCTTCGCCCGCGTCCGGTTCTGATCAGCAGCGGCGCATCCGAACCGCCGCCCCCCTGTGATGCGCCTTCAGGTCCGGATTCCTTCCCGCCGCAACGTGCGTCCATCCCGATCAGCTCCTGACGGCACCGGACCATCCCTGCCCCGCGCAGCACGACAACGTCCTGGCACACCGGTATCGCACAACCAACTCCCCTGAGCCAGGGGGGCGTCCCGCCCCTCACTGCTCACGAACCCTCCCAGGACGCCGCCGAACCGCTGAAAAGAGAGCTCTTTCGCTCTCAGCAAGACCTGCCCTCGCTGGAGCTCCTCTCTCGTTTCCCGGGGCGGAGCGGTCCGCTGTCTTCCCGTTCAATGCACGACGGAAGAACCCGCTCCCCCTCGCAGGCGCTCACCGAGGGATCCGCCAGCAAAGCGGGCCGTTAGGCCTTCTTGACGAGGCCGATGATCAACAGCAGGAGAGCCGCGCCCGCAGTCGCCGTAAGGATGGAGCCGAGCAGGCCCCCGGCCTGGATGCCGAGAAGGCCAAACACGAAGCCGCCCACCACAGCGCCGATGACACCCACGACGATGTTTCCGAGCAGCCCGAACCCGCCCCCCTTCATGAGCAGACCGGCCAGCCAGCCGGCCACAGCACCAATGGCCAGAAAGATGAGGATACTCGTGATGTCCATTTGACCCCTCCCAGATCCGTTCTTCCCCCATTTTACCCCATCCCGCCGCTTCCCGTGGAAGGCATCAGAGGCGGCATCTCAAGAACGGTCACGCGAGATGGAAGACGTTGGATGCGATCGATCCGATGGCCGTTCCCCGCAGAAGCCATCCCAGCCCGGCCTCCCATGGTCGAGCCCGGAAAGCCATGAACGACGGCGCGGCCCCATGATACGGCTCACGGGCGGTCCCGACTCGGCTGCCGGCCTGCGAGGAAGATGGCGCCGGCCAGGAGAATCGTCGCCGCCAGGGAACCCCACATGAAGAGCTGTCCCCGCCACGGCCAGGACGACCACGCTCCCCGAATCCCATACAGCGCCAGCAGAACTGCGGCCAGCCCGTTGCTCACCAGGCCGACCCGGACCGCTGTCACGGGGAAACGCCCGCCATCCAGCTCTCCGACGCCATGGACATAGACCACGATCAAGGCCGCGTAGGCTGCACCGAGCAGACGTGCAAAGACGATCGGCGTCGGAACCGGCAGGCCAACGAACCGGAAAAGGGAACCGGAGAACGTCAACAGCGGAGCGCACCAGAGGATCGTCGTCACCCAAATCTTCACCAGCAACACCCGGCGAAGGCTCATACCTCTCCCCCTTTCGTCACACCGGCCATCCTCTCCAATCCGTCCCGAACACCCTGTCCTCCTCCCCATCCTACAGCCGCGTCTCCGCCGGGCCACGTCCACAAACCCATGCCGCCCGAGCCAGTCGCCACCCCAGGGACGAACGAACCAACGTCCCGGCTCGCTTCCCAAGGACGCTCCTCCGCGATCGCGACTGGGCTTGGAGCAGCAGAGATCAACAGTGTCCCTTTTTCGTCGTCCACCTGGCACCCACTCACCCGACCACCCAGGAACGAGCGAAGCGACGTTCCGATTGGCGCCTCGAA
>JAMOVQ010000183.1 GCA_027067575.1 Thermoanaerobaculia bacterium | reverse complement strand
CGCAGAAGTAGATGGAGGCGAAGTGTTTGATGGTGGCGATGAGCTGGCGCTGGGCCAGGGGTGAGGCCAGCGGCAGCTCGCCGCGGCGGGAGGGCACCCGGCTGTACAGGTGGTACCAGGTGTCCACGTGGGAGAACTTGAGACGGGGCATCCGGGGCATGGTGTGCCTCCTTTGGATTGTGATGGGAACAAGGTAGGGCGGGGAGGGGAGGTTGTCAAGAGAAAAACAGTGTCCCTTAATGTGGACCGACGGTCCCACAGAAGGAACGGCCCGCCTTGGGGCGGGCCGTCGTGGTCGTTGCGGATCCGTTCTCGTCAGATCTCGATGTGTGGCGGGGCAGGCTCGTCGGGGGAGCCGGCCTTGCGCAGCGGCATCGTGACCAGATAGCCGATCAGGATCACCATGAACACCACGGCCAGCGGGGCCTTCAGGCCGCCGAGATCGGTGCGCGCCACCAGGTGCTCCCACCCCTTCTGGTTGAAGAACACGATAGCGGCGATGGCCAGCCCCATCAGGGCCTCGCCGGCGATCAGGCCGGAGGCGGTCAGAACGCCCGCGTTCTCGACCCGGGCGGACTGGGCCTCGTTATACCCGCGCTTCCCGGCGATGACGTCCACCATCCAGCGGACGAGGCCGCCGACGAAGATCGCGAAGGTGGTCTCCAGCGGCAGGTACATCCCCACGGCGAACAGCATGGGGCTCTTGACCCGGACCATGATCAGGGCGATCCCCATGACGATACCGACGATGACCAGCGGCCACGCCATCTCACCGCCGACGATCCCCTGGGAGAGCGTCGCCATCAGGCCCGCCTGGGGCGCCGGCAGCGCCCGGTCACCGAATCCAATTCCGCCCTGGGCGATGTTGGACCAGTGGAGGATGTACAGCGGGACGAACATAGCGGCGCCGGCGAACAGGACGCCGATCAGGTCGCCGACCTCCATCTTCCACGGCGTACCGCCGAGGATGTGGCCGACCTTGAGGTCCTGAAGCATCTCGCCGGCCACGGCCGACGAGACGCAGACCACCGAGGCCACGCCGAGCACCGCGGCCACGCCGTGGGAGCCCGAGACCCCGATCACCACCATGACGAGCGCGGCGATGATCAGTGTCGCCAGGGTCAGGCCGGAGACCGGGTTGTTCGAGGAGCCGATCAGGCCGACGAGGTTTCCGGAGACCGCCGCGAAAAAGAACCCGGTGACCAGCATGACGAGCGCCGCCATCAGGGCGCCGCCCAGAACACCGGTGAAGTACCAGTACAGGAGAACCATCAGGATGAAGACCACGAGGACTCCGAACAGGACGAGCTTGAAGTTGATGTCCCGCTCGGTACGGTCGGTCGCATCGGCAGCGCCGGCGGACTTCTTGAGGTCCGAGACGCCGCGCTTGATCCCGAGCCACAGGTTCTCCCGCATCTTGTACAGCGTGTAGACCGCGCCGACGAGCATCCCGCCCACGGCGATGGGCCGGACGATGAACTTCCACATCTCGATGGAGAGCTTGACCCATGTCTCGGCCGCGCCGGGGTCGGCACCGATGGAGGCGGCGTAACCCGCGATCTGCTCGGGGCCGAGGAAGAAGATCAGCAGCGGCACGAACAGACCCCATGCAAGGAGGCCGCCCGCGAAGTTCAACGCGGCCAGCTCGGGGCCGATGATGTACCCCACGCCGAGATAGGCCGGGCTGACCGCGGGGGCGGAGATGGTGGAGACCCCGCCCGCAGGGATCTTGTACGCCTCCTTGCGGAAGCCGAGCCGGACCATGCTCTTGCCGATCTCCCCCACGTGGAGCACGAAGTCGTTCGCCGCGGAGAAGATCTTGAGCTGGCCCAGGAGGTTGACGAGCGCGCCGAACCCCATGGCCTTGAACAGCTGCTTGGCCGCGTCCGAGCCACGCTGCCCCGCCTTGTGGATCTCGGAAGCCGCCACGGACTCCGGGAACGGCAGCTCGGGATCCTCCACCATCACCCGCCGGAGCATGGTGACGAACAGGATGCCGAGCACGCCGCCGAGGATCATCAGGGCGCTGGCCTTGAGGTAGTCGGCGAACCCCTTGAACTCCCAGAGTCCCAGGATGGCGAACGCCGGGATGGTGAAGATCGCGCCGGCGGCGATGGACTCGCCGATGGAGCCCACGGTCCGGGCAAAGTTCTCTTCGAGCAGCGTGCCACCCATCAGTTTGAGGATCGCCATGCCGATCACCGCGGCGGGGTACGTCGCGGCGATGGTCATGCCGGCCTTCAGGCCGAGATAGGCGTTGGCCGCACCGAGGATCACGCACATGAACAGGCCCAGGATCAGGGCCCGGAACGTGAACTCCTTCATCTCGGTCGAGGCCGACACCACGGGACGGAACCGCTTGTCGCTCATCGTTTCCTCCTCCTCGTGTCGTCGCTTGATCCGCATCCGGACATGCACATCTCGGCGCATTCTACATGATCGGCCTGTCGTGGGGTGTGCCAGCGGCCCTGACCGGCGAGACCCGGGGGCGGCGGACGTCGGGATTGATAGACTCTTACACGGCGATTATCAAATCTATGGCACCCATCGAAAGACTCAGACTTGACAAGTTGAAGCTCATATCCCATATTCCTACTGCGGCATACCGCCGCGGAGGAGGTGCGACATGGCGAACACGCAGTACACGGTGAAGGCTGCGGAGGCGATCCAGGAGGCGGTCCGGATTGCCGGAGAACGTGGTCATCCCGAGGTGATTCCGTCCCATCTCCTGCTGGCGCTGCTCCGGCAGGAGGATGGGATCGTGCCCCGGCTCGTGGAGAAGGTCGGGGTCCCGGCATCCGCGCTGGAGCGCGACGTTCTGGCCGACCTGGAGCGGCTGCCCCGGGCGGAGGGCGGAGCCGAGCCCCGGCCAGCCCGCGATCTCTCCCAGGTGCTCGAGCAGGCGGCGAAGCTCGCGCCGCAGTTCCAGGACGAGTACGTCTCGGTTGAACATCTGCTCATGGGGATCGTCGCTGTCCCGTCGAGCTCGGCGGCGCAGCTTCTGGCGGCGCGCGGCGTGGATCAGAAGACGCTGCTCGCGGCGATCCAGGAGGTCCGTGGGTCTCACCGGGTGACCGACGACAACCCGGAGGCGAAGTACGAGGCGCTCAAGAACTACGGCCGCGACCTGACCGAGATGGCGCGGGCCGGCAAGCTCGACCCGGTGATCGGCCGGGACGACGAGATTCGGCGGGTGATGCAGGTGCTGACCCGCCGGACCAAGAACAACCCCGTGCTCATCGGCGAACCCGGCGTCGGCAAGACGGCGATCGCCGAGGGGCTGGCCCAGCGCATCGCCGCCGGCGACGTGCCCGAGACGCTGAAGAACAAGCGGATCGTGGCGCTGGACATGGGCGCGCTGATCGCCGGGGCCAAGTACCGGGGCGAGTTCGAAGACCGGCTCAAGGCGGTGCTCAAGGAGGTGACCGACTCGGCGGGCGAGGTGATCCTGTTCATTGACGAGCTCCACACGCTGATCGGAGCTGGCGCCGCCGAGGGCGCCATGGACGCCGCGAACCTGCTGAAGCCCGCGCTGGCGCGCGGCGAGCTGCGGTGCATCGGCGCCACCACGCTGGGCGAGTACCGCAAGCATATCGAAAAGGATCCGGCGCTGGAGCGCAGGTTCCAGCCGGTGCTGGTGGAGGAGCCGTCGGTGGAGGAGACCATCGCGATCCTTCGCGGGCTCAAGGAGAAGTACGAGGTGCACCACGGCGTCCGGATCACCGACGCGGCGATCGTGGCGGCGGCGACCCTGTCCCACCGGTACATCACCGACCGGTTCCTGCCGGACAAGGCGATCGACCTGATCGACGAGGCCGCGTCCAGACTCCGGATCGAGATCGACTCGCTGCCGACGGAGATCGACGAGCTCCAGCGGCGTGCGATCCAGTTGGAGATCGAGAAGAGGGCCCTGGCCAAGGAGAAAGATCGGGTCTCCAAGGAGCGACTGGCGGCCATCGAGTCCGAGCTGGCCGAGCTCAAGGAGCGGATCTCCGGGATGAAGGCTCAGTGGCAGAAAGAGAAGGAGCTGATCGCCAGGATCCGCGAGCTCAAGCGGGAGGTCGAGGAGACCCGTGAGGCGGCCGAGCTCGCCGAGCGGGACGGGCAGCTCGAGCGGGCGGCCCAGCTCCGATACGGCCGCCTCGTGGAGCTCAACCAGCAGCTCGAGGCGGCCACCGAGGAGCTCAAGCGCCACCAGGAGGAGCACGGCTCCATGCTCTCCGAGGAGGTGACCGAGGAGGACATCGCACGGATCGTCTCGCGGTGGACCGGGATCCCGGTCTCCAAGCTCCTGGAGGGCGAGAAGGCCAAGCTGCTCCACATGGAGGAGCGCCTGCGGCAGCGGGTGGTCGGCCAGGACGACGCCATCAAAGCGGTGTCCGCAGCCGTACGCCGCGCCCGCGCCGGGCTCAAGGACCCGAACCGGCCCATCGGCTCGTTCCTGTTCCTCGGCCCGACGGGCGTCGGCAAGACCGAGCTGGCCCGCGCGTTGGCCGAGTTCCTGTTCGACGACGAGCACGCCATGATCCGGCTGGACATGTCCGAGTACATGGAGAAGCACTCGGTCTCCCGGATGATCGGAGCACCCCCGGGGTACGTCGGCCACGACGAGGGCGGCCAGCTGACCGAGGCGGTCCGCAGGCGGCCGTACTCCGTCGTTCTGCTCGATGAGATCGAGAAGGCGCACCCGGACGTATTCAACGTCCTGCTCCAGATCCTGGACGACGGACGTCTGACCGACGGCAAGGGGCGCACGGTGGACTTCCGGAACACCGTGCTGATCATGACGTCGAACATCGCGTCCCATATCATCCAGGAGATGCCGGAGAACGAGCGCGACCGGATGGTCGAGGCGGTTCACCAGGAGCTCAGACAGCACTTCCGGCCCGAGTTCCTCAACCGGGTGGACGAGATCCTGATCTTCCACCGCCTCGGACTCGAGCACATGCGCCGGATCGTCGAGATCCAGCTCGAGCGGCTCAACCGGCTGCTCGCCGAGCGCCGGATCGTGCTGGAGGCGACGCCAGCCGCCGAGGAGCTGCTGGCGCGCGAGGGGTACGACCCCGACTTTGGCGCCCGGCCACTCAAGCGGGTCATCCAGCGGCTGGTGCAGGACCCGCTCGCCGAGCGGATCCTGGCCGGGGAAATCGGCGACGGCGACCGGGTCCTCCTGGACGTCGAGGACGGGTCCCTCGTCATCCGGAAGGTGGCGGCGGACGAGGCCTCCTGATCCAGGCCCTCCGTCGGACCTCCGGGTCCCCGGCGGATACCGCAGGGCCGATCGAAGGGGCGGAGCGATGGCTCCGCCCCTTTCGCCGTGTCAGGGGGGAGCCCGCTACAATCCGTCCATGGCCCACGATCCCGCACGGATCCTCGAGCGGTTCGCCTCCACGGCAGCCGAGGCGCGCGACGCCCTCTCGAGGGCCGGTGTGCCCCGGTGGGAGCTGTACGCCAAGGCGTCGGAGTGGGAGGAGACAACCCTTCACCCCGGCGCCGGGGAGGCCACCGTTCGTTGCCGGGAGACGGGCCTCGCCGTCCGGACCCGCCGGGCGGGACGGTCCGGGTTCGCCGCCGCATCCGGTGGCGATCCCGCGGTGTGGCGTTCCACCGTCCAGACCGCCATCGCCACCGAACGCCCGGAGGCCATCGACCCCCTTCCCCCGGTGGAGGCGCTCGGCACCTCCCCCGCGCCCCGATCCGGGCCCGACCCGCCGGACAACTGGGGCCGCGAGCTCCTCACCGGGCTCGAGCGGGGGGTCCGGGAGCTCTCGGGCGGTGAGCTCCGGCTGACACGCGGGTCCGTCCGGTCCGGCCGGACAGGCTGGCTCTTGCACACCGCCGAGGGGTTCACGGCGACCCACCGGAGCCCGGCGTGTCTCCTGGTCGTCGCCATCTCCCCGAACCGGGCGGGCGTCCCCGGGTGGCGGCGGGTGATCCCCGTGCGGGAGCCCGCAACCCTCGATCCCACCGAGCTCGCCCGCCGCCTGGTCAACCCGTTCGGCCTCCTCCGTGAAGCGCGACCCCGGCGCGCCGGGATCACCGACCTCCTGCTCGACCCGGCCGTGGCGGCCCACCTCCTGGCCGGGATCGTCCCCCTCCTGCTCGAACCTCGCGAGACGCCTCCCGTGGGCGCCCGCATCGGATCGTCCCTGCTGGAGCTCGAGGACGACCGGATGGGAGAGGCCGGTCCTCTCGTCGCACCGTGCGACGGCGAGGGGGTCCCCGCCCGGAGGACGCCCCTGGTCCGCGAGGGGATCCTCGTCAGCCGGCTCGCCTGCCACCGGGACGCGGTCCGCTCCGGGGAGGTCGCCCGGGCCGGCGGGGCCGTCCGGCCGACCTACCGCGAGCCCCCCGTCACGGGCATCGCGAACCTGCTTCTCCACCCCCGGGCCGGCCTTCCCGGCGAGACGCTCGTGGAGGCCGCTGGCCGCGCCGTCTACCTCCTGGAGCTCGCCGGCCAGCCGGAGGTCGATCTTTCCGCCGACCGGTACCGCCTCGCAGGCCTCGGCGTCGCGCTCGATCACGGCCGTGTCGGCCCCTGGCACCCGCTGGTGGAGGTCACCGGCCGTGTCAGCCGCCTCCTGACCCGCCTGGAGGCCACCGGTGCCAGGATCGCCTGGCACCAGACCGCCGCCGGCGTCGTCGGCACACCTCCCCTCCTGTTCCGGGCCCAGCTCGTCGCCTAGGCCGGGCGGCGACCCGGGGCAGATGCCGCCTCCGCAGCGAAGCCCTTCTCTGTTTCGTTGGCGGCGACATCGGCAGGGTCCGTGGAATACTCGGCCTCGGAAACGGGGAGTGTCCCCACTGGCATGCCGAGCGCGGAGCCCGCTGCCGGCTCGCCCTCCGGGAGTGTCCCCAGCCTCCCGGCCGGCCGGTCGTCGGCCTGCTGGGGTCAGGGGGTGGCGAGGCGGCGGAGGAGGGTCTCGAGCTCGGCGAGGGGCGGCGGAGCGGCGGCGGAGGGGAGCTCCACGAGGCCGGAGGGCGTCAGGCGGGCGCCGGGCCAGGCGGCGAGGGCCGGGGCGAGGCCCGGCGGCGGCCCGCCGTCGGGGTCGAGCCGGAGGCGGAACCCGCCGGCGTGGCGGACGACCTCGACGACGCCCGCGGCCTGCGCCGCGATCCGGATCCGCTGGGCCCGGACCAGGGCCTCCACCTGGGGCGGGGGCGGCCCGTACCGGTCGCGCAGCTCCTCGACGAGCGCCTCGAGACCCGCCTCGTCGGCGGTGGCCGCGAGCCGCTTGTAGAACGAGAGCCGAAGCGCGGCGTCGGGCAGGTAGGCGTCGGGGAGCTGGAGGTCGAGCCCGAGCCGGAGGCGGACCTCCCGGCGGGAGGGCAGCGGCTCGCCCTTGAGCTCGGCCACGGCCTCCTCGAGCAGCTGGGCGTACGTCTCGTACCCGACGGCCTCGAGGAAGCCGTGCTGCTCGGCGCCCAGGAGGTTGCCCGCCCCGCGGATCTCCAGGTCCCTGGCCGCGATCCGGAAACCGGCGCCCAGGTCGCAGAACTCCTGGATGGCGGCGAGCCGGGCCCGGGCCTCGGAGGAGAGCGCCGCCGCCTGGGGCACCAGGAACCAGGCGTGGGCCAGCCGCTCGGACCGCCCCACGCGGCCCCGGAGCTGGTACAGCTGGGCGAGCCCGAACCGGTCGGCCCGGTTGACGATCAGGGTGTTGGCGTTGGGGATGTCGAGGCCGTTCTCCACGATGGCCGTGGCCAGCAGCACGTCGGCCTCCCCCTCGAGGAAGGCGTGCATCGCCCGCTCCAGCGACCGCTCGGGCATCTGCCCGTGGGCCACCACGACCCTGGCCTCGGGGACGACCCTCCGGAGCCACTCGGCCAGGGCGCCGATCGAACGGACGCGGTTGTGGACGAAGAACACCTGGCCCTCGCGCTCGAGCTCGTGGAGGATCGCCTCCCGGACCACCTCCTCGGAGAACTCCACCACCACGGTTTCCACGGCCTGCCGGTCCCGCGGCGGCGTCTCGATCAGCGAGATGTCCCGGATCCCCGACAGCGCCATGTTGAGCGTGCGCGGGATCGGCGTGGCCGACATGGCCAGCACGTCCACCTCGGTCCGCAGCGCCTTGAACCGCTCCTTCTGGGCCACGCCGAACCGCTGCTCCTCGTCGATGATGATCAGGCCGAGGTCGCGGAAGGCGATGTCGGGGCCGAGCAGCCGGTGGGTGCCCACGACGATGTCCACCGTCCCCTCCGCCAGCCCCTTCACCGTGGCGGCGGCCTCGGCGGGCGTGACGAACCGGGAGAGCATCCGGATCTCCACGGGGAACCCGTCCATCCGGCGGCGGAACGTCTCCAGGTGCTGCTCCGCCAGGATGGTCGTCGGCGCCAGCACGGCCACCTGCTTGCCGTCGAGCACCGCCTTGAACGCCGCCCGGATCGCCACCTCGGTCTTGCCGTACCCCACGTCGCCGCACAGGAGCCGGTCCATGGGCCGCGGCGACTCCATGTCCGCCTTGATCTCGGCCACGGCCCGTTCCTGGTCCGGCGTCAGCTCGTGGGGGAAGGCGTCCTCGAACTCGCGCTGCCACGGCGAGTCCGGCGAGAACCGGTGCCCCTCCACGCTGCGGCGCACCGCGGCCAGCCGCAGCAGCTCGGCGGCCATCTCCCGGACGGCCTTGCGGACCCGGGCCTTGCGCCGCTTCCACGTCCCGGTGCCGAGGCGGTCCAGGGCCGGGGCGGTGGCGGCGTCGCCGGAGGCGTACCGCTGGAGCAGGTCGGCGCGTTCCACGGGGACGAGGAGCGAGTCGCCGCCGTGGTAGGCGAGCACCACCATCTCGTGGACCCGCCCCTCCACCTCCACTCTGCGGAACCCCTCGAACCGGCCGATCCCGTGGTCCACGTGGACCACCAGGTCCCCCGGCTTGAGGTCGCGCAGGTCGGCGGCGAAGGCGGCGGCCGCGCCGCGCCGCCGGCGCTGGGGGCGGGGGGCCGCCGTCAGGTCCCGGCGCCCGTAGACCGCCAGGGCGCCGTCCCAGAGGAACCCGTGCTCCACCTCCCCGACCCGGAGGGCGACCTCCCCGGGCCCGGGGTCGTGCTCCACCGGGGCCACACCGCCCTCCTCGAGCAGGCCGCGAAACCGCGCCACCTCCCGCTCCGTCGCCAGCACGAGGAGCTGGGCGTACCCCTCCGCGCGGCGCTGCCGGAGGGTGGGGACGAGGTCGGGGATCCTGCGGGCGTACCCCTCCTGGGGGTGGGTCCGGACCCGGAGCCACCGGACCCCGCCGCCGGCGACCTCCAGCCGCTCGAGCCGGAGCACGGCCGAGGCCAGCGGCTCCAGCACGGCGTCCGGCGGGAGGAAGAGCTCCTCCGGGGGCGGCAGCGGGACGGTCCGGTCCTCGAGCGTCCGGTGCTCCCGCCGCTGGACGGCCTCCCACCGGCCGAGCTCCCCGGCCACCTCGTCCAGGTCGCACACCACGGCGGGCAGCCCCTCCTCCAGGAGGCTCCGTGCGCCGGTGACCCGCGCGGCGAACGGCCACCACAGCCGGGTCTCCACGCCGAGGCGGACCGACAACGCGAGCTCCGGCCACTCCCCGGCCAGCTCCGACGCCAGCGTCTCGCGGACGGCCTCCGGCGCGGGGTGGAGCTCGAACGCCAGGGCGCGGACCGAGGGGACGGGGTCCCCCACCGTGCGCTGGGTCGCCGGATCGAACGGCCGGATGGAGGCCACCTCGATGTCGTCGAGCTCGATCCGCCACGCGGTCTCCCCGCCGGGGTGAAGGTCCACCACGGCGCCCCGGACGGCGAAGTCCCCGGCCTCCTCCACCAGGTCCACCCGCCGGTACCCGATGGCGGCGAGCCGGCCGGCCAGCTCCACGGGCTCGAGCACATCGCCGGTCCGCACCGTCACGGCCCGCCCAGCGGCATCGGCTGGCCGGGGCAGGGGGAAGGCGAGGGTCCGGGCGGGGGCCACCACCACGTCGAGCTCGCCGGCCGCCAGGGCGGCCAGCAGCTCCATGACGGCGCGGCGCGAGGCCAGGGGCGGCTCGGTCCCGAGGTAGGCGTTGGCGATGTCGCCCGGGATGGCGGCGGCCCGGACGTCCGGAGCCAGGGCGGCCAGGCCGGCCACCAGGGCGAACCCCTCGCCCGGGTGGGGCACCACCACGAGCAGCGGCGTGGGCAGGGCGTTCCGTTCGAGGAGTGCGGCCAGCGCGGCCGCGCGGGCCGTGGGGACGACCCCGCCCAGCGCCACGGGCCCTCCGTCGCGAAGGGCCCGGATCACGTCGTCGATCGGTGGCAGCATGGCGGGAGGGGTCAGACCATGTCGAGCAGGTGGCCCAGCTTCTGCTTCTTTGTCTTGAGGTACCCCTCGGTGTGCCGGGTCGGCGGAACCTCGAGGGGGATCCGCTCGACGATCTCCAGGCCGAACCCCCGGAGCGCCGCGTACTTCCTCGGGTTGTTGGTCATCAGGCGGATCCGCCGCACGCCGAGGTCGAACAGGATCTGCGCGCCCGTGCCGTAGTCGCGCGGGTCGGGCGGGAACCCCAGGTGGACGTTGGCCTCCACCGTGTCGTCGCCCCGGTCCTGCAGCTCGTAGGCGCGCAGCTTGTTGAGCAGCCCGATTCCCCGGCCCTCCTGGAGCAGGTAGAGCAGCACGCCGGATCCCTCCTCGGCGATCCGGCGGAGCGCGAGGTCCAGCTGCACGCCGCAGTCGCACCGGGCCGAGTGGAAGACGTCCCCGGTCAGGCACTGGGAGTGGACACGGACCAGAACGGGCTCCGCCGGGTCGATCTCGCCCATCACCAGCGCCACGTGCTCCTCACCCGTGACGGTGTTCCGGTAGCCGAAGATGCGGAACTCGCCGTACTCCGTCGGGAGGGTCGGGCCCGCGACCCGCTCCACGAGCCGCTCCGAACGGAGCCGCCAGGCGATCAGGTCGGCGACGGTCAGGATCCCCAGCCCGTGCTCCCGGGCGAAGGCGATCAGGCGCGGCAGGCGGGCCATCTCGCCGTCGTCGTCCATGATCTCGCACAGCACGCCCGCCGGCTCGAGTCCGGCGATCCGCGCGAGGTCCACGGCGGCCTCGGTGTGGCCGGCCCGCTTGAGCACCC
This sequence comes from Thermoanaerobaculia bacterium, assembly GCA_027067575.1. GTDB lineage: Bacteria > Acidobacteriota > Thermoanaerobaculia > Thermoanaerobaculales > Sulfomarinibacteraceae > JAMOVQ01. Next base: position 8,466 of record JAMOVQ010000183.1, on the reverse strand, counting down.
CGCCCTCCCTGGCGCGCAGGGGGAACATGTGTCCGGGTCTCCGGAGGTCCTCCGGCCGGGTGGCCGGGTCGATCAGCGTCCGGACCGTGGCCGCCCGGTCGGGGGCGGAGATTCCCGTGGTGGTGCCCCGGGCCGCCTCGACGGAAACGCAGAACGCCGTCTCGTGGAGCGAGGTGTTGCGCTCCACCATCAGGGGCAGGTCCAGGGCGTCGCACCGCTCCCCGGTCAGGGCGACGCAGATCAGCCCCCGGCCGTGCCGGGCCATGAAGTTGATCGCCCCGGGCGTCACCTTCTCCGCCGCCACGATCAGGTCACCCTCGTTCTCGCGGTCCTGGTCGTCCACGACGACGAGCATGTCGCCCCGGGCGAGGCGGCGCGCGGCCTCCTCCACCGTCAGGGCGACATCCTCCGGGATGGAGGGGCGTGTCCCGTCCACTGGATCTCCGTCTCCGCCCGGATCACTCCTCCGGCAGGACGATGGGCAGCTCCGCCGCCAGCTCCTTGCCGGAGACGGTATCCTTGAGCCACACCTTCAGCGTGAACTCGCCGCCCGCCTGGAAGATACCCAGCGGAAGCTGGGAGCCGAACATGTAGACGTTGGGCTCCACCGGCGAGAGGTCGGTGTCCCGGTACGGGGTGCCCTGGAGCCGCTTGCCGTCCTTGGAGATCGCCAGACGGACCTTGGCGTGGGGCTTGCCGTCGTCGCCGTTGGCCGGACGGACCACCAGGCAGAAGTAGTCCAGGTTCTCGTCCTTCGTGTAGTGCCCCTCGGGGCGGAGGATCAGGTGGTAGCCGCCGAACACGAACGGCGTGCCCGCCTCGAAATCCGTCTGCTGGAAGATCTCGGCGCCCGCGAACATCGGTGTGAAGACCGTACCGTCGGCCGGCACATCGGACGGTGAGACCTCCACCGCGTGGACGGCGACAGGCTTTCCACCGTCGGCCAGGGCAAAGGTGAAGGTGGCGGTCTCGTCGACAACGGGCAGCATCGCCTCCCAGACCGCGCCGAGCTTCGTGTCGATCAGCTGGACCGGCTTCTGGAACGTGCCGAGCACCTCGCCCGACGCCGTCACCATCCGGCCAACGGCCAGGTCGGCCTTGGTGCCCTTGGGCAGCCGGACGAACACCCAGGTGGGGAAGATGTGCTCGGTCATGACGCCCATGTACGGCTCGGCGATGGCGCCCTCGGGCCACGGGGCGTTCTCGGCGTCGAGCCAGGCGAGCTGCTCCGCCGTGGCCGCCTGGGTCTTCGGCAGCAGCGGGTATGTGGGCGGCTCTTCGAGGTCCGGGTGGAGCACGAGCGCCTCGGGCATCGCCTCGAGGATCTTGAACGCCCAGCGGGAAGGCTGGAACCGGCGCTCGAGCACCCACTGGTTCTTCCCCTCATAGTCGAAGAACGCGTACATCACCGAGTCGACCCGCTTGGGCAGCTTGATCGACGCCGGGATCTGGTCGCGGTTGAACACCCAGACGTCCGCCTTGCCCTTGTACGGGTCGTAGCTCGCCCCGTGCATCATGCTCTCCGCGGCACGAGCCGAACCGGGAATCGAGGCCGCATTGGCCCCCTGGAGGCGCTGGAGGAACGACTGGATCGACTCCTTCCAATGCTTGGCCGGGGCGCCGAGGAGGATCAGCACGCGCCCGCGGTCGGTCACCGCGCCACGGACGTCCCCCTCGGTGAACTGCTTGTCGGCGGCGGCCACGCGGGCCTCGAAGTCCACCTTGAACTCGTTGACGCGCGTCTCGAGGTTCGGATCGCGCTTCGCCCAGAACAGCTTGACGAACCGGTCGAACGCCTCCTTCGAGCCGATCGACTCGAGCTCGGCCCGCTCGGCGTCGGTCAGGAGGAACCGCTGGGGCCCTTCGAGCCACGCCTGCGCCTCGGGGATCGTCGCCAGGGCCGGGCGGACGACGGCGACGGCCAGCACGGCCAGGACAACGGTGATGAGCGTCTTCTTCGTCATGTCGTACTCCTTCGCGGACCGGGGACGGCCCGGGGCCCTCCCCCCCGTCCGCCGGGGCCTCAGTCTTCCTCCTCCTCCTCGCGCTGGGAGGCGGCAATGATCTTCTCCTGGAGCTGCTTGGGCACCTCGTCGTAGTGGCTGAACTCCATGTGGTAGTCCCCACGGCCTCCGGTGATGGAGCGCAGCGACGGAGCGTAGGTCAACATCTCGGCCAGCGGAACCAGGGCGTGGATGATGCTCGTTCCGTCCTCGGAATCCATCCCCTGGACCCGGCCGCGCCGGGAGTTGAGGTCGCCCATGACGTCGCCCATCATCTCCTCGGGGGTGAACACGTCGATCTTCATGATCGGCTCGAGCAGCGTGGGCTTGCACTGGGCCGCGCACTCCTTGAACGCCTTCCGGCCGGCGATCTTGAACGCCATCTCGGAGGAGTCCACGGGGTGCTCCTTGCCGTCGAGCAGGGTGACGCGGAAGTCGACCACGGGGTACCCGGCCAGGATCCCCTTCTCGGCGGCCTCCTGGATCCCCTTGTCCACGGCGGGGCGGTACCCCTGGGAGATGGCGCCACCGAAGATCTTGTCGACGAACTCGTACCCGCTACCGCGGGGCAGCGGCTCGAGCTTGATCTTGCACTCGGCGAACTGGCCCGCGCCGCCGGTCTGCTTCTTGTGGCGGGTGGTCACCTCGGCGCTGCCGGTGATCGTCTCGCGGTACGGCACCTTGGGCTGGTGGAGCACCACGTCCACCTTGTACCGGCGCTTGAGCCGCGCCACCACGACCTCCACGTGGAGCTGGCCCGCGCCGGAGATCAGCAGCTCCTTGGTCTGTGGGTCGCGCCCCGTGGTGATGGTCGGGTCCTCCTCCTTGATCCGGCCCAGCGCCGTGAACAGCTTGTCCTCGTCGCCCTTGGACTTGGGCTCCAGGGCGAAGCTGATCGCCGGCTCGGGGATCTTCACCGGCGGGATGATCACCGGGCGGGACTTGTCGTGGAGCGTGTCCCCCGTGTGGGTGTCCTTGAGTTTGGGCACGGCGCCGATGTCGCCGGGGGCGAGCTCGGGCACCTGGACGAGCTCCTTGCCCTGCATGATCGCCAGGCCGCCGAACCGCTCGTCGGCGCCGGTCCGCGGGTTGTGGAGCGTGGAGTCCGGACGGACCGTCCCGGTGAACACGCGCATCAGGGTGATCCGCCCCGCGTACGGGTCGGAGAACGTCTTGAACACGTACGTCGCGGCAGGCTCGTCCGGGCCCACGGCGAGCTCGATGTCGCCGCCCTCGGCATCCTTCGCGGAGACGGGACGCCAGTCCGGGGCGGGCACGAGCCCGACGAACGCGTCCATGACCGGCTGCACCGCGATGTTCTTCCCTGCGGCCAAGGCGAACACGGGGAACAGGGCGCGGGCGCGGACGGCCTTGGCCAGCGCCGCGCGGAACGTCTCGTCGTCCAGCTCCCCGGCCTCGAGGTACGCCTCCATGGTCTCCTCGTCCTGCTCGGCCACCATCTCCATCAGCGCCTCACGCGCCGAGGCCACCGCGTCGGCCATGTCGGCGGGCACGTCGCCCTCGGTCGGGGTGCCGCTCTCGTCCCGCTCCCAGGTGAACGCCTTGCCCGTCATCAGGTCCACGACCCCGCGGAAGGAGCCCTCCTCGCCGATGGGCATCTGAACGGGCACGACCTCCCGGCCGTACTTCTTCTGGAGCGCCTGGACGGCCCGGTCGAAGGATGCCCGGTCCCGGTCCATCAGGTTGACGAGGAACAGCACCGGCAGCTCCCACTGGGCCGCGGCCTTCCACATCTTGTCGGTCTGGACCTCGATACCCGCAACCGCCGAGACCATCAGCGCCACCGCGTCGGCCACGCGAATGCCCTGCATCGCCTCGGTCGTGAAGATCCCGTACCCCGGCGTGTCGATCAGGTTGATCTTGACGCCGTCGTGGACCACGTGGGCGACGGCCGTGTTGATGGTGATCTTGCGCTCGACCTCGTCCTCGTCGAAGTCGGTGGGGGCGATCCCCTCGTCGACCTTCCCGAAGCGGGTCATGGCGCCACTGTCGAACAGCATCGCCGAGACCAGGGATGTCTTCCCCGTGTCCGAATGGCCGGTGACGGCCACGTTGCGGATCTTCTCTGTGGTGAACGTGCTCATCCAAACCTCCGAAATCGATCTCGCCGCCGTGGACCGGTCAGAGCTCAAGCTCCTCCCCGGTCAGCAAGCGGTAGGCTTCCAGGTAGCGTCCGATGGTGCCCTCGACCACCTCGGGCGGCAGCTCGGGCGCGGGAGGCTCCTTGTCCCAGCCCGACGCCTCCAGCCAGTCCCGGACGTACTGCTTGTCGAACGACGGCTGGCCGCCGCCGGGCCGGTAGGCGTCCCGTGGCCAGAACCGCGAGGAGTCCGGAGTCAGCGCCTCGTCCATCCAGACGATCCGTCCATCCTCGTCGAACCCGAACTCGAACTTGGTATCGGCGATGATGATGCCGCGCTCCCAGGCGTACGCCGCGGCCCGGCGGTACAGCCCGAGGGTCAGCTCCCGCAGCCGCTCGGCCGTCTCGCCGCCGACGATCGCCACCATCCGGTCGAAGTCGATATTCTCGTCGTGCCCCGTCTCGGCCTTGGTCGCCGGGGTGAAGATCGGCTCGGGCAGCCGGTCCGACTCCACGAGGCCGGAGGGCAGCGGGATCCCGCAGACGGTGCCGGACTCCCGGTACTCCTTCCACCCCGAGCCCGCGATGTAGCCGCGGGCGACGCACTCCACGGGGATCGGCCGCAGCCGCCGGACGTACACGGACCGCCGGTCCAGCTCCCGGTGGGAACGGTACGGTTCGGGGAACGCGTCGAGCTCCGTCTCGAGGAGGTGGTTCGGCACCACGTCCTCGAACGTCCGGAACCAGAAGTTCGACAGCTGCGTCAGCACGACGCCCCGCCCCGGGACACCGGGCGACAGGACGCAGTCGAACGCGCTGATCCGGTCCGTGGCGACGAGAACGAGGCCCCCGTCGGCGGCGAAGATATCGCGGACCTTCCCCCGGCTCACCAGGCGGCCATCGGGGATGGCGGTGGTGAGCAGGGCCTCCACCATGGCTCAGGCGTCCCGCTTCTCGATCACCGCCATCGCCTGGCGGGTCATCCTCGACTTGTACCGGGCCGCCGTGTTGCGGTGCAGCACACCCTTGCGCCAGCCGACGTCGATCACCGACATGGTCTCGGGCAGGAGCGCCTTCACCTGCTCGGCGTCGCCCTCGGCGATGGCCGCGCGCATCTTCCGCATCTGGTGCCGCACGCGGGTGCGCACCGACTTGTTCCGCATCCTGCGCTCCAGCGACTGGCGGTGCCGCTTGCGCGCCTGCTTCTTGGTTCCCTTGATCGTGGCCATGCTTCTCTCGGTCCTCCCTGGGTTCTGTCGTGCTCTTCGGGCGGCCTCAGCGGATCGTGATGCCGAGGGAGCCCAGCTTCTCGCGGGCGAGGTCCGCCTCCTTCGTGCCGGGGTGCTCGTACACCACGTACTGGAGGTTGATCACGCCCTGGCCCCGGTCCCCCTTCTTGAGGAGGACGAGCCCCTTCTTCAGCTGGGCCGCCGCCGCCTTGTCGCTCGACGGGTACTTCTCGAGAACCGCCGAGAACGCCGCGAGGGCGTCGTCCGGGCGGTCCAGCGCATCATAGCACTCTCCTGTCCAGTACAGCGCGTTGTCGGTCAGGTCGGTGTCGGGGTACCGCTTGACGTACTCCTGGAAACCCTGGAGCGCCAGCTCGTAGTTGCCCCGCATGTAGTCCTCGTACGCGGCGCGGTACAGCGCCTCCGGCGTCTCCGGCATGGAGGCCGCCGCGCCCGTGGCCGCGCCGGCCTGTCCCGCGGCCGCCTCGCCCCCGGGGGCCTTCTCCGACTCGCCCTCGCCCGTGGAGGGGACGGTTTCCTGGTCCGACACGCCCTGCTCCTCCACCGGGGGGACGCCGGAACGGAACCCCGCCGCCACCTGGGCCGCAGCGAGCTGCTGGGAGAGCTCCTGGAGCCGCCGGGTGGTCACCTCGAGGCTCGCCCGGACGGCCTCCAGCTCCTCCTGGAGCCTGTCCACCTTCATGGCGAGGTCGGCGTTGGACCGGACCACCGACTGGCTGTGCTTCTCGAACCGCTGCTCCATGGCGTCGAGGTCGCCCTTGTCCAGCGTCTTGGCGTCGAGCTGCTGGACCTGGCGCTGGACGTCGGTGATCTCGCGGTGCAGCAGGGTGAAGTCCTCCTGGCTGGCGCAGGCCGCCAGGGGCAGGACGAGGAGGATGACGGCGACGGCGCGCATCGGCTTCACGGCGTCCTCCATTCCTACCGGCCGACGATGACGAAGTGGGCCCGGCGGTTGAGCCGCCATGCGGACTCGTCGTGGCCGAGGGCGAACGGCCGCTCTTCGCCGTAGCTGATCGTCTGGATCCGGTCCGGCGAGATCCCCAGCGCGATCAGGTAGTCGCGGACGGCGTTGGCGCGCCGCTCGCCGAGTGCCAGGTTGTACTCCCGCGTGTTTCGCTCGTCGCAGTGTCCCTCGATCAGGATCCGCACCGTGGGGTACTTCTTGAGCCACGCGGCGTCGGCGGCCAGGATGTCGCGGGCGTCGGGCCGGATGGCGTAGCTGTCGGTGTCGAAGAAGACGTCCTTGAGGTAGCCGCGCCGGTTGAGCTCCTGGAGGTCCTCGGGAAGCTCCTCGGCAACCTCCACGGAGGGCACGGGCTCGTTCTCCGGTTCCGTCACGACCTGTTCGGGCACCGGCGCAGGCGTCGGCGTCGGCGCGGGCGTCGGGGTCGCAACGGACTCGGCGGTCTTCACCGACGGGCCGCTGGAGCACGCGACGGTCAGGGCGGCCATCGCGACCGCCAGAACGACGACGAGGCTACGGGTGGTCATCCTCATGGCATCCTCCCTGGGCGCACCACTCTACCAGCCATTCAAGTCACTGACAAGCAAGCGCCAACGCCGCATCCGGTCAGTCCACCGAGGCCGCGGCGACCACCTCGCCGTCGGCCACGATGAACGTCCCCGATTCCCTGGCCAGCGCTGCCTTGAGGTGCTCGGCGTCGGTGATCAGAACCTCCTTGCCCGTCGCCTCGACGAACTCGATGGCGGCACGGATCTTCGGACCCATCGACCCCGGCGGGAACTGATTGGCCTCCAGCATCTCCTTCGCCCGGGCCACCGGGAGGGTCCGGAGCCACCGCTGGTTGGGGCGCCCGAAGTTCTCGGCCACCATGGGAACCTGGGTCAGCACGATGAACAGCTCGGCCTCCAGGTCCCGCGCCAGGATCGACGCCACGTAGTCCTTGTCGATCACGGCCTCCACGCCGCGGTAGTACCCGCCGACATCCTGGTAGACGGGGATCCCCCCGCCCCCTCCGGCGATCAGCACGGCGCCCTCCTGGACGAGCCGCCGGAGGAGGCCGCTGCCGAGGATCCGCTTCGGCCTCGGCGAGGGAACGACCTTCCGCCAGCCGCGCCCCGCGTCCTCCACCATCTGCCAGCCCGACTCCTGCATCAGCAGGTTGGCGCGGTACGACGTGAAGTACGGCCCGACGGGCTTGGAGGGGTTCTCGAACGCCGGGTCCTCCCGGTCCACCACGACCTCGGTGATCAGAGTGGCGATCTCCTTCTCCAGCTGCTCCTCGTTGAACCGGTTCCGGAGCTGGTTCTGGAGCATGTACCCCATGGACCCCTGGGTCTGGGCGACACAGACGTCCAGCGACTGGGGCGGGATCTTGGTGATCGCCTCCTCCACCTGGATCATGATGTTGCCCACCTGGGGGCCGTTGCCGTGGACGATGGCCAGCTCGTACCCGCGGTGGATGATCTCCACGAGCCACCGGGTCGCCTTCCACGCCAGGGTGAACTGCTCCTCCTGGGTCCCGTGGTCCTGGGGCCTGAGCAGCGCGTTGCCGCCGAAAGCGATCACCGCCACCGGCCTCTTCCCGTTGCCGTTCTCCGCCATGCCGACCTCCCGCCGCCCGAAGGCGGACCGTGCATTCTCCCCGCGGTGGCGGGCAGTGTCAACAACCCCCACCTCACCGCGAGCCGGGCGAAGAGCATCCGGCGCGGCTTCAGGGGCGGCGTCGTCGCGACCACGAGGTCAGCTCCTCCTTGCCCCCTCGCCGCGGCGGCACCGGAGGACGAGCCTGCGCGGCCCCGAATCGTGAAGGATGTGAGTTCTTCGAAACGTGTACCGGGGCATCGCGTCGCTCGCCCCTGGGAAGAAGGAGAGGGAGCAGCGGACCGTGTCGTGGACGGACACGGGTGGCCGGGGCGCGCTCCAACTCGGGGAGACGGCGAGCCGTCATCGGGAGCGTGGCTGTGACGGTACCGCCGTCATGGACGGGGCCGGCGCTGCGGCCTCGGTCAGCGGCCGGAACCGGCCGGGAGCATCCCCTTCGCCCGCATCGCCGACAGCAGCTCCCTCGCCTTCGCCGCCACGTCCTCCCGCCCGTGCTCCGCCAGATCCTCCAGCATGGATTCGCAAGCGGCCTTGTCGCCCATCCGA
>JAMOVQ010000182.1 GCA_027067575.1 Thermoanaerobaculia bacterium | reverse complement strand
ATAGGGGAATGGGGCGGGGAGATCAAGAGATAAGGAGTGTCCCTTTATCGTGTGGTAGGCGTGGTAGGTTGGTGGGATGAAGAAGAGATGTTGGGGGGTGCTGTTGTCGTGGACGATCCTTGCGGTCGTCTCGGGGTGGGCAGGGGAGCCTGGGTGGGTGCGGACGGCACGGATCGCCACGGTCTGGGACGTGGACATACCCGACTTCTCGTGGGAGGCCGGGGCGGAGCAGGCCATCGCCTCGGGAGCCACGGTGATCCTGGACTGGGCGTGGGTCTCGGACGAGTGGCGGTACCTGTACGAGCCGGAACGGTCGGCGGACCTGCAGCGGATCGCCCAGCGAGCCGCCTTCGTCCACCGCCATCCCGGGGTGCGGTACATCGCCTACTTCGCACCGCTGGAGTGGGTGACCGACCTCGACACCGACGGCGACGGACGGCCCGGGCCGGACGCCGACGCCCTCTCCGTGGCGGTGCAGCACCCCGACTGGGCCCAGACGGGGATCGGCGGGGGGAAGGCGGTCTTCGACGGCTCCATGCCCCAGATGCCGTTCTGGGTCTGCCCGACCTGCGAGGACGTCTGGGTGACGCCGGCGCTCGGGTCCTACCGTGCGCTGGTGCTGGACGAGGCCCGGGCACTCGCGACTTCGGGGCTCGACGGGATCTGGCTCGACGTGCCGTTCCTCAACTCGGAGTACGGCGAGGACTGGTTCGGGCAGTGGCCCGACGTGGGCGACGCCGCCCGAGCGCTCTTCGAGCGTCAGACCGGCCTCCGGCTCCCGGCGCCCCCCATCGAGCCGCAGTGGGACGATCCGGTCTGGCAGGGGTACGTCCGGTGGCGGTACCGACTGATCCGCGAGTTCCTGACGGACCTCCGCGACGCCATGGTCGAGGCGAACCCGGGGTTCGCCTTCGTCGTGGAGAGCTCCACGGGGTTCGGGGTGGAACACACCCAGACCGCCGCGGCGCCGTTCGACGTCTCCTCGGTGGCCCACGCCACGGCGCACGAGGCCGGCGAGACTCGCCATGCCGTCCAGCGGAGCATCTGGCTGATGTTCCTCGGCAAGCTGGCGGCGTGGCGCCACGCCGACCTGCGTCTCGGCCGGACCTCCTGGCTGCTCTCCTACGTGGAGGACGGCCGTCCGGAGACGGCTGCCCTGTTCCGGCTCCACACCGCGGCCACGCTGTTCTCGGGCTTCACGACCCACGTCTCGGGCAACGAGGGGATGGCGGGCTCCCCCGACCCGGCGTTCCGCCAGCGGCTGTTCGCCTGGATGGAGGCCCACCGGGGCGCCCTCCTGCCGCCCGAACAGCGCCCCTGGACCCGGACGGCGGTCCTGTTCTCCCGCGACACGCTGGACTTCAGGAGCCGCGCTTCCTGGGCCACCGGAGATGAGGCGGACGGGTTTCGGGGGATCCGCATGGCGCTCCTCGAGACCCACCGGCCGTTCGAGGTCCTCGCCCAGGACGACCTCGACCGTCTGGACCGGTTCGGGACCCTCGTGCTTCCTGGAGTGGAGGCGATGGACGACGGAGTGGCCGAGGCGATCCGCCGCTGGGTCCGGGGCGGCGGGCGGCTGGTGGCCACGGGGCTGACCTCGGCCTGGGACGGCAACGGGGTGGGACGGGACGACTTCGCCCTGGCCGACCTGTTCGGCGTCCACCGGGACCAGGTGATGGAGGACGATGAGACGGTGTACGAGAACGCCTACGGCGCCGGCCGGGTGGTGTACACCCCCGCGCCCCACGAGCGGTGGTTCTACTGGTCCGGCGCGCCGTGGGACGAGTCCGGCGGGGACGAGGCGGCCATGGCGGAGGAGGCCGGCATCCTCGCCGGGTTGCTCGACCGGGCCGGGTCGAGGCCCGTCCTGCGGACCAACGCACCGCGCGGCGTGATCCTGGTGCCGTTCACCGGGCCGTCGGGCTCGGTCCGGGTGGGCGTGGTGAACCTGGAGGGGACCGGGTACCGCGACGCCGTCCCCGTTCCCGTGGCGTTCGACCTGACCCTCGACCTGCCGTCCCCCGGCGGGCGTCCCGAGGCGTCGTGGCTCGAGTTCATGGGCGAGAGCGTGCCGGTGCCCCTCGTGGCGAACGCCGACGGCTCCGTAACGGTCCGGATCGCTACCACGGGGGGCGGCCTGCTGACGGTGTCGCCCCAGGCGCCTCCACGGGGCCCCGGGGGCCGGACCGGCGCGGGCGGTACAATGGCCGTGTCCGCCCGCCGGGCGGAGACGAGGCAGGGAGGTGCGACATGGCGAAGAAGGTCGGAGTGATCCTGTCGGGTTGCGGCGTCTACGACGGCTCGGAGATCCACGAGGCCGTCATCACCATGCTGGCCCTGGACCGTGAGGGCGCCGAAACGGTGCTCTGCGCGCCGGACGTGCCCCAGATGCACGTGGTGAACCACCTGACGGGCGAGGTCGTCGAGGGGGAGAGCCGGAACGTGCTGGTGGAGTCGGCCCGCATCGCCCGGGGCGACATCCGCGACATCGCGACGGTCGAGGGCGACGAGCTCGACGCCCTGATCATCCCCGGCGGGTTCGGCGCGGCGAAGAACCTCAGCGACTTCGCGGTCAGGGGCGCCGACTGCACGGTTCACCCCGAGGTCGAGCGGCTCGTCCGCGAGGTCCACGGCCAGGGCAAGCCCGTGGCCGCCGTCTGCATCGCGCCGGCGATCCTGGCCCGGGTGCTCGGCGACGAGAGCCCGGCGCTGACCATCGGGACGGACGAGGGGACCGCCGGGGCGCTGGAGGCCATGGGGGCCACCCACCAGGCGTGCCCCGTCACCGAGGCCGTGGTGGACCGGGAGCGCAAGCTGATCACAACGCCGGCCTACATGCTGGCCCAGCGGATCTCCGAGGCAGCCGCCGGCATCGAGAAGACCGTCCACGAGCTGCTGGCCATGGCCTGACGGGACGGCGGGTGAGAGGGAACCTCCAGCGGCGAGGAGCCCGCCGCTGGAGGCCATCACCATCCCTCCAGCGTCGAGACGGTGCGTCCAACCACGAAGCCGCGAAGGCCGCCCCGGCGGGGGGCGGGGAGACGCGGGACACCACGGAACGGCAGTGCCGCCTCCACGGTTGGCTCGGGATGTCGAGGTAGCCTTACGGGCGTTCCAGCGCGCCGCCTTCCCGGGCGTCCGCCCGCTTGAGGAGGACGGCGAAGAGGAGGCCCACGAGCCCCAGCGTGGCAAACATCAGCATGGACGCCGTGTAGCTGTGGGTGACGTCCCGGAGCTTACCGTTGAGCCAGGGGAACAGCGCAAGGCCGATGTTCTGGATCATGGTGATCAGGCCGAACGCGGACCCTGTCAGCTCCTCGGGCACGATCAGCGGCACCGAGGGCCACATGGCGGCGGGCACCAGGACGAACGCGGCGCCGAGCATGATCATGGGCCAGCGCGGCGGGATGCTCGTGAACCCCATCAGCAGGTACGCGGGGATCATCAGGAGGGAGCCGAAGATCATCAGGGTGGCCCGCTTCCCAATCCGGTCCACGAGCTGGCCTGCGAACGGCGCGAACACCATGGAGGCGAAGATGATGATCGAGGTCGTTCCGCCCGCGGTCGAGAACATGTGCAGGAAGTTCGAAAACACCTGCTCGAAGAACCCGCCGTTGCCCGACGCCTGGAGCGGCAGCCCCCACTTGTCGTGGAAGAAGTCGGTGGAGAGCGCCGTGAACGGAAAGATCGCCGAGTAGAACGTCACACACAGAATCGCCACGTACCAGAACGAGGCGGGGAACCGGGAGATGACCTTCAGGTCCACCTTCTCGTCCGCGCCGGTCTCCTCGAGCCGGAGGACCCGGGCACCGTGGGCGTCCATGGCCCAGTAGACCAGCGCCGCGCCGAAGGAGACCAGGCACAGGATGACTGCGGCCCACAAGGCGGCGCGGTAGTCACCGAAGTAGTTGGCAATCAGCTGCTCGGTGTTGAAGGAGAACAAGGTTCCCAGGCGGGAGATCGTCAGGGCGATGCCGAACGCCAGCGCCAGCTCCTTCCCCTTGAACCACCGGGCCAGGATCGCCGACTGGGCCACCACCAGCGACTCGGAACCCGCCCCGAAGATGAACCGGCCCACGTAGATCCACCAGATGCTCGGGGCCACGGCCACGATGGCCGCCCCCACCACAACGAGCCCTGCGAAGATCGCCGCAGCGGCGCGCGTGCCGATCCGGTCGATCAGGAGTCCTCCGAGGAACACCGAGACGATGGCCGCGATGGAGTACAGCGTGTAGGTGGCGCCGATGGCCGACCGGTCCACGCCGAGCACCCTGAGCAGGGTCGGTGCGATGGCGCCCAGCGAGTCGTAGGCGAAGTACGACCCGTACGTCAGCAGGCTGACGAAGAACAGGATCGTGAAGCGGTACGGCCGCCTCGACGGGTGGAACCAGCTCATCCCCTCGTCCATGAACTCCATCCCCTTCCCGGGCCAGAGGCCCGACGATGATCTCGCGGGACAGGGTACACCATCCCCATCCGCCGGCTTAACCGGCGCTGCGGTAGCATGGACGGGGAGGAAACGGCGCCGATGCGGGAGCGACTGCTCAGAACGTACTGGGCGATGACCGGCTCCGCCGGAGTGCTGTTCGTGGCGCTCTGGATCCTCGGGAAGCTCGGCCTCGCGGCTCCGCCCTCGGCGCTGGCCGGCAGTCCATGGATCGGGCGGGCGTTCTTCCTCGCTGCCGCCCTCGCCGGCATCGCCGCACCACTCGCCCTCAGAACGGCGTTCGTCGCACGTCACCGCACGTCGGAGGCCGTCCCCGAGGCCGAGCTGGAACGGTTCGAGCGCCTGACGCTCCTCGTGGCGCTGACGGCGCCGTTTTTCGCCGTAGCCGCCGCATGGCTCGGGACGTCTCGCCTCTTCCTGGCGGGTGCGGCTCTCTCCGCGTTCTACGCGCTGTACTACCTCTACCCCTCGGAGCGGAGAATCCGGCACGAGCGCCGGATCTTCCGGGTGCGGTGATGGGGCTCGTGGGCCGCCTGCTCGAGGCGATCCGGGAGGTGTTCGCCGTCAGCGACCGGGTGGCCCGGGCGAGGGCCGTGGAGTACATCGAGGCCGAGATCGAGGAGCTGGAGAACGTCTTCTCCCTGCTCGTGCTGGGCTCCTTCGTCGGGCTGCCTTCGCCGCCAATGCACCTCTCCCTCGAGCTGATGCCCGAGATGGAACAGGAGCTGATCGCCATGCTCGAACGGGTGGACACGGCGGTGACGCCGTTCTCCCACCTGTTCTCGACCTTCGACATCGGGTGAGCCATGGGCGCGTCGTTCTTCTTCCTCGGCAAGGGTGGCGTGGGCAAGTCCACCTGCTCGGCCCTGACCGCCGTTGGACTGGCGCGGCGCGGTCTCGACGTCCTGCTCGTCTCCATGGATCCGGCCCACAATCAGTGCGACATCTTCGGCACGGCGCTCTCGGACCGGCCGAAGAGGGTGACCTCGGGTCTGCGCGTGGTGGAGGTGGATCAGGACCGGTGGATCCGCCGGTACCTCGCCGGGATCGAGGAACGGATCCGGGAGAGCTACCGGTACCTGACCTCGTTCAACCTCGAGGGGTACTTCCGCATCCTGAAGCATTCTCCGGGCCTGGAGGAACACGCCCTGTTACTGGCGTACCGGTCGATCCTGGAGCGCCACAGGAACGCCGACGCCCTCGTGTTCGACATGGCTCCGACGGCGCTCTCGCTCCGGTTCTTCGCCCTGCCCTCCCTCTCCCTGGTCTGGACGAGCCACCTGGCGGCGCTGCGGCGGGAGATCCTTGAGAAACGGGAGATCGTCACCCGCGTCCGGTTCCCGGGGCGGGAGGTGGAGACCGACCGGATCATGATCCGGCTGGACGAGTCGATGGGCGAGTACGAGGAGCTGCGGAAGGCGTTCGAGGACGGCTCCCGCACCCGGATCACCCTCGTCATGAACCCCGACCGGCTCTCCCTCTCCGAGTCCCGCCGGATCGCGGAGCGGCTCGAGGAGACCGGCATCGGAATCGAACGGCTCCTGGTCAACCGGGTGACAGCGGGCTCGAAGTCCGCGGTGGAGCGGATCCGGCGTGAGCTGTCCGGGCCGGAGCTCGTCACGGTCCCGATGTCTCGGGAACCGTTGATCGGTATCGAACGGCTCGAGGCGTTCCTGGAGCGAGAGGCGTTCCCCCTGCCCCGGATCTGACCGCGCGGCTCACCGAGGGACGCAGATCCCGGCGTACCCCACCACGGAGGAGCGGTCGCCCGACGTGTCACCGGAGGTCATGTAGTCCACAAGGTGCGCCGACGCGGCGCCGAGCCGGCGGACCGCGGCCAGCATGGCGGTTGCGGGGACCACCCCGCACATGGTGATGCCGTGGTCGTGGACCGTCCGGTACAGCGTCCCGGGGTCGAGCGTCAGCGCCGCCTGGATGGCCAGCCGGTCCTGCTCCCGGGCGACCGGGTCGGGCTCGTAATGGGTCATGTCGGAGGAGGCGACGATGGCCACGGGCTCGCGCGCATCCTCGATGGCGGCGGCCAGCGCCTCCCCGAACGTCACGGCGTCCTCGAGCCCCAGGTGCATCAGCGTCACCGGCAGCACCACGGCGTCCGGGCGGCGGGCCAGCACGAACGGCAGCTGCACCTCGATGGAGTGCTCCCTGCGGTGGGCTGCCGGCTCCGCCGCCGCGCCCCCGAGCCGGACCAGCAGCGCCTCGCGCAGCGCCTTGTCCACCGGGACCTCCCCGAGCGGCGTCCACCAGGCGTCCTCCGGCGCCACGGAGACGGGCGCGCCCGCCCCGGTGTGGTTCGGGCCGAGCACGACGACCCGGCGAGGTAGCGACAGGTGGCCGAACAGACGCCCCGCCACCGGACCGGAGTAGACGTACCCCGCGTGGGGTGAGATGCACCCAAGGCAGACGTGGGGCTCCGGGTCGGGAACGATCAGCGACTCCACGGCCTCCCGCAGCACCTCCCGGGACCCCGGGTAGAACATCCCCGCGACGGCCGGTTGCCGGATCCGTGTCTCCATGATCAAACCCTCCCCCCAACAAGGTACCCCCCCAGCCCCCTCGTGACCACCCTCCAGAAACGGGGAACCTGTCAATCACAAAAGGGACACTCTTTTTTCTGATCGATTCAATGAACCGATCGAACGGGGTCTAGGGAACTTCCGGGACGATGTCGCGGGGAGAGGAGAGGAGGAACGGTGTCTCCGGTTCGTGTCGCAGAAAAAAGGAGTGTCCCTATTTTTCGGGATGGCTCCGGACGGGGAGAACTCGCTCGGGAGGGTGAAGATAAGGAGTGTCCCTTTTTCAGGGTAGGTGAACCCGGTTCTCTTCTCTTGATGTGCTCCCTTCCTCGGTGTGGTCGTGATTCCCGGCGTCCGGTGCGGGGTCGGCGCGCTGGAGGGTCGCGACGAGAGCCTCGTCGGCGGGTGGCATGGGGTGGCGGTTCAGCGCCTCCGGCTCGACCCAGGCGATCTCCTGACCGTCGAGCGGGCGGGGCGTGCCGTGGACGATCGCCACGTCGAGGAACCGGAGGTCGATGACGAGGCCGGATTCCTCGTGGCGGGCCGTGCCCACCGTGCGGCCGGGCGCCACCACCACGCCCAGCTCTTCCTCGAGCTCACGCACCAGCGCTTCCTGTGGCGTCTCGCCCCGTTCGATCTTGCCGCCCGGGAACTCCCAGAGCCCGGCCATGTGGCGTCCCTCGGGACGGCGCGTCAGGAGGATCCGGCCCCTCTCGTCGCGGATCACCGCCCCCACCACCCGGATTGTCCGGGGCGGACCGGGTTCAACCATCGGAGGACGTTGTCTCCCCGCCGGTCCGGGGGCACCGGAGGAGACGGACGCCGGTTGGATCGGCGCCAAAGACCCGGAGAAACAGGTCGCCGTAGTGCCGGGCGATTGCCTCCAGCGCCGGGGGCCCTGCGCGACGGTTGCTCAATCGGCCGGTTCCACCGGTTCCGCCGCCCGGTAGAGCGGGTACGGCTTCACCACGCCCGTCAGGCCGCTGAGGTTGATGACGAGCCGCTGGCCATGCGGGATCGCCTCGATCCACCGGCAGACGTCCCGCTCGAACCTGCGGCGTTCCCCACCGCCCATCGTGAGGCCGGCATCGTGGATGAAGGCATCGAGCCGTTCCTGGACGGCCGGAGCCAGCTCGTGCTTCCCGTCCCCGACGTCCACGAGCAGCGGCTCGCCCGAACCGGGGTCGAGCACGAGCGGGGCGACGTCGGGAACCGGAACCGCCTCCGCCGGATTGGGAGTGGGCCGCTCGGAGCCCACGTGGATCTCCTGGGAGGCAGGCGCCTCGCCGATGCCGTTCCGTTCCGCGATCCCGTCGAGAGCCCGGGCGAGCGCCGAGGACTCGGCCAGCAACGGTCCAAGGAGCTCCCCGGCCGCCTCACGATCCACCACGGCGAACCACCGTGACAGCTGCTCCAGGTAACGGGCGAACCGTTCGAGTTTGACGGCGTCGAACTCCCGCTCCGGAAGCGCCTCCCCGTCCGGTGGGAGGGGAACGTCCTCGGGAGCGCCTGCGCCGAGCATCTGGCCGGCGATGGTGTGGGCGTTCCGCTGGAGCCGTGTCATGGCCTCCGCGCCATCGGCGGGGACATGCCACATCCGGTGTCCGGAGAAGTAGACCCGGATCTTCTCCAGGTTGGTCCGGGCTGTCTCGAATTCGTTTCTCGTCACCATCTGCGATTCCTCTTCGGCGAGTTCCAATACAGTCTACCCGAGATTTTCCGCCAGGTCTCGTCGTGTGGCCTCCGCACTGGAGGACGACGGATCGCCGCGAGTCCTCGTCGTCAAGTCCAGGACTGGTAGGATTGAGGGACCGGCCGTCCGGCGGATCCCGGGGGCCGCCACGAGTCCGGAGGTGACCATGGCACGGATCGAGATCGAATCGTTCGCACACCTTGAGGATCCCGTCGAGGCGTTCCTGGCGCTGCCGCAGCGGATCGAGGGACTCGGCGAGGGACAGGCCGCAGTAAAACGTGGCGGAACGCGTTCGCTCCTGGATCCGGAGAACACCTACTACCAGAACGCCGAGTCGCGTTGTTTCCTCGCCGTCCGGGACGGTGAGCCGGCAGGACGGATCGCCGCCTTCTTCAACCGGCCTCTGGCCGAGAAGGAGGGCCCCATCGGCCTGGTGGGTCTGTTCGCCTGTGAGGACGACGTGGAGGTGGCCCGCGCTCTGGTGGAGGCTGCCGGACGGTGGCTGGGCGAGAAGGGGCTCAAGGTGATGCGGGGACCGATGGCCGGCGACATCTGGCACCGGTGGCGGTTCATGGTCCGGGGGTTCGACACGGAACCGTTCCCCGGCGAGCCCCGGAACCCGGAGCACTACCCGCGGCTGTTCCTCGACCTGGGGTTCGCCAGGGTCCGCACCTACTGCACCAAGCGGATCGAGGACCTGGAGGGACAGCTCGGACGGTTCCGGATCGAGCCGGAGCTGGCGCGGCGGCGCGGGATCAGCATGAGGAGCTTCGACCCGGGGCGCTGGGCGGAAGACGTCCACGGGCTGTACCTCCTGTGCCAGCACGCCTTCGCCTCCACCTGGAGCGTCACGCCCACGACGGAGGAGGAGTTCACGGCGATCTACGACCGGTGGCTCCGCCGCGTGGGCCCGGAGCACATCATCCTGGCCGACGACCCCGAGGGCAACGTGGTCGGGCTGGGGCTCGCGGTGGTCCGGCCGTCCGACACCCTGAACATCCGCACCCTGGCCGTGCTGCCGGAACAGAGCGGGATCGGCCTGGGGAAGGCGATCGCCGCCGAGCTGTACCGGCGGGCGATCATGTCGGGCATGAAGGCGGTCCACCACTGCCTGATGGGGCCCGACATGCCGACCCTCCGGTGGGACCGCGGGCACGGCGTGGCCACCCGCGAGTACGCCATGTTCGAGCGCGGCATCGGCTGACCGGCCACGATCCGCCTGGGCGGCCGGGGCTCCCGCGTGGCATACTGCGCCCATGGGGTGGATGGAGGCGGCGATCCGGCGGCGCGGCGGGAGCGTGGACTTCCGGACGTTCATGGAGCTCGCGCTGTACGACGCGGACCACGGCTACTACGCCCGGGGACCGGTACGGTACGGCCGGAAGGGCGACTACCTGACGGCACCGACCGCCTCGGACTGGTACACGGCGGTGCTCGCGCGGCTGTTCGAGGGGCTCGCGGCACGGGCCGGAGCCCCGTTGCGGGTCGTGGACGCGGCCTCGGGCGATGGGTCGTTCCTCGCCGGGTTACTCGCCGCGTGGGATGACCGGAACGAGGCGGTCGAAATGATCTCGGTGGAGCGCTCTGCGGCGCTGCGCCGGATCCAGGAGGAGCGCCTGCCGCCGGGGCGTGTGCGGACCGTGACCGGGCCCCGGGGGATCGGGCCGTGGGACGGCCTGACCGTGTTCCACGCCTCGGAGCTGTACGACGCCCTGCCCGTCCACCGGGTGGTGGGCCGGGACGGGGGGCTGGCGGAGCTGTGGGTGGAGGCCGGGGAGGGTGGGCTCCGGTGGGCCGAACGGCCGGCCCCGGAACCGCTCGTGCGGCACTTCGAGTCCCGGGGCGTCCGGCTGGAGGAGGGTCAGGTCGCCGAGGCGTGCCTCGAGGCCGGGCCGCTCCACCGGAGCCTGCTGGCCGCCTGCGGGGCACCCGCAGCGGCGTTCGTTCTGGACTACGGCTACCCGGCGCGCCGGCTGTACGACCCCCGGGGCCGCCGGGGCGGCTCCCTGGCCTGCTACGCCGGCCACCGAATGGACCGGGATCCGCTGGATCGGCCCGGCGGGAAGGACATCACGGCCCACGTGGACTGGGACACACTCCGCGAGGCGACCCGGGCGGCCGGCTGGGTCGAGGTCGCGCTGGTCCCGCTGGCGGAGTTCCTCGTCCGGGGCGGGATCGCGGCCCTCGTGGAGGCGCGGGGCCTCGGCCTCGAGCGGGAGGTGGACGCGGCCTCGTGGACGGCCCGCCAGGAAATCAAGCGGCTTCTCGACCCGGACGGGATGGGTTCGGACCTCAGGGTCCTGGTCCAGGCGACCCCCGATGCGGCTCCCCTCGTCTCGGAGGCGCTGGGGCTCCGGACCGGGTGACGGAACCCGCACCGCTTCCCTCCGTACCAACGGGTGAGTGAAGGGAGGGCACGATGGCAACGGCTGGAACGGCGGCGGCGGGCGGTACGGGTGGCGCGGCGGCGGTTGCGAAGGCGATCCGGGCCTCGGGGGTGCTGGTGACGCTGAAACCGGACGAGTTTCTCCGGATCCTGTACCGGATCGAGAACCCCCTGGTGGTGGAGGCAACCTCGAAGTTCCTCGGATCGAGGAAGTACCGGTACCTGACGAGCTGGCGCGGGCTGGCGTTCAGCTGCACCAGCCCGCGGCCTCTGGAGCTGGGATCGGCCGAGGTGATCGCCGCGGACAGGATCTGGGTACCCTGACCGCCACGGGACGGACTCAGCCGTCGAGTCCGAGAAGGGCGGTGAGCTCCGCCATGGTGGCGACCACGGCGTCGGGCCGGACGGTGGCCATCGCCCCGGGTGCGCCCGGCATCGGCCGCCCGTCGCCGGCCAGGAGCGTGCCGTCCACGTCGATCAAAGCGCCCGGATCGTGGCCTGCATCGTGACCTGGTCAGCGCCCCCACAGGGCGTTGGCCAGCCGCCTGCCGCAACCCGCCAGTGCCTTCCCGGCCTGTGCCTGGACCCCGACGGTCGTGTACTCCACCCGCTTGTGGCAACCGCGTTCGATCGTCCCGCCGGTGGCGGGATCCACCACCGAGACGATGACGTCGGCGGTCCACGCCGTGTCGGCACGGTTGAGGTAGTACAGCTCCCGTTCGGCGACCGGCTCGATCTGGACGAGGACGACAGCGCCCGCGAGATCGGCGAGCTCCTCCAGGATGGCGGTGGCGTCCCAGCTTCCCGAGTGGCTCCCGGCCAGCATCGTCTCCACCGCCGGGTCACCGTGTTCGTCCACGAGCTGGACGCCCGCGTCGCGGAGCTCGGCCTCGATGAGCCGTTCGACGGCGCCTCCCAGGAGCGGGTCGCCGAGCACCACGACGGCCGTACCGCGGGGCCTCGGCGCCGGGGGCGGCCCGGCGGCGCTCATCCCCTTGCCCTGGGACGAGACAGCTCCCGCGTTTTCCGTGGCCCCGGCGGCCATACGGCTCCCGCCCGCCGGTGCCCCGGTGGCGTGGGAGGCTCCACCGTCCGCCCCGGCAGGACCGGTTCCCGACGATCCTGCGCGGGCGACCCCACCACCACCTGCCGAGGGGCTCGTACCGGACGGCCCACTGACCGGCGCCCCCGTCCCCTCGTCCATCCCGGCCGGGGGCGGAAGGAGGGGCGGGGTCTCGGGACCACGGTCGGCCTGCACCCCATCGGCGGACGGCTCCCCGGTCTCCGGAACGGCCTTCGCGGTTCCCGTCTCCGCCGGCTTCTTCCCGAGGAAGGGGAGCGAGGCCGGAAGGAACGAGCGGGCCGTAGCGATCAGGCCGGTCCGGTACGCCACGTACCCGGCCCCGGCGATCCCCAGGAGGCAGAACAGCAGGACCACGGCGACGATGACGCCGGTCCGGCGGCTCGTCCGGTGCTGTGGCGGCGCCGCTGGCTGTCCGGGACGGGAGGGGACGGGCGTCGTCGGTCCCGCATCCATGACCGGCGCCTCTTTCGGAGGCGGCGGCGGAATCGGAGGCAGGGCCGTGGCGGCACTACCGACCGTACGCAGGTACGCCGTCAGGTCCGCGGCGACCTGGTAACAGGTCTGGTACCGCTCGGACGGTTCCTTCGCCATCATCCGAAGCACGGCCTGACGGAGCGCGGGGTCGAGATCGGTTGCGAGCTCGCCGGGATCCGGTGTCTCGCCATCGACGATCTTCCGGATCAGCGCCGCCGGGCTGTCGGCCGTGAACGGCGCCTTGCCCGTCAGCATCTCGAACAGCGTGACGCCCAGCGCATAGATATCGGTCCGCGCATCGACGGTCCGGTCGAGGCACTGTTCGGGTGCCAGGTAACCGGGGGTTCCCATCAACAGCCCGGAGGCGGTGATTCGCGTCTGGTCGTCGGGGCGGAGCGCCAGGCCGAAGTCGGCGATCTTGACCAGGCCGTCACGGGTCACCATCAGGTTCGCCGGCTTGATGTCCCTGTGGATCAGACCCCGATCGTGGGCGGCGGCGAGTCCTTTGGCCGCCTGGAGGGCGATGTCGGCGGCGCGCTCGGGGGCGAGCCGCCCCTCCCGGCGGATCAGCTCCTGGACCGAGGTGCCGTCCACGTACTCCATGGCGAAGTAGTGGCGTCCGTCATCCTCCCCGATGGCGTAGATCTGGACGATGTTGGGGTGGTTGAGCGCGGCGGCGGCCTGGGCCTCCCGTTCGAACCGCTTGACGTACTCGGTGTCCTGGGCGAGGTGCTGCCCGAGCACCTTGATCGCCACCGTGCGGTTGAGGGACGGCTCGTGGGCGCGGTAGACGACCCCCATGCCGCCGCGGCCAATCTCCTCGAGGATCTCGTAATGTGCGATGCGTTCTGTCATGTCTGAGCTCCCAGACATAGTATACCGCGCCGGCGGGCCACCGAGCGTGCCGCTGGCGCGGTGGAGACCCGGCCGGGACGGCCGTGTTCTCCAGGGGTTGCCAGACCCTGGGAAACGACCGATACTCTTGAGCATCCACAATGGAAAGGCGCAGGGACTGCGCACGGGACACGGGAGGTTCGATATGGCTCGTTCGAGGACGAAGTGGTTCGTCGCGGCACCGGTTGCCGTAGTGATCGCGCTGTCCGGGACCGCTCCGGCGTGGGCCGGGTTCCCGGGTACGGACGTGTTCGTCGCCTCGGTGGGGCACGGCGCGGGCGCCGGTGGCTCCCAGTGGCGGACGGTGCTCTGGATCTACAACCCCACGATGGTGCCGGCCAACTGCCAGATCCAGCTGCTTCTGAGGAACCAGGCGAACCCGAGCCCGCCCACGTACGACGTGACGGTGCAGCCCGGGGACACGGTCCGGTTCGACGACGCCGTCTGGACCCTGTTCGGAATCGAGGGGTACGGGGCGCTGCGGATCGTCTCGGACCGTGACGTTGTGGTCAACTCGCGAATCTACAATCAGCCGGGATCCGACATCTCCGACACCCAGGGGCAGTTCTTTTCGGCGGTCCCGGCGTCGTTCGCCATCGGGGCCGGCGAGTCCACCGACGTGCTCGGTGTCAATCAGGCCGCGGACGATGCGTTCCGGTACAACTACGGGTTCGTCGAGACCACGGGTCACACGGCGACGATCCGCGTGACCCTCTTCGACGGCGACGGGACGGAGCTCGGCTCCCGGACGTACACCCTCGATCCGTTCGAGGCGATGCAGGTCGGCCTCGCCGACCTCGGAGCCGGGTCGAGGCCCACGGACAACGGCCGGCTCCACGTAGAGGTCACCGGCGGCTCCGGTCGAGTGATTGCGTTCGGTTCGGGGATCGCCAACACGTCCCAAGATCCCTCGACGTTCGAGATGACGCTCCATGCCGCGGGCTCGGGCTCGGGTCTGACGCGGGTGGCGCACGACGGCACGCTCACCGGAGATGGCACCTCGGGTAATCCGCTCGGACTCGCCGACGGCGCGGTGACCGCCGCCAAGATCGCCGCCGGGACGGTGGTCCGGTCGCTCGAGGGGGTCCAGGGAAGCGTCGATCTCGTGGCGGGGTCCGGTGTCACCATCACGCCGGACAGCACGAACAACCGGATCACGATCGCGGCCTCGGGAGGGGGCGGCGGCCTGAGCCTTCCGTACCATGGGACCGGCAGCACGACGAGCAGCAGCGAGGCGCTCTTCCGGATCGATGCCTCCGGCCCGGGTCGTGCCATGGACCTGACGGCGGACAGCGGGACGGTCCTGTACCTCGGGGGGCACACCATCAAGAACGGGAACGGAATCCAGAGCAAGAACGGTGTGGCGACCCTGGTCGTGTCCAACAACACCACCAACGGCGAGGCAGGCTACTTCGTCAACGAGCAGCCATCCGCGACGGCGCCGACGATCTACGCTGAGTCGCACGGCACGATCGGGGTGGAGGGGACCGCCCCGAACGGCGTTGGGCTGTGGGGCGAGGGCCTCGTCGGCGTACTGGGGAAGACCCAGGCCACGTCGGGCCCGGCCCGCGGGGTCGAGGGCGGCTCCCTCGCCACCACCGGGACCAGTCCCGGCGTCTACGGGTGGACGAACTCCGGGTCCAACAACGCGACGGCCGTTCTTGGTGAGGCCAAGGCCACCGGCGGCCTCGTCTACGGGGTGCGCGGGATCAACCACAGCATGTCGGGTGCAGGGGTTCGAGGCGAGTCGCCTGCCACAGGGGTCTCCGGCGCGGCAACCGCCTCCTCTGGGACCACGTACGGTGTCTGGGGGTGGGCGGACTCGGACAACGGGTACGGCGTCTACGGGTACAACAACAAGGGGCACGGCGTGTACGGGATCACCCTGGGCGACTGGGGCTGGCACTCGGGTGTCTACGGGGAGGCATCCCGCGATCACGCCAACGGCGTCACCGGGTGGAACCGCGGTGGGGGAACCGGCGTCTACGCCGTCAGCGAGAGCGGCACGCCGTTCATCGGCAAGGGCGGCGGCTCCGTGCTGATGGGCCTCTACGACTTCGACAGCGGCTCCAGAGTGTTCCGGGTCGACAGGGACGGCACGGCGTACGCCGACGGCGGATTCCAGACGGGCGGCGCCGACTTCGCCGAGATGTACCCGGCCTCCGAGCCCCTGGAGCCGGGGACGGTGGTGGCCATCGGCGACGACGGCCGGCTCGTCAAGGCTTCGGCAAAGCGTCCCACGGCTGTGATGGGTGTGGTACCCCAGAAGTCCACCATCGTTGGGAACGCCCCCGCCGATCCGGGCGAGCGCGCGGGCATGGTCCCCGTGGCGATCGTTGGGATCGTCGAGGTCCACGCCTCGGCGGCGGCCGGAGCGATCCGTCCGGGTGATCTCCTCCGGGCGGGAACCGTCCCCGGAACCGCCGAGAAGGCCGTCTGGGCCACGCCGGGAACGGTGATCGGCAAGGCGCTCGAGCCCCTTCCCGCTGGTGAGGGTTCCATCCGGATGCTGGTGACCCTGCGGTGACCGCTGGCGGCGGCGCCGGTTCCGCCGGCGCCGCCGGAGCTCGCGGGACAGGTTCGCCGGAGTGTGGCACACTCTCACCTCCCGGACGGACGGTATCGGTCCGGGCGCCCCGGGCGGGGCGGATGCCCGGGGAGAAACGGTTCCGCACGGGAGGAGGAGGATGGCGATGAAGGGAGCGAGGAGACTGGCCTCGATGGTGCTTCTGGGCGTCGTGGCGGCTGCGGCACCGGTTTGGGGCGCCCAGAACGACGCGCCGATGGATCCGCTGCTCCGGCTGCTGGTGAAGAAGGGTGTCATCACCCGGGAGGAGGCGCTGGAGCTCCAGAAGGAGTACGAGGCGATGCAGGAGAGAACGCCCGCCGCGGAGGCTCCGAAAGCCCCTCACGAGGCCCCGGCACCCGTGGCGGCTCCGGAGGTGGCGCCGTTGCCCAACGGCCTCGACCGCCTGCACCTGGGCACCCTGATCTTCGCCTCGTACCAGGACGGCCGGGAGTACGGCGGCGTGCCCGGCGAGACCGTCCGGCGGAACCGGTTCACCATCAAGCGGGCCTACCTGGACGTCCGCTACGACGTCGCGCCGTTCCTCCAGGCGCGGCTGACCCCGGATGTGCGGCAGGACCAGACCGGCGACTGGCGGGCCCGGTTCAAGTACGTCTACGGGAGGTTCCACTGGGGCTCCTGGGGGTTCCTCGGCAAGCCCGCCGTCGAGTTCGGACTGGCCCACATGCCGTGGCTGGACTGGGAGGAGGCGATCAACGGCTTCCGGATGCAGGACCCGATGTTCCTCGAGCGGAACCACCTGTTCAACTCCGCGGACCTCGGGGTGCTGTTCGGGGCGAACCTCGGCCCCGAGCTGCCCGAGTCGTACCGGCGCGAGGTCGACCACCACTACGCCGGCCGCTGGGGCTCGTTCCAGGTCGGGATCTATAACGGGAGCGGGTACCACTCGGTGGAGCAGACGAGCAACAAGGCCGTGGAGGCCCGCGTCTCCCTCAGGCCGGTGCCCGACACGGCACCCGGGTTCCAGGTGACGGCGTTCGGGATCACCGGGAAGGGCAACACCCCCGAGGAACCGGACTGGAACCTGGCGGTGCTGATGCTCAGCTGGGAGACCCCGCGGTTCACGGTGACCGGCCAGTGGGAGCGGGGCGAGGGGAACCAGTCGGGCACCATGGTGGACGCCGGCGGCAGGGCCCTGAAACACGAGGGGTACTCGCTGTTCGGGCGCCTCCGTCTCGGCGAGGCGCGCCGCTGGCACCTGATCGGCCGGTGGGACCACTTCGATCCGGACCGGGACGACGCGCTCTCGGACGTGCAGGACCGGTGGATCGCCGGCGTGGCGTGGCAATTCTTCAAGGGCAACTCCTGGCTGCTCGACTACGAGCACCTCGCCCACGACACCCCGGGAATCCCCGACGAGCACCGCTTCCAGCTGACGTTGCAGATCAAGTACTAACCGCCCCCGGCTCCGCGGAGCGGCCCGGCGCTGCGGCCTCCTCGCCGTGGCGATCCCTCACGATGCGGCTCACGTTCAGACCGGGGGGCGGACCGGCGGCCGGGCGCCGCTTTCGCGACTCCCCGGGGTCGCTGCGCTCCCTGGGGCCGTGGAGCAGCAGGTTGCAGGAGTTCCAGAGCTTCTGCACGGTCTGGTGGGGTTGGGAGTTCGCGTTCATGGGCCAACGGTATATTTCGGGGACGACATGGACTGCAATCTCCGGGCTTGCCCGTTCCTCCGTGTCTCACCTCATGCTGGAGCCTTTGTCAGCCATGGAACCTCAAGAAAATCCCCGGAGTGTGGCCACGCCAGACTCCGGGGGGATGAACACCCTATCTCCGTGGGGCATCGGGCTATGACACCATACTGCCGGAGACTTGACCGTGTCACGCTGGGTCGGCTCCCGCGGCCGAAGGGTCGTTGACGGAAGACTGCCCGGCTCTTGTACGTGATCATGGGCTCTCTCCGGCATTCGATGTCTTGAACAGTGCTCGTACAACAAACCCAAAGGGAGTTCAGCCACACCGAACCTTCTCCAGCATCGTTCTCAGGCGTGATTTCTCCGGGACAGGGCGCGGTTCGTGGCTACTGCTGGATGTTCGATCTAACGATCTCGGGGTGCTTGGTGCGACGAGAACGGCTAAAGATAGCGCGAGGTGGGTCCAATGCTGACCGGACGCGCCAGCGGGAAGCCAGTTCCTCGGTCACTCCAATCCACGACATCGCTCGATGCATGTACCTGGCACTCTTTTCGGCGTGTCCATCGGGACCCCAGAAGAACATCTCCTCGAAGGCGATGAGCGTCTGTTTGCGGTCGATCGCCACCTGGGTCAGGGCCCGCTGTTGAACACAGTGCGACCAGCCCCACAGGATGCCATCCTCGCAGAGCGTTTCGAGGTCTTCCAACACACGGGCTTGGGAAGAACGACCGCATCGGCGTCGGCGAGGAGTTCACCGCGTGTGGCGCAGCCTCCCGTCTTCGAGGCGATCTCCGCGTCCGACAGCCCGAATGGCGTCCCGTAGCCCCGCTCGAAGATCAGTTGCCGCCGGTACCGTTCCAGGAGCCTCCGCAGATGATCCGGGTGGATCGGCATTCTTCGTTCGTTTTCCTTCTTCGACGTTCCGATGACTCCCAGCGTCAGCATAGACCTCCTTCCGCTCACATCACTCAAATCTTTGCCGTACAGAAACTTCCGAAGCGATACGAGGTGCCGGTACCCCGCCCCGTACGCCTCTACCTGTTTTGGAATCTCCCGCTTGCCGGAGGAGCTTGACACGACCAGAATTCTGGTTCATATTCTGGTTTGGAGGATGCAATGCCCACCGTTACCTTGTCCGATGCCAAGACCAACCTGGCGCGGCTGCTCGCCGAGGTCGATCGCCTGGGAGAGCGGGTCGTCATCACCCGGTCCGGGCGTCCGGCCGGCGTGCTGATCTCCGTTGACGAGTTCGAGGGCCTGATGGAGACCCTGGAGATCCTTGCCGATCCGGAGATGGCGGCGTCCGTCCGGCGCGGTTTGGAGGAGGCGGAGCGCGGTGACACCGTCGGTCATGCGGAGCTGTGGCATGACGTGGAGCGTTAGCTACACCCGGTCCGCAGCCCGGGCGATCCGCTACCTCGATCCGCAGATCCGCGCCCGCGTGCGAACCGCCATCGAGGTGCTCATGGACGACCCCCTCCGCGGCAAACCGTTGCAACTGACGCTGCAAGGGCTTCGTTCATGGAGGACGGGAGACTGGCGGATCGTCTACCGCATCCTCGAAGAGCGTGTCGAGATCCTGGTGGTGGCGGTCGGCCACCGGCGAGAAGTCTACGATCGCCTGCGCGACCGGCTCCGCTGATCCCCAACCCCACAGACCATGGCCCCTGTACCCACGACACGGCGCGAAGGTCCCCCGTTAGAAGCAGACCCCTCACCCGCCGCTTCAATCCACGAGAACACTAGATACATGTACGTGGCACCATTCCCATACTGGCGCCAATCACCGCAGCCGGTACCGTTAGCAGAGGGAACCGACGGAACAGACCGGAAACCGGGTCTCTGGCGAACCGTTAATCTTTCCCCATGTCCTCCTCGATGGCGGCGAACTGCTCCAGGGCGGCCCGGAGGTCCTCCACGATCTCGGCAGCGATGACGCCGGGCTCGGGGAGGTTCGCCGAGTCCTCCAGGGACTCGTCCCGGAGCCAGAAGATGTCCAGGTTGGCCTTGTCGCGGGCCACGAGCTCGTCGTAGCTGAAGCACTTGAAGCGCTCGCTCTCCTCACG
>JAMOVQ010000181.1 GCA_027067575.1 Thermoanaerobaculia bacterium | reverse complement strand
CGGGGCCGACGGCCGGATCTTCACCGGCTCGATCCCGCTCGGCACGGGAACCGCGGCCGCCGACGGCGTCCTGCAGGTCTCGCCGGGGGACACGGTGACGGCGACCTACGCCGACGCCTCCCCCGCGGGGAGCCGGACCGCCGTGGCGCGGACCGACTGTACCGCACCGGTGATCTCCGGCCTCGAGATCGTGCCGGGACCGCACGAGGTCACCCTCCGGTGGACCACCGACGAGCCGGCGCTGGGCGCCGTCCGGTGGGGCGCGTCCGCGCCCTCGACGGAGGTCCCCGGTCCGCCCGACCCCTCCACGGCCCACGAGATCACCGTCACGGGGCTCGACCCGTGCACCACGTACCGGTTCGCCGCCGTGGCGCGGGACGCCGCCGGGAACGAGGCCGTGGACGACGGCGGCGGGAACGGCCACCCGGCCCGGACCACCGGGTGGACCGAGGTCCTCGCCGGCGGCTCGCTGGACACCGACCCCGGCTGGACCATCGACAACACCGGCGCCGCCCAGGGGTGGGCGTTCGGCCGGCCGGCCGGCGCCGACGGCGATCCTGCCTCGGGGTTCGACGGCGAGAACGTCTACGGCGTCAACCTCGGCGGAGCGTACGAGCCGAACCTGCCCGGCCCCATCACGCTCCAGACGCCCCCGATGGACTGCTCCGGGCTCGACACGGTCCTCCTGCGGTTCCAGCGGTGGCTCGGCGTCGAGCGCAACGCCTGGGACCACGCCGCGATCCAGGTACAGGTCGACGGCGGAGCGTGGAGCACCGTCTGGGAGAACCCGGACACCACGATCCAGGACGACCGGTGGGTTCCGGAGGCGCTCGACCTGACGGGCGCCGCCGCCGGGCACGCCGACGTCCGGATCCGGTGGACGCTGGGGCCGACCGACGGCAGCGTGCAGTACGCCGGGTGGAACCTCGACGAGATCACCGTGGGCGGCGCCTCGGACTGCCCCGGTTGCTTCGACCCGCCGCAGTGGCAGGGCTCTGGCGGCATCCTCTCGGCCGACCCCGCACCCACGGCGGTGGCGGGCCTCGACCTGACGTGGGATACCGCCACACCCCGGTGCGGCACGGACGTCACCTACGAGCTGTGGGCCGCCCGGAGCAGCACGCTCGACTGGTCGGCGGCCCCCGTCCGGACCGGCCTGGAGGGCACGTCGTTCCGGCTGCTCGGCCTGGCGGGCGGCACGGAGTACACCCTCGGCGTGCGGGCCCGCGACAGCGAGGGGAACCTGACGGACAACACGGGGACCCTCACCGTCACCACCCCGGCCCGGCCCACGGCGGGCGACGCCGACTGCGATGGAACCGTGGAACGTGCGGACATGGTCACGCTGGTGGAGGTGATCTTCTCGGGCGGCAGCGGAGGCTGCGCCGGTCTGGACGCCGACGGGTCGGGAGCCCTGGACGCCGCCGACCCCGCGGCGCTCGTCGGCCTGCTCGACGGCGCGCTTCCGTGATGCAGCCCAGCGGGAGGTGAGGGCCGCCGGTCCCGTCCGCCCGGGTACACTGGCGGCGTGACCGCCGAACGGACCTCCGCGGGGATCTGGGCGCCACCGGTGGCGTGGGCCGTCCTGCTGGGGGCCGGGGTCCGCGTGGGCCGGCTTCCGGCCCCGGAGGCGCTGGCCGCCGCCCTGGCGGTGCTGGCTGCGATGGGGCTGGCCCGGGCGATGACCGGGAGCCGGGGCGGGCTCTGGGGACGGGCCGCCGAGCTGGCGCTCCTCCCCGCCGGTATCGCCACACTCCTGGCGGAGCCCGGGGGATTCCGCCGGATCGTCCTGCTCGCCGTGGCGACGCTGGCCGCCGCGCTGGCCCTCGCCGGGGTGCGCCTGGCCGGCGGCCGGCGCGGCGCCCGGGCCCTTCCCGCCGCCGCCGCGCTGGCCGCCGCGGCGCTGCTCCTCCCGGGCCTCGCCGGCGCGCCCCTGGCGGGGCCCAAGTGGGCGTTCGCCACCCTCTGCCTCCTGACGGCCACGCTGGCCCTCGACCGCCTGGCCGACGCCGATGCGGCGGCGCTCGCCGCGGCGGCGCTCGCCGCCTCCATCGGCCCCGCGCACACCGCCCCGTGGCTGCTCCTCCCGCTGACCGCGGGCGGCCTCCTGGCGCTGGAACGGGACCGGCCGCTCCCCGCGGCGCTCGCCGGGGCCGCCTGCGCCCTCCTGCCCCCGGCGGGACTGGCGCCCGGGCTGGCGCTCGTCGGTGGAGCCGCGCTCCGGTCCCGGGCGGCGCGCCCCCTGGCGGCCCTCCTTCCCATGGCGGCCGTGGCGTGGTGGCGGTGGCCTGCCGGAGCGTCCCTTCCGGGCCTCGACGGGGTCCGTCTGGCCGTTCCCGGCGGGTTCCAGGCGCTCCCGTTCCTGCTGCCCGTGCTGGCCCTGGGGCTGCTCGAGCCACCGGAAGGACGCCGCGACCTGCGGCCCGTCTTGGGGCTCGGCCTCGCGGCGCTCCCCGTGCTGGGCTCGGGTCCGGCCCTGGCCGCGGCCTCCGCCGCGGTCTGGCTCGCCGCCCTCCCCGGCGCCGCCCGCAGGCTCGCCCGGCCCGGCGGCGGGAACACCGTGCCGTGGACCGTGGCAGCCGCGGCCGCCCTGCTCCTCCTCGCACCGTGGGGCGGCACGCTGGCACCCGTGGTGACCTCGCCCGCCGTCCTGACCGGGGGATGGACCGTGGCGCTCCTCCTGTCGCTCCTCCCGTCGCCGGTGGCCGCCCTCGCCTGGCTGCTCCCGGCCGCGGCCCTGGCCTGGACCGTCCCGGTGGAGGGCGCGGACCGGGTGCTCCGGCCCGGCCAGCGGCTCGAGGTCGAGGAACCCGGCGGCGTCGTGCTGCTGGCCCGGTTCCCCGGCCACCCACCCCTCGACGCCGGTGAGCCAGCCGTCCGGGCCGGGGAGGCCGGGGCCCTCCTGGCGGGCCGTGACGTTCCCCTCCCCGGAAGGACGCCGAACCATCCGCTGACCCTGGCCGCCGGATCGGGGCGGAGCGCCCGGGCCGTCCCGGCCGGCGTCTCCGTCCGACACGCCGGCCGGCTCACGCTGGAGGCCGCGGTCCCCGTGGTCGTCCGGACCGAGCCGCTGGACCGGTGGAAGGCCCGGCGGCGACGGTTCGCGGGGCTGCTCGGCGGCGTGGCGATCCTGCTGGCGCTTGCCCTTCTCGCCGGGCGCGCCCCTCCCGCCGCGTGGGCAGGGACCGCGGCGCTGCTCCTGGCCGCCCTGGCCGGGGGTTCCGGGGCGGCGCCGCTTGCACGGCTGGCGTTCCGCGGGGCGGCGGACCTCGCGGCGCTGGGGTTCCTCGCGGCGTGGCTGGCCCTCCGCGGCCGGGCCAGGTCCCGGCTTCTCGCCGGGGCGCTGCTGCTCGTCCCCCTGGCGCTGGCCCAGCCGCTGCTGCGCCACCCGGCCGGGGACGAGGTCTACCACCTCGAGCTGATGGAGAGCATGAGCCGGGACCACGACCTCGACCTCTCGAACAACCTCGACCCGTCCGACCCCTCCCAGGCGATCTACCTGCGCCACCGGGACCGGCTCGTCCACTCGCCCGCGGAGGCCGCCCTCCTCCTGCCCGGGTTCGCGGCAGGCGGGATGGCGGGAGCGCTGGCGCTGCTGGCGCTGGGGATGGCGTGGGCGCTGGCGCTCGCGGCCTCCCGGGCCGAGGCGCTCGGGTTCCCCCGCCGCCGGGTGGAGGCGGCGTGGCTCCTCTCCCTGGCGACCTACCCCGCCGTCACCTTCGCCACCCAGATCTGGCCCGCGGCGGCCGGGGCGCTGGCCCTGGCGCTCGCGCTCACGCTGGCCGCGCGGGAACGGGCCGTCGCGTCGGCGGCCGCCGCGGCCCTCGCCGCCGCGGTCAAGGTTCGCCTCGCCCTCCTGGCGGCGCCCGTGGCGCTGGCGGCCGCCCTGCGCCGGCGGCGCGCCCTTCTGCCGGTCCTCGCGGTCCTGGCCCTGGGTGCCGCCGCGGCCGCCGCCGTGTTCGGCTCGCCCCTGGGCCGCCACGCCCTCGCGGAGCTCGTGCCGGGGTCCGTGCACCGTGCCGTGCGGGGCCTCTGGGGCGTGGTGTGGGACCCCGCGGGCGGGCTGGCGTTCGCCGCGCCGCTCTGGCTGGCCGCGGTCCTCGCCGTGCCCGCGCTCTGGCGCCGGGGCGGTCCCGGGGAACGGGCGGCGCTCGCCGGGGCCGCGGCCACCCTGGCGCTGCTCGCGCCCCGGGGTGAGTGGTACGGCGGAGGCGCCCCGCCGGCCCGTTACCTCGTGCCGCTGCTGCCCCTCGTCCTGCTCCTGCTGGCGGCGCTCCTCACCTCGCCCAGGGGGCGCAGGGTGGCCGCCGCCGCGCTGCCCCCCGCCGTGGCCGCCTCGTGGATCGCCGTCACCCGGCCGCTCTGGTGGTTCAACCCGGTGGACGGCGGGTGGTGGCTCGCCGACGGCCTGTCCCGGGCGCTCGGCGCAGGCGCCCGCGGACTCTTCCCGTCGCTGCTGCGGTCCCGCACCGCCGCGCTCTGGCTCGTGCCCGCCCTGCTGGCCGCCACCGCGTGGTGGTGGTCCCGCCGCCCCCGCGGGGGCGCCGCAGCGCTGCCCGTCGCCGGCCTCGCCCTCGCCATCGGGGTGGCCGCCGGGCTCCCCGAGCGGTCCGTCGAGGCCGAGGATCCCCAGGTCCTCCACCACGGAGGAACGGCCGTCCCGCCGCCCGGGGCGTTCGCCCGGTGGGCCCACGGCATCTCGTGGCGGCTCGGCCCGGGCGACGGCCTCGAGATCCCGTGGCGGCCCGTCCAGGGACGGCGTCTCACCGTGCGCGTCCGGTCCCAGTCCGGGCGTCCCGCCGTCCTCGAGGCGTCGTGGGACGGCGCCCCCCCCGGGATACTGGCCCTCCCCCCCGGCCGCTGGCGCACCCTCCCCCTCCCCCGCCCCCCCGGCCCGGGCCGCCACCGCCTCCGGATCCGCAACGCCGGCGGCACGCCCGTCCTCGTGGACCGGGTCCGCTGACCCGGCCCCCACGGAGCCCGCGCCGCCCACGAGAGCAGGAAAAGGGGGAAAAGGGGACACTCCCTTTACGATCGCACCCCTATGATCTGCCCTGCCGAAATGGAACGGTCGGGGGAAGGGGAAGGGGACACTCCCCTCTGCGATCGAATGGATCGAATAGAAGGGGACACTCCCTTTGTGATCCAACAAGAGATCCAACAAGAAAGAACGGGCGGGCCCGAGGGCCCGCCCGTTGGTCTTCGCCGGCGGAACCGGTCACTTCTTGATGCCGGCGACCTCCTCCAGCATGTCGGTGGTGACGGACTTGGGCCGCTCGATCGGGTAGCCCAGCGCCCGGTCCCAGGTGATGTTGGCGAGCACGCCCATGGCGCGGCCGACGCCGAACAGCACGGTGTAGAAGTCGTACTCGGTCACGCCGTAGTACCACTGCACGACGCCGGACTGGGCGTCCACGTTGGGCCACGGGTTCTTGGCCTTGCCGTGCTTCTGGAGGATCGGCGGGGTCACCTCGTAGATCATGCTGACCAGCTTGAACAGCGGGTAGTCGGGCAGGTGCTTGAGGCAGAACTCACGCTGCGCGGTGTAGCGCGGGTCGGTCTTGCGGAGGACGGCGTGGCCGTAGCCCGGGATGACCTGGCCGCTGTTGAGGGTGTCCCACAGCGCCTGCTCGAGCTGCTCCTTGGTTGGGAGCTTGCCACCGAGCTTCTCCATCAGGTTCTGGGTCCACCGCAGCACCTCCTGGTTCGCCAGGCCGTGGAGCGGGCCGGCCAGGCCGTTGATCCCGGCGGACAGGGCGTAATAGGCGTCGGAGAGGGCCGAGGCGACCAGGTGCGTGGTATGGGCCGAGACGTTCCCCGATTCGTGGTCCGAGTGGAGGATGAAGTACATCCGGGCCACGTCGTCGTACGGCGGATCGATCCCCATCATGTGGGCGAAATTGCCGCCGAAGTCCAGGCTGGGATCGGGATCGATGATGTCACCGTTCTTGTACTTCAGACGGTAGATGAACGCCGCGACCACGGGAAGCCGGGCGAGGAGGTTGGAAGCGTCCTCGTACATCGGATCCCAGTAGTCCATCTTGGACATGCCCTCGTTGTACCGCCGCGCGAACTCGGACTCCTTCTGCATCGCCACGATGGCAGCGGAGAACATGCTCATGGGGTGAGCATCCGCCGGCATGGCGCGCAGCATGTCGAAGACGTACTGCGGAACCTTCGCCCGCTCCTTGAACTCCTCCACGACTTCGAGGGTTTCCTCGAGCGTCGGCACCTCGCCGGTCAGCAGCAGGTACCAGTGCGCCTCGACGTACGGGTAGTCCTTGCCCTCGGGCTTGGGCAGCGCCGCCATCACCTCGGGAATGGTCATTCCACGAAAGCGGATCCCCTCGTACGGGTCCAGGTAGGAGATGTCGGTGACGAGGCACTTGACGCCGCGCATCCCGCCGATCGCCTGGCCGATGGTGACGTCGCTCAGGTGGACGTCTCCATGCTCCTTGAGCAGCCGGGTCGTCCTCGGACGGTGCCCCTGGATCTTTTCGAACAGCTTTTCCTTCAACTTCGACATGTCGGCCTCCTTCTCATTGTGCGGGCGGTACGGGTTCCCTCCCCGGTACGAGCCGTCCTCCGCAAGTTTGTGAATCTTTCCACAAGCCCCGGTTCAACCAACCTCACAAACCCTGATTATAGGCCGGGAGGCGGGGAGCGACAAGCTTTTCCACCACGGCGCAAACGTTGCTGCGGAGGAGAGCCCTGGCAGTCACCATGGCCGAGGATGTAGACTTGTGTGAGAGAACCGGGGGAGGAAGACGGGTGGCTCAGCATTGGCGGCCGACGGGGTGGCGGTACTTCGCGGGTCTTGTCGTCACCGCGGCTCTCGCAGGTCTGTTCAACCGTGCATCGAGCGCGTTTCAGGTCGCCGCCGGCGTCGCCCTGATCTTCCCGTCGACAGGGATCGTTGTCGCCGGCGCCCTCCTGATGGGCTGGCCCGCGGTGCTCCTCTCCTTTGCGGCGCTCTCCGTCACCGCGTGGGGCGTCGCGACCACGCCGTTCGCCGCGATCTACTTCGGCGCCCTTGGCGCCGCCCAGGGCGCCGTGCCGCTCCTCGTCGGGCTCCGGGAGCGTGGCCCAACTCAGGCTCGCGTCGTGCGCTTTGGACTCTGGGCAATCCTGGCCAACACCTTCCTCTCCATGCTGCTCGGAATTCCAGCGGCGGTCCGACTCGCCCCGACACCGGAGACGCCAGCGACCATCGCGATGATGGCCTCGAGCTGGTTCGTTGGCGACGCACTCGCGGTGGTGCTCATCGCCGTGCCCGTGATTCTCGCCGTTCGCCCACGGCTGCTCCTCGATGGCAGTGACCGCAGACTGTTCGGCATCTTCCTCATGCGGTGGCGTATGCTCGCCGGCCTGACCCTCGGGATGCTTGCGGTGGTCGCCTCGATGGAGCTGCTCGTCCCCACGGGGATCGTCAGGTGCCACTGGCTCGCGGGGTTCTTTCTGCCCCTGATCCTCATCGCAGCGGTCGCCGGGGGTGTCGGAGGTGGTCTGTTCGTCAACGCACTCGCCGGCATCGTCTACCTCGTGGAGGTCCTCCGGCTCGTTCACCCCGGGACGACGCTCGATCTGTTCCGCACGGTGTTTTCCAACTACACCAACCTCGCCATGTTCACGGTCGTGGCCATCGTGGCGGGCCTGTACTCCGGACGAGTCCGTATCCTCGTCTCGACCCTCGAGAATCAGCGGATGGCCCTTCAGAAGAACTTCGAGCGCGTGGTGACGGCCCTCGCCGCGGCGATCGAGGCGAAGGACCCGACCACCAGGGGCCACGTCCAGCGGGTTGCCCGCCACGCCGTCGCCGTGGGGCGGAAGCTCGGTCTCGAGGGGCCCAGCCTCGAGATTCTCCGGTACGCCGCGATCCTCCACGACGTTGGCAAGATCAGCATCCCAGAGCAGATCCTCAATAAGCACGAGCCCCTGACGCCCGAGGAGAAGGAACGCCTGGAGGCGCATGTGGAGGCCGGCGTGGAGATCCTGCAGAACGTCGACATCCTGGGGCCGGCGATTCCGATCATCCGCTACCATCAGGAGCGGTGGGACGGTGACCGTTCGGCGCGCTACCCGGCCTATTTCGGTCTCCAGGGCGAGGACATCCCCCTGGCCTCCCGGATCATCGCGGTTGTGGACGCCTACGATGCCATGACCAACGACCGGCCGTACCGGAAGGCCATTAGCCACGAGGAGGCCGTCGCGGAGCTCCTCCACGAGTCGGGACGCCAGTTCGACCCACGGGTCGTCGAGGCGTTTCTCGCAGTCCTCAACAAGGAAGGAATCGCCGACTCCTCGGCACGCTGGCCGATCATGGAACGCCTCTGAGAACGGGGGCCAGGTGATCGGATCACGAAACCCCTCCGCCCCACACCCCTGCACCGCCCATCGGTGCACGGCGTGCTGTCACGACACGACCCTCGGCCTCCTCGACGAGGACATCCGCCGGCTCCTGGACCTCGGACACGACCGGTTCTGGGTCGCCGGGGAGCCCGGCGCGATCCGGCTGAGGACAACGGGCGGGCGGTGCGTGTTCCTCGGTCCGGCCGGCTGCACCGTGTACTACGACCGACCCGACGGGTGCCTCCTCTACCCGGCCGTGTACTTCGTCGAAGAGGACGAAGTAGGGTTCGACACCTTCTGCCCCTGGTCTGCCGAGTTCGCCATCACCCCGGGACTCAGCCTCCGCGTGCTTCGGGGGATCTGGCTCGAGGACCGGCAGATCCTGCTCAGGCGCGCGCTGGGCCGCCGGCACGGCGGCCCAGTCGGAGGCCGGTGACGCGCTCCCCCGCGCGGAGGACTCAGGAGCTTTCCGGCCCGTCCGGTACGAACTCGTGGATGTCCGGCAGGTTGCGGTACCGCTCGTCGAAGTCGAGACCGTACCCGACCACGAAGACATCGTCGATTTCGAACCCGAGGAAGTCCGGATCGAGCTCGATCTCCCGGCGGCTGGGCTTGGAGAGCAGC
This sequence comes from Thermoanaerobaculia bacterium, assembly GCA_027067575.1. GTDB lineage: Bacteria > Acidobacteriota > Thermoanaerobaculia > Thermoanaerobaculales > Sulfomarinibacteraceae > JAMOVQ01. Next base: position 11,152 of record JAMOVQ010000181.1, on the reverse strand, counting down.
GCGACGACCTGGACCGACCGCGGGTGCCTGGCCTGGATCAGCTTCACCAGGTCGTGCAGCGTGTAGCCCGTGTCGACGATGTCCTCCACGAGGTACACGTCCCTGTCACGCACGTCCGCCGTGATGTCCTTGACGAGTACCACTGAGCCAGAGCTCGTCGTGCTCGCACCGTACGAGGAGGCCTGAATGAAGTCGATCTCAACCGGCCGGCCGATCCGCCGGGTCAGGTCCGTCAGGAAGTAGACACACCCCTTGAGCACCCCGATGAAGATCGGATCCCGGTTCTCGAGATCCGACTCGATCTCCGCCGCCATCCTGCCAACCACGGCGTCGATCCGCTCCCTGGAGATCACGATCCGTCCCAGCATCCTGCACCCCCCGAAGTTGACAGGGAACCCCCTGTCCGTTGTATTCTGCCAATTGTCGATGAGTGTCGCAAGATCGCAACACCCGAGCGAGAGGTTCACTCGCCTTTCGGACCGTTTCCGGTCGTTGTGGACCTTCTATCAGTTTCTCGGGGGTGTCTTCAAGCATCTTGAGCGCGGCCCACTGCCGTACGATTACGACTTCCAGGCTCTCTACCGGCGGCTCCAGGAGATCGCGCCACGGGCCGGGATGGAAGGGATCGACACCATCGGCCACGAGCTCGACGAGGTGGAACGGGAGCTCGGAACGATCCACGATGCGCTCCGGACGATCGACGCGGAGCTGGCCCCGTCGCTCCTCCGCCGGTTCTTCGACAGGCTGCGGCAGCAGGACGAAAAGATCCTGTTCGTGCTGGCCAAGTTCTACCTCCAGAGCCGCGAGATGGACCGGGACACCCTGGACAAGCTGGACATCCTGCTGACCAGACTGGCCTCGGCCCCGCTGGACGACGGACGGGCGCTGCCCAAGGATCCCTCGGAGCTCAGGGAGACATTCACCCGTCTGGTGGCGATCGGCTCACCGCCCTCGATCGAGGCGTTCGAGCGGGACACCCTGATCGAGGCTGTCAGAACATTGCGAGAGGAGATCGAGTCGGTCCGCACGTTCGACGCCCTGCTGACATCCGGCGTGCTCGACCGGTTCCGGGAGCTCAAGACGCGTCTCGGAATGAACCTTCTCGACCCGCTGCTCCTGACCGAGGTCGTGGCGACGAACGTGGCGGCCCGTAACCGGTTCGAGGAGCTGTACCGCGAGGAGGAGGTCAGGATCCTCGAGGACACCAACCGGATCTTCGAGATCGAGCGGTACCTCGAGCGGAACCCGGGGTTCGCGGCGGAGGACCTCCGGGAGCAGATCTCGACCTTCCGCCGGTTCCGGAACCGGTTCGACACCGGCCGCAAGGAGGAGAACCTCAAGCGGGAGGACGTACTCGAGCTCAAGCGGACGATGCACCGGATTCTCGCCCGGTTCGACGCCGGCCTCGGCCGGGAGGAACAGGCCGAGGCCCGGGCCGCGGTCCCGCCGGAGGCCGCGCCGTTTGGTGGCGTGGACTCCGCGCCGAGCCCGTCCGTTGGGCCCTCCAGTGCGGACGTCGTGGACGTCTCGTCTGCGTGGGGCGGGGAGAACGGCGAACGAGCCTCCAGCACCGCATCGCTCGAGGAGATCGTTCCGCCGGACAACCTTCTCAACGAGCACCTCCACAAGATCATGTTCGCGCTCGAGCTCGTGGCCTGGGACCACGACGCCGAACAGGCGGCAGGCGCCAAGGAGATCCACAACCTCCGCCTCGAGCCGTGGGAGGTCTCGGCGTACCGCAAGCTGGCCGGGCGCGAACTCATCGAGGGAACCCTCGCGTGGGAGCTCCAGCGGTTCTACCTGACCGCTGCGGCGCTCCGGATCAAGATGGAGGAGGAGACCGCCGAGATCGAGCGGCTCAACAGGTCAAACAACGCCGAACGTCTGTTCGAGATCCTCGAACGGGCCGGCCGGAGCCTGGAGCGGGGCCGCGAGGTCGAGAAGCGGTTCCAGTGGTTCATCGACGACCATCTCTACCGCGGCGAGACGGAACAGCTGGAGCAGCTCTACCGGTCGCGGTTCCGCTTCCTCAACGCCTACTCGCAGCTGTGGCTCGACCATCAGGCGTCGGGAGGCATCACGCCGCTCTGATCCGGGGCCGGCCGTTGGGCTCCGGCCAGATCCCTCATGGCAGGAGATGACGAAAAGCGCCCGGACCCTGGGCCCGGGCGCACTGCGGGGTGCGGGGGGAGCCGGAGCTCCCCGCCGCCTCACACACTCAGCGGTTCGCGGAGACGTTCATCCAGTAGTTCCGCGAGTGATCCGTGGTTTCCGCGGGATCCCGCATGTTGGCGGTGTGACACCAGCCCTCCTTGTGCCCCATGTTGTGGGCGCCCGAGAGCTGGCCGGCCCAGCGCTCGACGGTCCCGTCGTCGGGGTCGTCCAGCACGAGATCCGAGGCCATGTTGCAGTAGTCGTACCGCCACCACTTGTCCTCGAACGAGGCCGTCGCGTAGTAGACGCGATTCCGGGCCCAGGACGGGATCCCGGACAGCCACAGCCGCGAACCGTCGTACGTCAGGTCCCAGTTGGACCCGCAACCCACACCGAAGATCTGCCCCAGAAGGGCCAGGTTGCCAGCCAGGGAGGTCCCCTGGTACGGCGTCCCGACGGACTGGATCAGACGGGACCCGGAGGAGTAGTCCAAGCCGCTCCAGTAGTAGGTGTACAGGTGGAGCGAGGCGCACCCGCCCTGAGAATGGGCCACGACACCGAATGACGGAAACTGCGCCCCGAAGTCCCGGATCAGCCGGGCGAACTCGTCGTGGGTCCGGTTCTTGTGGTAGTCATGGAATACCGCATAGTTGGAGAAATCGCCCGTGGGCCACACACCGCCAGAACAGTAGCCGTGGACCAAGAGGAGTTTGCCTCCTGCGGCCTTCTCTCGGGCGATCGGGGGGTTCTCGGGACGCGGCCCCATCAGCATCTCCTCCGTGATCGCACCGGAAACGGTCTTGGGGATCATCAGCTCCCCGTGAACCTCCGCCGTCATCCGGGGCTCGAAGGACACCGGAACGAACGTGTCCAGATCACGGATCGTCACGTTGCGAAGCTCGAGACCACCGGAGACGCCGGCACGGGCGAGCCACCGAGGATCGACCCTCAACACCACCGACTCCGCGGACTCGACGATGCCTCCGGTCCACACAACCGGCACCGCAGAGCCGTCGGAACCCTCGCCCCACAGTTCGGCGCTCACCAGCACCCGGCGCGGTGCGGCGTCCCTCGTGCCGATCCGCAACTCGAGCCCGTCCCGGCGGGAGACCGCATCCGCCCTGCCGGTCAGGACCGCCGTCCGCTCGACGATCGGGAAGACATGCTCCGTCGTCCTCAGGAACGGCCGTCCCTCGGGCGTCTCGCCCCGCACGACCACCTGGGCCGTGTACTCCCCAACCTCCTCGGCGACGAACAGCGCGCCCCACACCCCGTCACCGGCGGCCCCATCCGCGTGCAGGCCGTCGTCCGCCATGGGCAGCTCGAGCTCGCTCCCGTCCGGGAGGCCGATCCTGACCGATGCCGACCGGACCACCCCTTCCAGCGCCTCCGGCGTCCCATCGGTCCGGGGCGATCGCACGTCGTAGGCCCGGGTCGCGAGACCCACGGACTCTCCCGGGACCAGATGGTAGGTCGTCAGGTTCGAGTAGACGCGGTACGGACTCCTGGACGAGACGAGGACGTAGCCGTCGGGGCCTGCATCCCCCGCCGTGCCCGGAGTACCCTCGATCTCCACGGTCCACGTGCCGGTGACGGGATGCTCGATCCGCCAGAGCTCGCCGGGCACCGCAGCGTCCCCCGCTCCGAGCCAGGCCTGCTCGTGCCGGACGTCGTGCCGCCACGAGAGATCTTCGAGCCGGACTGGACGGCGTCCCGGCTCGGCCACTGTGACGTGCCATCCGGCCTGCTCCGGAGCGAGCACCATCATCGAGACGGCGTCGGGGTCGTCCACCGCGATCTCGCCCTCCCAGCTCCAGCTTCCGTCCGCTCCGGGCGACAGCCGCACCGGGACCATCGCGCTGTGCGAACGGATCCCGACCTCGCCGGGCGCTGGGAGCCGTACCGTTCCGGCCACGATGTCCGACGGCGGCGCCGCCACCGTCTTGACCGGCGCCGCGCCGGCCACCCACGACGGCCCCGCCACGGCCACCGCTGCGAGAACGACGACAAGAACCTTCAAACCGTTCCGTTCCATGAAGACCTCCTCCCTCCCAGGGATTCTTTTGCCACATGGTACCGCGCCTCCCGGAACCAGGCAACCCCGGGCGCAGCCACTGGTCGGCCGGAGGCACGTTCCGAGGAAACACCGGCCGGGAACGACGTCTCCAGACCCCGGCCGCCGGGATCGTCCGAGGACCGCGCTACACTGGCGAGCCGGTCTTCCGGCGGAGGACACACCATGATCGAGATCATCGACCGCGTCATCGACGAGACGGTCCTCGAACGGACCGTTCAACGGTTCCGGGAGCGGGGGATCGTCCTGCCGACCTTCGCCCAGCAGGCCAACCCCGAGCTCGTGCCCGGGACGGTCCGCGACCGGCTCCGGAAGGTCGGTCTGTGGGACCTGGACCCGGTCAACCTGTTCCGGATCACCTGGAAGAACGAGCCGGTCCCCCACGGCGGCCTGTTCGGCGGCGTCAACCACGTGGAGCTGCCCTCCGAGCTGACCGGCGTCCCGGCGCGGATCGTCGTCCTGATCGGAAAGTGGTTCCCGACCGGCGCGCACAAGGTCGGCGCCGCCTACGGCTGCCTCGCCCCCCGCCTGATCACGGGCGCCTTCGACCCGACCTACCACAAGGCGGTCTGGCCCTCCACCGGCAACTACTGCCGGGGCGGCGCCTTCGACTCGTGGCTGATGGGGTGCACGGCCGTGGCGATCCTCCCCGAGGAGATGAGCGCCGAGCGGTTCGAGTGGCTGGAGAGCGTCGGGGCCGAGGTCATCCGGACGCCGGGGTGCGAGTCCAACGTCAAGGAGATCTACGACAAGTGCTGGGAGATCAGGGAGACCCGGCCCGACGCCGTGATCTTCAACCAGTTCGAGGAGTTCGGCAACGCCGTCTGGCACCACAGGGTCACGGGGCCCGCCATCGAGGAGGTGTTCGAGGCCCTTCCCGGCTCGCCGCGGAACCTGGCGGCGTTCGTCTCCGCCACGGGGTCCGCCGGCACCATCGCCGCGGGGGACCACCTCAAGGACCGGTACCCCACGATGAAGATCGTCGCCTCGGAGGCGCTCCAGTGCCCCACCCTGCTGCTCAACGGGTTCGGCGGGCACCGGATCGAGGGGATCGGGGACAAGCACGTCCCCTGGATCCACCACACGAACACCACGGACATGGTCGTCGCCATCGACGACGAGGACACCTACCGCCTGATGCGCCTGTTCAACGAGCCCGCGGGGATCGCCTGGCTCGAACGCCAGGGAGTGCCGCCGGAGATCGCCGCCAACCTGGACCTGTTCGGCATCTCCTCCATCGCCAACCTGCTCTCGGCGATCAAGGCAGCGCGGTACTGGGAGCTGACCTCCGACGACGTGGTGGTCACCGTGGCGACGGACTCCATGGAGCTGTACGGCTCGCGGATCGAGGAGCTTCGGGAACGCCACGGCGAGTACCGGGAGATCGACGCGGCACGGGACTTCGACCGGTGCCTCCTGGGCGCCACCACCGACAACCTCCAGGAGCTGACCTACAGGGACCGGCGGCGCATCCACAACCTCAAGTACTACACGTGGATCGAGCAGCAGGGCAAGGAGCTCGACGACCTGGAGCGACTCTGGTACGACCGGGAGCTGTGGCCCACGATCTTCGCCCAGCCCGAGCGGTGGGATGAGCTCATCCGGGAGTTCAACGAGCGCGTGGGCCTGCTCTGAGGGGGACACTCCCGCCGACAGCCCCGGGGCACGGGCGGAGCGGCCTCGCTTCGCCCCGGCGAAGCGTTTCCGCTCCTGTCCGGGACGGAAACCGCGGCGACATCCGAACCCGATTGCAACCGGTTTGCGTCGGGATCGAATCTTCGCCTATACTATGCGTTGATAAACGAGCCTGCATGGGAGGGGGAGAGGTCCCCGGAAAGGAGAGAGCCGTGACGTTCAGGAAGACGATGCTGATGATTGCCGTGGTGGCCGCGGGAGGGCTGATCGCAGCCTGCGCCTCCACCCCGGGAGCGCCGACGTTCCAGGGGAAGGCGCTCTCGCCGGACTACTACGTTCCGAGGGCCGATCACTGGGTGATCGTGCTCGACCGGTCCACCTCGATGGCGGACACCTACATGCACGTCAGGAAGCTCGACGTGGCCGAGAGCTTCGTCGGCGCGCTGAACGAAACGCTCCCCGAGATCGGCTACGAGGGCGCGCTCGTGGCCTTCGGCAAGGGCTCCGCGATGGACGGGGCGAAGGTCCAGACGCTCGTCGACCTGGCACCGTACAAGACGGCAGCCTTCTCCGATGCGCTGGGCACGGTCGGCAAGGCCGGTTCCGGTAGCCCGCTGGACTGCGCCATCCGCAAGGCGGCCGGCCTGCTCGAGGGCACGTCCGGGACAAAGGCGATCGTCGTCGTGTCCGACGGGCTCCACATGGGCGAGCCAGAAGTCGCCGCAGCCCAGGCGTTCAAGAAGGCCGCCGGTGATCAAGGGGCCGTCTGGACGGTGCAGATCGGCAACTCTCCCGTTGGGCGGACCCTCCTCGAGCGCGTGGCGGCTGCCGGGGGCGGCAAGGCGTACCTCTCTGACAGCCTCGCCTCCCAGAACGCCATGGTCAACTTTGCCGAGACCGTCTTCGTCGCCAAGGACTCCGACGGCGACGGCGTGCCGGACGAGCTCGACAAGTGCCCGGACACGCCGAAGGGCGTCAAGGTCGATGCCAACGGCTGCTGCCTCGACACCGACAAGGACGGGGTGCCGGACTACAAGGACAAGTGCCCCAACACCCCCGCGGGCGTCAAGGTCGATGCCAACGGCTGCTGCCTCGACACCGACGGCGACGGTGTACCGGACTACAAGGACGCGTGCCCGAACACGCCGGCCGGGACGAAGGTCGACGAGAAGGGCTGTCCGGTGGACAGTGACGGCGACGGTGTGACCGACGACAAGGACAAGTGCCCGAACACCCCCGCAGGCATCCCCGTGGACGAGACGGGCTGCCCCCCCACTGGCATCCTCGTGCACGACGACGGAACCTGGGAGGTCAAGGCCAAGGTCTTCTTCGACGTCAACAAGTCGACGATCCGTGAGGAGGCCAAGCCGGAGCTCGATCGGCTCGCCAAGGTCATGCTCGAGCCCGGGTATGCCGACTGGAAGGTCGAGATCCAGGGTCACTGCGACAAGAGCGGTCCGCGGAAGTTCAACGAGGTGCTCTCGCAGAAGCGCGCCGAGGCCGTGATGAACTACCTCATCGCCAAGGGCGTGCCGGCCGACAGGCTGACGGCCAAGGGGTACTGCTGGGATCGTCCGCGCTACCCGAACGACCGCGAGCACCGCGCACTGAACCGGCGCGTGGAGTTCAAGCCGTACAAGTGATCCGGTCATCCGACCGATCATCCGGGCCCGGCCTCGCGCCGGGCCCTTTTCGTGTCGCCACCGGGTGGCGTATCGGAACCCGGTATAGTTGAAGCGCCCACAACGGGAGGAGGAGGACACCGAATGCGCGCCGTCATCGCCGGAACCGGGATCGACATTCCACCCATCACCGTGGACAACCATGCACTGGCCCGGATCATGGAAACCTCCGACGAGTGGATCCGCACTCGCAGCGGGATCGTGGAACGTCACTACGCCTCACCGGACCAGGCGTCCAGCGATCTCGCCGTGGAAGCCGCCCGAAGAGCGATGGCGAACGCCGGGACCACGCCGGACGGGATCGACTACCTCATCTTCGCCACCATGACGCCCGACCACTACTTCCCCGGTTCCGCGCCGCCGCTCCAGGAAAAGCTCGGAATGCCGGACACCCCGTGCCTCGACATCCGGCAGCAGTGTGCCGGGTTCGTCTACGCCCTCCAGCTCGGCGACGCCTTGATCCGCTCCGGCCAGTACCGCCGGGTCCTGCTCGTCGGCGCCGAGGCCCACGTCATGTTCATGCCGTGGTCCGAACGGACCTGGGAGGTCGTCCTCGACCCGGAGGCTGCTCCCCTTTCCGAGGAGGAACGCCGCTACAACACCCAGACACGCGACCGCACCGTCCTGTTCGGGGACGGCGCCGGCGCCGTCGTCCTCGAGGCCCGGGAGGAGGACGGCCGGGGCATCATCGACCACGTCCTCCACACCCGCGGCAGCGAGGCGAAGCGCCTCTGGGTCGATGCCGGCGGCAGCGCCTACCGCCCCTACTTCCATCCCGACATGTACGCTGCGGATCAGCACATTCCTATCGTCGAGGGCAGGAAGGTGTATGCACTTGCCGTCACCCTCATGCCCGAGGTCACCCTCGAGCTGCTGGCGCGCCACGGCCTGACGGTGGACGACCTGGACCTCGTCATCATGCACCAGGCCAACCTGCGGATCAACGAGGCCGTCCAGAAGCGGCTCGGTCTGCCCGACGAGAAGGTGTTCAACAACATCCAGCGGTACGGCAACACCACCGCCGGGACCATCCCCATCGCGCTCCACGAAGCCATCGAGGCCGGCCGCGCGAAGCCGGGCGACCTCGTCTGCTTCGTTGGCCTCGGCTCCGGCCTCAACTGGGGCGCCGTGCTCTGCCGGCTCTAGACGCGGGGGCCACTCCCCGGGACCTCCCGGCGGCCACGCCGTAGTCTGCGTCGATGGCCGGGCCCGTGCCGGGGTCACGGCTCGGTGCAGGGACCCCGGCGCAGCCACGGACAGAGTCACCGACACGGACCGTAGCCGTACCCGGGTCGCCGCACGTGACCGTGTCCGCGTCGGTGTCCGTGTCGGCGGGCCTGACCGTGTCGGCCCCCGCGAACATCGCGGAGGGCGAAGGGCGCTTCGGGAGGGACCGGACATACCACTGGCGGGTGGCCTACAGCTTCGCGAAGGAGCTGGATGTCCATCTCCGGCTGCTCCTCGCCTCCCGCGCGGTGGACCCGGAGCAGAACGGCACGGGCGCTCTCCCTCCTCGACGGATCCCTTGACACTCTCCCCCTCAACCGCGGAAAATCGATCTGTCATGCAACGAACACACTTCGCATCAGTGTCAGCTGTTCTCGTCATCTTGATCCTGGCTGCGGGTCTCGCGATGTCATCGAACGGGCCGGGGAGCTCCTCTCAGGGCCTGCTCTGGTCGGCGAACCCCGATCAACCGGGCGAACTCTGGGTCTCCCACGGTTGGGTTCTCTCCTGGACCCTGGATTCGGAACAGGTCGTGGCGCATCCCCTCTCGGGGGGCGCCGACATCGTGCTCGACACATCGTTTCTGAACAGCCGCCTCGGCGCGCCGCGGGCCGCCGGGGTGACACCATCGGGGTTCGTCGTGAGCGGCTTGCGACTCGAGAAGAACGGCCGCCGCCGCTGGGGCGCACTCCTCATTTTCGACCGGAATGGGGACCTCGTCCGGAAGGCGCGGCTGAAGGTGGCGATGGTCCTGTCGTTGGACACACTTCCCGACGGCCGACTCGTCGGCTGGTGGGAGGGGCTCGGCACCGATGGACAGGGCGGCTACGAGGCGGTACTGGCCTGTTCCATCTTCAGCAAGGACCTCGAGCCTGTCCACGACATCGTGCCCCGACGTCCCCTCAAGGCCGGAAGCTCCATCGCCGGGATCGAGAACCAGCTCCTGATCCATGTCTCACCGGCAGCGATCGAGGTCTTCGACCCGTTCGACCGGGCACTCCTCCGGTTCTCGCCGGACGGAACGCCTCGGGAGCGGATCGTGGTCCCGGCCCCGACCGGTAACGTCCGGGTCCATGGCTGGGCCCCCGGTGAAGAGAGCGTCTGGCTGGTGGCGGTGGATGGAACGGGAGAAGCCGCGCGGCTGCTCGATGTTCGCTGGGCGGACGGTACCGTCCTGGAGGAGCGCCCGTTCCCGACCGATCAGTGGCTGTACCCCGGACCCGACGGTCCACTCGTTCTCGTGAACCGTTCGGAGCTCCGGCGGTTGGACGCTGCGGATCGCTGATCTCTGGCGCTCGGGGAAACCACCCCCGTTGGAACCCTGCACTCGTGTGGGGTTCCCGCGGGGGATTTCATGCCGTGTGCGAACGTCCCGGGCCATACCGAGGAGCCGGGGCCTCCCCGCCCCCACGGCCCCGGGGGAGTATCTACCCGCCGATCCGGCTCCAGCGGCGACGGTCCTCCTCGGCCTCCTCCAGCGTGACGTACTTGCGGACCCCCGCAGGGTACCGGCGCCCCGCGAGCGGTGCTGCACGGCGCCAGACCACCCTGATCCGCCCGGCCAGACCTTCCGGTTGCCCACGTGACCAGAGCGCCCGCTCCGCCTCCTCCAGCGTCCTGAACTTCTCCACCGGCATCAGTCCACGTCCTCCGTGCCCCGGACGAGACCGTGGAGGTTGACTGCGACACCGCCGATGAGCACGTACTCCACCCCGCGTTCGTTGAACGCCCTGACGACGGCGAGCACCTCCTCGAGCTCCATGCCACCAGCATACCAGCGGCCGTGCTCCGAGAAGGCCGTGGCCCGCTCCCACCTGGTGCCCGGTTCACCCATCCGCCCAGGGACGAGCGCAGCGATGTCCCGGCTGGCACGCCAGAGAACCAAGCCCATCACGATAGGGACTGTCCCCGCAATCGGCCAAGATCCTCGCCGAGAGGATGGCGCTCCACCTGGCACCCAACCCATCTGTCCCCCCCAGGGACGAGCGCAGCGACGTTCCGGCTCACTCCCCATGGAAGAGCACCCCTCCCGATCGCGACTGTTCGCTTGGAGCAGCAAGAGATAAACAGTGTCCCTTTTTCAATGAGCACAGCCCTCATCCCCACAGGACGACCCACTCAACACTCTCCCCCCTCGAGCTCCACCGCTCGAAAACACTGTCCCTTTCTCCTGATCCTCCGCCGAGTAGTCAACACTGTCCCTTTCTCGCATGGCGATCGTCCGTCTCGGCCAGGGAAGGGTCCATGCGGGCTGAAGCCCGCGCTCCGTCGGGCCACCCACCGATCGAATGAAAAACACTGTCCCCTATTCCTCGACCGAAACGAAGTGCTCCCACCGAGTACCCCGCACACCCGCCCGCCCAGGAACGAGCGGAGCAAC
>JAMOVQ010000180.1 GCA_027067575.1 Thermoanaerobaculia bacterium | reverse complement strand
GTCGAGCCCCTCCAGGGCCCGTTCGCGGTTCCAGCCCTGGACCGCCCGCATCATGGCGATCGCCGCGCGGACCGCCCGCTCGGCGTGGTCCGGCTGGGGGAGCGGCGCGCCGAAGAACGCCATGACAGCGTCGCCGATGAACTTGTCCAGGGTACCGCCGAACTCGAACACCGCGTCCACGGCTCGGGAGAAGAACTCGTTGAGGAACGCCGCCACCGCCTCCGGCGCGAGCCCCTCGCACCGGGTCGTGAAGCCGACGATGTCCGCGAACAGGATCGTCGTCTCCCGGGCCGTGACGGTCGGCGCCACACGGTCGGGGTCCTCCAAGACGTTCTCGATGACGGCCGGGGAGTGGTACCGCTCGAGCCGCCGTCGGAGCGCCTCCTCCCGGAGGATTCGCTCGTTGAGGCGGGCCCGCTCGATGGCCACCGCAGCGTAGTTCGCCAGGGCGGTCAGGAGGTCGAGGTCCACGGCGGAGAAGGAACCCACGTGGAGCGGCGAATCGACGAAAATGACGCCGATGACGCGGTCGCGGTGCCAGAGCGGCGCACACATGGCCGACCGGATCTGGTGGATCCGGATGCTTTGCCCCGCGTCGAACCGCTGGTCCGCCTGGGCGTCGTGGGTCAGCATTGCCACCTTCTCGCGGGTCACCATCTCCAGGATGGTCCGCGACAGCGGGACCTCGGGCTGAACCCCGGCCTCGGAGTCCCGGGCCCGGAACAGCTCGAGCCTGGGTTCGCCCGCCTCGTCGAACAGCACGATGAACCCGCGGTCGACCATGAGATGCTCGAAGACGAGGTCCATCACCTTCTCGAGCACGGGGCGGAGCTCACCGACCTGGAGGAGGGTCTTGGCCACCTGGGCAAGGATCTCGAAGACACGCTCCCGCCCCTCCCGCTCGCACCCGGCCCGGGAGGGCCCCTCCAGGCCGAAGTCCTGATTGAACTCGGCCAGCGACCTGAGGTAGGTCGCCGAGGACAGCTCGCCGTCCACCGTGCCCCGTTCGGCGACGGTGAGGGTGAAGCTGCCGATCTCCACGGTCGTCCCGGCGGCCAGGGGCGCTTCCTGGACGAACTCGCCGTCCACCTTGAGGCCGTTCGTGGAGCCGAGGTCGACGATCCGGTATCCGTCCCGGTCGCCGGTGACTCTCGCGTGGTTCCGCGAGACGGAGAAGTCACGGAGCACCACGTCGTTGTCGCTGGCGCGGCCAATCCGCAGACCGTCCCTCAACGTCGCCCGGTGCGACCGGCCACCGTCCTCCCACACGAACTCGAGCATCGCTCCGATTGTACCCCCGACGGCCGGAGGGCCGTCACGGGCCCGGCGACGATCCCTCGCCGGGAAGCTGGAGGCGGACCTTGCGGGTGTGCGTCAGCCCGTAGAACCGGAGCAGGGTCTCGCGTGACTTCCGGGATTCCGGAGACTCGGGGTCTCTCAGTGAGGGAAAGTACGGTGGCGCACCGTTCCGGTAGAGCAAGCGTCCGGCCACGCCCCACCACGGGGGGGGCGCCTTCTGGAGGACCCGGAGCCACAGCCCACCAGCGGAGGCGTCGAACGGTTCCACGCCGCGCACACGGAGGTCGAGCAGACGGCGGACGTAGATCGTCCGGGGATCCGAGTGGCACCACCGGTCGGCGAACGCGTCCGCCCGTTGGAGGGCGATCCGGAAGATCTCCGAGTTCCATCCCGCGCGCGGCCCCCGAACTCTCGGAACGAACTCCTTCATGCCAAGACCGGAGAGCAGGTGCATTAGCGCGGTCCGGACCGGCCTCGTCCTGGCCGTCCGGTAGGCGACGATGAGAAGGGGAAGATCCTCCGGCTCGAGGAGCGTGTCGAGCGCGTGTTCACACACCCGGAGGTCCTGGACAAAGCGGAGCCCGGGCCGGGCGAAGAGTGCCGTGCCCTCTGTGTGAAGAAGGCTCTCGAGCCACACCTGTACGAGATCGCGGGAGCGGAACGCCCGCTCGAGCTCCGCGACCGTTTCCGAGAGCTTTTGCCCGGCCTGCGGGTCGACGATGCCATACCCGGCGGGGATACCGTCCGCGAGGAGCACGTGGACACCGAAGGCGGCGGCGGCCCGGATGCGGGGAGAGGGATCGAGCAGGGCCTCCCGGTAGGCCGGCAGCAGCTGCGGATCGTGGAACGCACCGCCGCCGAGGAGCAGCGCGATCCGCTGGGGTGTGGAGAGGGTTTCGGATCGCCACAGCTCGAGAAGGCCGGTGGGACCGGGCCAGCGGTCGAGGGCCGTCCTCTCGACCGAGACGTGGCCGTCCCGACTGTAGTAGTCCCCGGGGAAGTACTGCACCGCCTGTGGGACCGGTGCGAGCGAGAGACCTGCTGCGAGAGCGCACGTGGTCAGGAGCATGGCGAACCTCCGGCTCCGCGGAAGGACGCGGGCCATCTCCAGCATACAGGACGGCCGCCACGCGATGAACGGGGTGTGGTACACATGAAGCTCTGGACGGACCGGGAACGAGGGACGGTGCCGATGAACGACGAGACCAGGGCGTTGATCGAGACGATCCGCGAGGGACTGATCGGGCGCGACCGGGCGCTCGAGGGGCCATTCGGACCGAGACGAGTGACCTACGCCGACTACACGGCCTCTGGCCGGAACCTGTACTTCATCGAGGAGTTCATCCGGCAGGAGGTCATGCCGCTGTACGCCAACACCCACTCGGAGACGTCGACGACGGGGCTCCAGACCACTCGGTTCCGGGAGGACGCCCGCAGGATCATCCGGGACGCCGTGGGGGGGACGGACGAGGACGTGGTGATCTTCTGTGGTTCTGGTGCCACGGGGGCGATCGACAAGTTGATCCAGATCCTCGGTCTCCGGATTCCTGCCGAGCTCGACGACCGGTATGCCCTGACGGACCGGATTCCCCGGGAAGAGCGGCCTGTGGTTTTCATCGGCCCGTACGAGCACCACTCCAACGAGCTCCCGTGGGAGGAGAGCATCGCCGACGTCGTGGTCATCGACGAGAACTCGGACGGGCGGATCGACCAGACGATGCTCGAGGACCGACTGCGCAAGTTCGTGGACCGGCCACTGAAGATCGGCTCGTTCTCGGCCGCCTCCAACGTCACGGGGATCGTCTCCGACACGCGGGGGATCACCCGGCTCCTCCACCGGTACGGCGCGCTGTCGTTCTGGGATTTCGCTGCGGCGGCCCCGTACGTCCGGATCGCGATGAACCCCGGCGGCGACCCGAATGCGGCCAAGGACGCGGTGTTCATCTCCCCCCACAAGTTCGTCGGCGGTCCGGGGACCCCCGGTGTCCTCGTCGTCAAGCGCCGTCTGCTGACCAACCGCGTCCCCTCGGTGCCCGGCGGGGGGACCGTCTCTTACGTCGGACCGCTGGGCCACACCTACATCGACGATCCGGCACACCGGGAGGAGGGCGGCACGCCGGCGATCATCGAGTCGATCCGGGCGGGCCTCGTCTTCCTGCTCAAGTCCGCCGTCGGGGAGGGGACCATCGAGGCGTTGGAGAGTGAGGTGCTCCGTCGCGCCATCGAGGTGTGGTCCGCCGACCCGCGGATCGAGATCCTCGGCAACCTTGAGGCAAAGCGGCTCTCCATCGTCAGCTTCGTCATCCGGCATGAGGACCGCTACCTCCACCACAACGCCGTGGTGGCGCTCCTCAACGACCTGTTCGGCATCCAGGCGCGGGGGGGGTGCTCCTGCGCGGGACCGTACGGCCACCGGCTGCTCCACATCGACGAGGAGCATTCCCGCCGGTACCGGGACGCCGTCACGAGCGGGTGCGAGGGGATCAAGCCCGGCTGGGTCCGGGTCAACTTCAACTACTTCTGCTCCCGGGCCGTGACGGACTTCGTGCTCGAAGCCGTCCTGTTCATCGCCGAACACGGGTGGAAGTTCCTGCCCCAGTATGAGTTCTTTCCGGATACGGGCCTCTGGCGTCACCGTGGGGAGCGGGAGGAGAAGCTCCCCGGGCTTCGGGACGTCCGGTTTCGCGGGGGAAAGCTCGAGTACGAGGGCCGTCACCTCACGGCGACGGAAGGCGAGCTTCCCCGCTACCTGGAGGAAGCCCAGCGGCTGGTGGAGTCCATGGGTGTGCTCAGGTACGTCCCCGGCTCAGCGACCCTCGAACCGGAACTGGAGGCACTACGCTGGTTCCTCCTGCCAGGCGAAGCGATCCCCCCCGAAGCCAGCTGAACCGCACCCCCAGTCCTCACCAATGAAACCACCTAATTAGGGACACTGTTTTTCTCTTGACAACCTCCCCTCCCCGCCCTACCCTGTTCCCACCACAATCCAAAGGAGGTCCGCCATGCCCCGGATGCCCCGTCTCAAGTTCTCCCACGTGGACACCTGGTACCACCTGTACAGCCGGGTGCCCTCCCGCCGAGGCGAGCTGCCCTTGGCCTCACCCCTGGCCCAGCGCCAACTCATCGCCACCATCAAACACTTCGCCTCCATCTACTTCTGCGACGTCGCGGCGTTCTGCATCATGGGCAACCACTACCACCTCGTCGTCCGGTTCGACGCCGAGCGCGAGGTCGACCGCGACGAGCTGCGCGCCCGGTCGCGGATCATGTACCCCAGCGTGACGCGGCAGCGTCAGATCGACCTGTGGGGGGAGGCGGAGTGGGAGCACTACCGGCGGCGACTCTTTGACGTATCGGAGTTCATGCGGAACGTGCAGGCGGCGTACGCGCGCTGGTACAACCGGACGTTCGACCGGCGGGGGCGGCTGTGGGATCAGCGGTTCAAGTCGACGATCCTCGGGGATGCGCGGGCGGTGCTGGATTGCCTGCTGTACGTGGAGCTGAACCCGATCCGTGCGGGGATCGTGGAGCGTCCGGAGGAGTGGGAGAGCGGGTCGGTGTACCTTCGGGAG
>JAMOVQ010000179.1 GCA_027067575.1 Thermoanaerobaculia bacterium | reverse complement strand
TCATGTACCCGAGCGTGACGCGGCAGCGTCAGATCGACCTGTGGGGGGACGAGGAGTGGGAGCACTACCGGCGGCGTCTCTTTGACGTGTCGGAGTTCATGCGGAACGTGCAGGCGGCGTACGCGCGCTGGTACAACCGGACGTTCGACCGGCGGGGTCGGCTGTGGGATCAGCGGTTCAGGTCGACGATCCTGGGGGATGCGCGGGCGGTGCTCGATTGCCTGCTGTACGTGGAGCTGAACCCGATCCGTGCGGGGATCGTGGAGCGTCCGGAGGAGTGGGAGAGCGGGTCGGTGTACCTGCGGGAGCTCGGTGAGGACGGGTGGCTGATCCCGATCACGAGCCTGCTGAATCATGGGGACCGTGAGGCGGCGATGGTGGAGTTCCGGCAGCTGCTGTACCACCGTGGGGCGGTGCCGACGCGGGAGGGGCAGGCGGCGATTTCGGAGGAAGTGCTCGCGCAGGAGGCGGCGCGGGGGTATCGGAGCCGTGGGATGTACCGGAGGCGGCTGGGGTTCTTCGTGAACGGTGTGGTGATCGGGACGGAGGGGTTCATCCGGGAGCAGCTGGCGCTGATGAGGGAGCGGGGGTGGTACCGGCGGCGGAAGCATCCGGTCCGGCACCTGGAGGGGGCGGTGATGTCGCTGAGGGAGCAGCGGAGGAACGCGATCGTCTTCTGAGGCGAGTGGGAGGGCTGGACAAGGTGGGAGCGGGACGGTTTGCGGGAGAGGTGTGTCTGGAGACGGGTTCCAAGGGTCGTGGTGGGGATCGAAGCGTCGGAGACTTGCGGGTGATGGTGAAGAAAACAACAGTGTCCCTTTTTCGCGGGCTCATTGTTCCTTGTGGAGCGAGTGTATTGCGCCAGGAGATGGGCATTCTCGTCGTATTCTTGATAAGGAGAAAAACAGTGTCCCTTTATGGGGCTGGGGGAATGCGTCCCCCGTGGGGTGCGGGGGACGGTGGCTGGTTCGTTGCGGTCGGGGGGTCAGCGGAGGCTCTTGAGCTCGCGGTAGAGTTCCGAGTCGGTGGAGAGCAGCAGGACGCCGTTGTTGCCCATGGAGCTCTCGTACGTCTTCAGCGTCTCGACGAGCCGGTAGAACTTCGGGTCGCGGCGGTACGCTTCGGCGTAGATCCGCGCCGCCTCGGCATCGCCCTGGCCCATGATCTCCTGTGCCTTCCGGTACGCCTCGGACTGGATCCGTTTTGACTCCTCGGTCAGCTGGCCGGCGATCTCGGCCTTCTTCCCCTGCCCGAGGGCGCGGTACTTCTCGGCGATCCGGAGCTGCTGGGAGACCATCCGGTCGTACACCTTCTGGAGCACCTTGTCGGTGTAGTCCAGCCGTTTGATCTGGAGGTCGACCACCTCGATCCCGAGGTCGAGCTCCTTGAGCTTGGCCTTGGCGGCCGCGGTGATCTGTTCCGTCAGCTCGTCGCGGAGCCCGCTCAACGAACCACCGGACGCCCGCTCGCCCGCTCCGGCCTCCTCGCTCGTCAGCGCCTCCTCCCCCAGCTCCATCGGGCGGTCCGAGGAGCGGACGATCTCGAGGAGTGAGTGCGCCGACAGCGTGTCCCGCACGAGCCCGTCGAGCACGTCGTCGAGGCGCGCCTGGGCGCCGGCCTCGTTGACCACGCCTTTGTAGAACTCCAGCGGGGCGACGATCTTCCAGCGGGCGAAGGTATCCACGTAGATGAACTTGGAATCCTTCGTCGGCACGACCTCTGGGTCGCCGTCCCACTCGAGCACGCGCTTCTCGAACAGGTGGACCGTCTGGATGAACGGCACCTTGAAGTGGAGGCCGGGCTCGAGAATCGGCTGGCCGACGGGTTCGCCGAGCTGGACGACGATCGCCTGCTCCCACTCCGGCACGACGAACGCGGCGGCCGAGAGGATCACCAGGAGCACGACGGCGAGAACGAGTCCCAGAGCGACGCGGTTCATCGTGTACCTCCCTGTCCCTGGCCCCGGAGGTCGAGAAGCGGCACCATCCCCCGGGTGTTCTCGTCCACCACGTACACCTGCCGGAGCTTCGGCAGCACCGTGCGCATCGTCTCGAGGAACAGCCTCCGCCGGGTGACGTCCGGCGCCTTCCGGTACTCGGCGAGCAGCTTGAGGAACCGGGCGGCGTCGCCCTTTGCGCGGTTGATCCGCTCGATCCGGCGGCCCTCGGCCTCCTTGATCGTCTGCTGCGCCTCACCCTTCACCCGGTAGATGACCTTGTTGTACTGCTGGTACGCCTGGTTGATCGCCTGGTCCATCTCCTGGCGGGCGCGGTTCACCTCGTCGAACGAGTCCTTGACGGGGGCCGGCGGATGGACGTCCTGGAGCTGCACGAGCTTGACCGCGACCCCGCACCCGTACCGGTCGAGCAGCTGCTGCATCCGCTCCTTGACCTGGAGCTCGATCTCCTGCCGCTTGAGCTTGATCACCTCGTTGAACGACATGTCGCCCACGACGGCCCGCATGGTGGCCTCGGAGATGTCCCGGAGCGTCCCGCGGACTCCGCGCACGTTGAACAGGTACGCCTTGGGGTTGGCGATCCGGTACTGGACGACCCAGGTCACCGTGGCGATGTTGAGGTCGCCGGTCAGCATGTCGGACTCACGCGTGAAATCGGCCGAGGAGTACCGGGTCCGGACGCCGGCCCGCTCGGTCCGGAACCCGAACTCCTCCTTGTACTGGTATCCCGTCCGTACCTTGTAGACGCGGTCCACGCCGAACGGGATCTTGATGTGGGGCCCGGAGTCGGCCTTCCCCAGGTACTTCCCGAACCGGAGGATGACGGCCGTCTCGTTGGGCTCGACCTGGTAGTACCCGGTCGCCAGCAGCACGAGCACGACGATCACGGCCACGATGATCCGGGCCGCCCGAGGGCCTCCGCCCGGGATCCGTGGGAACTTTCCGCCGTGTTTCTTCATCTCGATGACGATGTCCTCGAAGCTCTCACCCATCGCGCAGCCTCCCGTCTCTTCGTGCCTCGTGTGGAGGTACGGCGTCCATCGTACCGTGTTTCGCCTTCCAGCGGTCTCCGTCCGGCCGGCGGATCACTCGCAGGGGACCGTCACCCGGTCCATGTCGCGGTCCCGGACCTCGAAGGTCAGGGGACAGTGATCCGAGACGTCCCAGAACGTCGCGTCCTCGTGACCCTGGATCGAGACGAGCGGGCGGCAGTCGTACCGTGCGCAGTGGAGCCAGCTTGTGAGCGGGACGGAGCCGTCCCGCTCTTCAAGGCCGGACAGGTAGACCTGGTCGAGGAGGGACGGGATCTGGATGCCATCGCGCTCACCTGGGCCCTCCCAGTACTCGCTGCACCCGGTGGCGTTTGGGAGCCGGCGCAGCCCGGCCGCTCCGAGGATCCGGTCGAGCTTTCGCAGCTCCGCCGCCAGATCGCCGCCCTCGGGCCCCGTGGTGTTGAAGTCGCCCTGGAGGACGACGTCGGTGTCGCCCGACCGGGCGATCTCGCGACGGATCCACCGGGCGAGCTCCCGCGCCTGACGGCACCGGACATCGAACCCCTTTCTCGTGGCCCGGAGGTGGACCTGGACCACGAGCAGATCGATCCCGTCCTCACGGACGCTACGGAGTCGCACCGCCAGTGCGGGACGGAGGTCCGGGTTGCCCAGGGTGACGCTGCGGATCTCTGCCGGCCGACCCACCATCCGGAGCCTGTCCCGGCGCCAGACGACGCCGACGTGCTGTCCCCAGCGGCCTCCGGACCGGGTGAACGCCCGGCCAAACTTCGTCGAGGGGAGGGCGTCGTGCAGGAGCCGGAGGAACCGATCGGGGCGGCGGATCTCCTCGACCCCGAGCACGTCGAACCCCAATCCCGCCAGGACGGCCTCCAGATCCTCCCGGTTCGTCCGGCGGCTGAACCCGAGATCGGGCGCCTGGGGACGCTCATCGGTGGGGAAGTTCCGGATGTTCCACGTGGCGATCCGGAGGTTGCCGGGAGCCGGGGGTCCGGGTGGGAGGTCCTCCCGTGTGATGCCCTGGGCCCGAGAGGCGTGCCGGTCCGTCCGTTCGCGGAGGAGGGTTCGCCCGAACCATACGGTCAGTGCCAGGAGCGCGAGGAAGATCGCTCTGCCGAGGATCCGTCCGGGGGATCGGGTGTGACCGTGTCTCGCCACGTCCGTCAGCCGAACTGCATCAGGATGACCGTGGCGACCGTGAAATAGATCGTCAGGCCGAGGGAGTCGTTGATCGTCGAAACGAGCGGGCCCGAGGCGACGGCCGGGTCGATCCCCAGGAGGTCCAGGATCAGTGGCATGGACGCACCCAGGAGGCTGGCCGCCGACATGCCCATGGCCATGGCCAGGCCGACGGCCACGCCGACGAGGGGGTTGTGGCCAAGGGCCAGCGCCACCACGGCCTCCGCGATCCCACACCCGAGGCCCATGATCAGGGCTGTCAGGATCTCCCGGACCACGTGGATGGGATACCGGTTCTTTGGCAGGGTGTCCAGGGCCAGCCTGCGCACGGTGGTCGTGGACGACTGCAACGAGGTGTTGCCGCCCATCGCCATGATCGCAGGGGTGAAGATCGAGATCTGGTCAAAGAGCGGGACCCGGTGCGAGAAGAGCGACATGACGGTGGTGGAGAGCTGGGTGCCCGCCAGGCAGATCAGGAGCCAGGGGAACCGGTAGCGGGCGGTATGGAGAATCGATTCGGACTCCTCCTCGGCCGAGGAGGAACCGGCCATCTTGTAGATGTCCTCCGACGCCTCCTCCTCGATGACGTCGAGGATGTCGTCCACGCTGACGGCGCCGAGGAGCCGGCCCTCGGCGTCCACCACGGGTACCGCCAAGAAGTCGTACTTCTCGACGATGTCCGCCACGTCCTCCTGGTCGGCCTCGACGGGGACCGAGATGACGTCGCGTTCCATGATGTCGCCCAGACGGGCTCCCGGGCGGGCGGTGACGAGGTTGCGGAGCCGGACCACCCCAAGAAGCCGGCCGGAGGCGTCCACCACGTAGACGGCGGCGGTGACGGCATCGTCTCCCACCGTTCGGAGGCGGGCGACGGCGTCGTCCACGGTGGCGTCCGGCTCGAGCGCCACCACGTTGGGGTTCATGATGCCGCCGGCGGACTCCTCGTCGTATTCGAGGAGGTCCCGCAGCGCCTTCTCGTCCTCGTCCCCGAGGTGCTGGAGGACCTCCTCGCCCTCCTCGTCCTCCAGGTCGCCGATCAGGTCGGCCGCCTCGTCGAGCGGCATGGTCTCGGCGATCCGGGCGACTTCCTCGGGCGAGAGCTCGTCCAGCAGCTCGGCGCGAATCGACGGGGTGGCGTCGGCCAGCACCGTGCCCGCGCTTTCCTCGTCCAGCGCCGCGAGGATCCGCCGGCGGTCCTCGGCGCTCAGCTCGTCGAGCCAGTCGGCGATGTCCTCGGGACGCACGAGCTTGAGGAAGATGGCGAGCGCCTCCTCCTCACCCTCCCGAAGGAGGGCGCGCAACTCCCTCAGTACCCCGCTGTCCGTCTCGAGATCCGCCATCGACCCCCCGTCTCCCGCGGCATCATACCTGACCCGGCCGGCGTGTGCGGGGTGGTACCATCGGGGCGATGGAACGGTGGATGACGTGTCGGGGAACCTCGCATTCCGGGGGGCGCTCGTGAGCTGGTGGCAGGGCGCGATCCTTGGGCTGATCCAGGGGATCACCGAGTTCCTGCCGGTCTCCTCCTCCGGCCACCTGGCGCTGGCCCAACGGTTGATTCCGGGGTTCCGGCAGCCGGGCGTCGCCGTGGACCTCATGCTCCACGTGGGGACGGCCCTGGCCGTGGTGTGGGCGGAACGCCGGGCCATCGCCCGATGGATGAGGGGGCGCGAGGGGGCGGAGCTGCTCGGTCTCCTGGTGGTGGGCACGGCCGTGACCGGTGCAGTGGGAGTGGCGCTCGAGGGACCGGCCACCGCGGCGTTCGGCAGTCCGCTGGCCGTGGGGACGTTCCTGATCCTGACCGGCGTGGTCGTGCTCGGCACGCGCTGGCTGCCGGGCGGGGCGCGCTCGGTGACGAACACCGGCGCCGGGCGGGCCGCGCTGATCGGGCTTGTCCAGGGGCTTGCCGTCTTTCCCGGGATTTCCCGCTCGGGGACGACCATCGCCGCCGGGCTGGCTGCGGGACTCGACCGCGCGTGGGCCGCCCGGTTCTCGTTCCTGCTCAGCGTGCCGGCCATCGCGGGGGCCACGGTGCTCGAGCTGGCCCGGCACGGGCGGGAGCTCGCCGCCACGGGCCCGGAGCTCCTGGGACCGGCGTTGCTCGGCGCCGCCGTGGCAGCAGTGACGGGGTTCCTGGCGTTGCGGCTCGTGGTGCGGACGGTGTCGTCCAGGGTGTTTGACCGGTTCGGGCTGTACTGCCTCCCGCTCGGCGCGGTGGTGGTGCTGCTGGCCCTCGGAGGGGTGCTGTGACCGAGCGGATCCGGAGGGAGGTCGTCGGGGTGGCGCTGGCGTTGCTCGCCGTGCTGCTCCTCGTCTCGCTCCTGTCCCACTCCCCCGGCGATCCGAGCCCCCTCCACTCGACAGCCCGGGAAGGCGGTCCCGCCAACCTGGCCGGCCCGCTGGGAGCCGCCCTGTCGGATCTCCTGTTCGCGTTCTTCGGGCTCGCCGCCCTCCTGCTTCCCGTGGTGATGGGCGCCTTCGCGATTCGCCTTCTCGCCGGGCGGCGGAGCGAGCACCCGAGGCGCGCCGCCGCGGGGTGGGCGTGCCTCGTGCTGGCCGTACCCTCGGCGCTGGCCGTCCTCGGTGACGCCATCCGCTGGCGGGACGGGGCCGTGCCGGTCGGGGGGTTCCTCGGGCGGGCGCTGACCAGGGCTCTGGCAGCCGTCGCGGGGCCCGTGGGGGTCGGCGTCGGGATCGTGTTTCTGCTCCTCGTGGGCGCGATCCTGGTCTCGGGGTTCTCCCTGGGAACGGCGATGGAGCGACTCGGACGGAAGGTGCGGGTGTGGTGGGCGCGGTTCCGCGGGGGGCGGGAGGCCCGGCGAATCGAGCGCCAGCGGGAACGCCAGAGGATGAAGGTTCTCGAGCGGCAGGTGAAGCGTGTCGAGGAGGAGCCCCTGCCCGCCAGGATGACGGTCAAGGAGCTCCGGGGGAAGGGGACGTTCCGGATCGTCCGCAAGAAGGTGGACGAGGAGGCGCCGGCCGGTGCACCGGCTGGCGCCACGAGCTCCGCCCGCCGGCCGCGGAAGGGCGGCGCGAAGGAACGGAAGAAGCGGGACCGGGCGTCCGGCGGGCTCGAGCAGGAGAGGTTCGAGTTCGTCGAGGAGCTCGAGGAGTATGCGCCGCCACCGGTCGACTTCCTCGAACCGCCCGAGGAGGCAGCGCCCAAAGACACGGCGCTCCTGCTGGAGATCGGCGAGCTGATCACAGAGAAGTGCCGGGAGTTCCGGGTCGCGGGGGAGGTCGTGGAGATCCGGACGGGGCCGGTGATCACGACGTACGAGTTCCGGCTCTCCCCGGGGGTCAAGATCTCGGCGGTTCAAAACCTCGCCGAGGACCTGGCGCTGGCGATCAAGACCGAGTCCGTCCGGATCGAGCGGATCCCGGGGCGCGCCACCGTGGGAATCGAGGTGCCCAACCCGCAGCGGCAGACGATCAGGCTCCGCCAGCTGCTGGAGACGGAGCGGTTCCGCGCCGCACGTTCCCGCCTGATGCTGGCGCTCGGGGTCGACCTCCACGGGAACCCCGTGCTCGACGACCTTCAGAGGATGCCCCACCTGCTGATCGGCGGCTTCACCGGCTCGGGCAAGTCCGTCGGGATCAACGCCATGATCATGTCGATCCTGTTCAAGGCGCACCCCGACGAGGTCAAGTTCATCCTGGTGGATCCCAAGGTCGTGGAGCTGGGTGTCTACGCCGACATTCCGCACCTGCTGACGCCGATCATCTCGGATCCGAAGAAGGCGGCCAACGCCCTGGCCTGGGCCGTGGCGGAGATGGAACGCCGGTACCGGCTCTTGGCCTCGGCGGGGGTCCGGAACCTCGAGCAGTACAACGCGGCGCTGGGCGATCCCACGCGCCGAGAGGCGCTCAAGGAGATCCTGGCGCTGGGCGCGCCGGGGGAGGAGGCGCCGGAACCCGAACGGATGCCGAGCATCGTCATCGTCATCGACGAGCTGGCGGACCTGATGATGGCGAGCTCGAAGGTCGTGGAGGAGTCGATCACACGGCTCGCGCAGAAGGCGCGGGCGGTGGGGATCCACCTGATCTGCGCCACCCAGCGGCCGTCGGTCGACGTGCTGACGGGGACGATCAAGGCCAACTTCCCGTGCCGGGTCGCGTACAAGGTCCGCACTCGGGCGGACTCCCGGACGATCCTGGACTCCATGGGCGCGGAACGGCTGCTGGGACGGGGCGACATGCTGTACCTCTCGCCCGGGACCTCGGCGCTCCAGCGGATCCACGGGCCGCTCGTGACGGAGGTCGAGATCGCCCGGGTGGTGCGGCACACGAAGCGGTTTGGCAAGCCGAAGTACCAGAGGGAGGTCCTGACCCACAATCCGGCTGCGGAGCAGGGCTCTGGGCGGTCCGGCGGCGACGACGGGGAGGCCCGGCACGACCCTGCGTACGAGGAGGCTGCGCGCCTGGTGGTCAAGACACGCAAGGCGTCGGCGAGCTTCATTCAGCGCCGGCTTCGCCTGGGATACACCCGGGCGGCCCGGCTGATCGACATGATGGAGGAGGAGGGACTGGTCGGTCCGCTCAACGGGTCGAAGGGGCGGGAGGTGCTCGTGCCGCCCGATTTCTTCGACGAGGTGGATGCGACGAAGGCCCTGAACGGGTCCGACGGCGAATGAGGCCGGCGGGAGATCGGGAGGCGCGACCATGGGATTCCTCGGCTCGATGACACCGGAGATGGAGCTCTCGCTCCTGATGGCGCTGGCCGCCTTCGTTCTGCTCATCCTGCTCGTGGTCTCGTTCCTTTCGAGACCGCGGGTCTTCTGCCAGTACCTGCACCACATGACGGGGATCAGCCTGAGTCCGGTACAGGTCAGGCGTGTGTACGCGAAGCACGGCCGGGCCGGTGTCCGGGACCTGCTGATCGAGCTGCTGATCCGGGAGGACCTGGCCGACCCGCGCCGCGTGGTGACGCCGGGCTCGAAGCCGGACACCTCGATCTTCGAGCTCGAGGGGCCGTGACGAGCGGCCCGTCCCCCGGATGACGGAGACGCCGGAACACCCCCTCCTCGTGACGGCCCGGAGCGCCCCGGAGCGCCCCGGCGTCTACCGGTTCCTCGACCGGAACGGGCGTGTGCTCTACGTCGGGAAGGCCCGGGTGCTCCGCCGCCGGGTGCTCTCCTACTTCCGCCGGACGGGGCTCGCCGAACGGACCCGCCGGATGATGGCGCTGGCGGCGGCACTCGACTTCACCGTGACCTCGACGGAGGTCGAGGCGCTGGTCCTCGAGAACACGCTGATCAAGCGGCACAGGCCGAGGTTCAACGTGCTGCTCCGGGACGACAAGACGTACCCCTACCTGCGTGTCACGACGGGGGAGCGGTGGCCCCGCGTCGAGCTGACACGGACCGTCCGCGAGGGGGATGGCCACACCTCCTTCGGACCGTTCATGGGGCACCAGATGGCCCGGCGCCTGATGGAGCTCGCCCGGACCCGGTTTGCTGTCCGGACGTGTGCCCTCGAGATCGACGGGTCGCTGGAACGGCCCTGCCTCTACCACGACATGGGTGCCTGTCTCGCACCGTGCGTCGCCGGGATGACCACGGAGGCCGCGTACCGGGAGGCGGTGGACGAGCTGCTCCTCTTCCTCTCCGGCCGGCACGGGGAGCTGCTCCCGCGGCTCGAAGCGGCCATGTGGGAGGCGGCCCGGGAGGAGGCGTTCGAGCGGGCGGCGCGGCTGCGGGATCTCGTCGCCATCGTCAGACGCCTCCGCGAACGCCAGGATGTGGAGCAGCCGGGACAGGGCGACGCCGACGTCTTCGCAGTCCACGCCGACGGCGAGCACGCAACGGTGTGCGTCCTCCCGTTCCGGTCGGGGAAGCTCGTGGACAAGCGCGAGTTCCACTTCGAGGGTGTCGGTGACGTGGGGGCGGGGGAGCTCCTCGCGGCGTTCCTGCCCCAGTTCTACGGGCACAACCCGGAGGTGCCAGGCTCGGTAGAGCTCGCCCACCCGGTCGAGAGGGACGAGCGGGAGGTGCTGGAACGGTGGCTTCGGGAGCGCCGGGGCCGTGCGGTCCGGCTGGTTGTGCCGCGGCGGGGAGCCGGGGCGCGCCGGGTGGAGCTCGCCGTGGAGAATGCGCGCTCGGCGTTCGACCTCCGGTTCCGCAGGGCGGACGGCGCGGGCGTCATCGGCCGGCGGCTCGGGGAGGTCCTCGGGCTGCCCGGACCGGTGGACACCGTCGAGTGCTTCGACATCTCCCACGCCTCGGGCAAGGCGACGGTGGCCTCCTGCGTCGTCTGGCGGAACGGCCGGATGGCCCGCCGGGAGTACCGGACCTTCACCATTCGCGGCGTGGAGGGCGTGGATGACTTCGCAGCCATCGCCGAGGCTGTGGGGCGGCGGTACCGGCGGCTCCGGGACGAGAACCGCCCCCTGCCGGGGCTCGTCCTGATCGACGGGGGGGCGGGCCAGCTCAACGCGGCCCGGGCGGCGGTGGCGGTGCTGGGGCTCGAGCTCCCCATGGCCGCGCTGGCGAAGCGGGAGGAGCTCGTCTGGCTTCCCGAGCGGGACGAGCCGCTCGAGATCGACCGGTCCGATCCGGTCCACCTGCTCCTGCGGCGCATCCGGGACGAGGCGCACCGGTTCGCCGTGTCCCGCCACCGGAGACGGCGGCGGAAGACCACGCTGACCACCGAGCTCCTGGCGATCCCCGGGGTCGGCCCCGCGCGGGCCAGGGCGCTCCTGACGCGGTTCGGCTCGGTCCGCGGGGTGGAGGGCGCCTCGATCGAGGAGCTGCGGGCCGTCCTGGGGCCCCGGCTGGCGGCGCGGGTCCACCGCGCTCTGCACCCGGAGGCGGACTGAGCGGCGACACTCTCCGGACCACCCGGCTCCGGCCGGGGTTCAGCTCCGGCCGGGGATCGCCCGAGAGGGCGACTCTCCGAAGTAGGCCTTGTACCGCCGGGAGAAGTGCGCGGGATCCGCGAACCCGACCCGTGTGGCCACCTCGTTGACTCGGTATTCCCCGGAGGCCAGCATCTCACGCGCCGCTCGCATCTTCGAGCCGACGATCAGCTCCCGGGGCGTGCAGTGGAGCTCCCGGTCGAGCGCGCGCTGCAACGTTCTCAGCGACACGTGGACGGCGGTGGCCAGCTCCCCGGGGCCAAGCGGTTCGCCAAGCTGCTCCCGGACGAGCGCCACCGCCTTCCGCACCACCGGGTCGCGGATGGCGTCCGTGCCGGTGGAGGATGGGGTCTCGGGGGCCCGGACCGCGCCGGGGGCGGGCCGTGGCTCCAGCCGTTCGAGGAGCGCCCGCACCCGCCGGCGGTGGCGGATCTCTTGGAGCGTGAGCAGGGCAAGCCAGGCGACCGCCGTGGCGAGGACCGCCGCGCCGATGGTCCGGGCCACCCCGAACCGGTCGGTCAGGCGCTCTGGCCACGGGGGGGATCCCGACAGCGTCGCCAGGCGCCAGGTGGCCGGGTGGCCGAAATCGCGTCCGTTGCAGAGCGACCAGGGGAGGTACCCGAGAGTGCGGGCCTTCTCGAACGGATCGGGACCCTCCTCTCCGGGCACCTCCTCGCCCCGGAGCTCGCTCCGGGCTGCCTCGATGAGGTCGTCCAGCGTGACATCGCCGACGGCCGGATGGCGCCGGTCCCAGTCGTTGACCGCCACGTCGTAGGCGATGACGGCGCGGTGCGGGGATCTGCCCGCCAGGATCGATGCCAGGGGCACCGCCATCTCCACCGTATACCCGCCGTTCCGGATCCGGACGGCGCTCCGGATCCCCGGGCTCGGCCGTTCGACCTTGGGGACCTCCAGGATCTTGAGCCGTGCAAGGATCGGATCCCCCTGGAGCGTGGCGCTCCGGCCGTCGCACGCCACGAGGAACTGGAAGTCGTCGGCGTCCATCATGGCCGAACGGTTGCCCCTTCCGTCGACGTACAGCTCGACGGAATCCCCCTGGTACAGGCCCGCCGGATGTACGCCGTCCGGAGGCGGGACGAGCCGTCCGTCGGTGACGTCGAACGCCGTGTACAGCCATTCCCGGTCCCATGCCAGGTGGACCCGGACGGTATTCGGGTCGGGTGCGGGCTCCGGTTCCCGGAGATCGATAGTCACGAACGGTTCCGCCCAGTCGCCGAGGTCGCCATCGATCCGGATGGTGGTCCGCCGGTAGGGGACGGTGGGGGGCTCTTCCCCCATCGCTGCGCCGTGGACACCGGCGAGGATCGCCATGGCGACGAGACAGACGCCGGAACGGAGGTGCATGACTCATTGTACCCTTCCGCGATCCTGTCGCGTTCATCCTGGAAGGTGTCGCCGGGGGCCATGGCGGGGCGATGGGGCGCATCCCATCATCGGTGGTATGGAGAGCAGCGGAGCTCTGGGCCTGGTGGCCGTGGCGTCCGGCATCCTGGCAGCCGGTTCGTGGGCGATGATCCGCCGCCACGTCTGGCGAGCCCTCGGAGATCGGGGCGATCCGGCGGAGGGGGCTCTGGTTCTCCTCGAGGAGTACCGCCTGCTCGTTGATCTTGGAAGGGTTCCGCCGGTCTGGGGGAGGCTCCTCGTGCTCGCTGTGGTCGCGTTCGGCGTCGTGCTCCTGTTCCTCCTCACTGGTCTCCGGGGAGGGTGAGGCCAGGGCAGCAGTCACCGCTGGGAGGGAGTACCATCGGGCGGGAGGTTGCGATGGCGTTGCGGAACGAGCAGGTCGCGTTCATCGGGTGCGGGACCATGGGCGAGGCGATGGTGAAGGGGCTGCTGCGGCACGACCTCCTTCCTCCGGCCCGGATCGTCGCGAGCCACCCCCGGGAAGAGCGCAGGGAGGAGCTGGCCGAGCGCTACGGGATCGCGGTCACGGCCGACAACGCGGAGGCGGCCCGTGGCTCGACCATCGTCGTGCTCGCGGTGAAGCCGCAACGGCTGGGTGAGGTCCTCGGGAGTCTCGACGGGGCGGTGGCGTCCGGTTCGACAGTGGTGAGCATCGTGGCCGGTACGACCATGGGCCGGATCGGTGAGGCGCTCGGTGTGTCGCGGGTGGTCCGGGTGATGCCGAACACCCCTGCCCAGATCGGCCACGGCATGTCGGTGTGGACGGCGACGGACGCCGTCGGCGGGCCGGAACGGGAGCGGGTCCGGACCATGCTCTCGGCGCTGGGGGAGGAGGAGCGGGTCGATCACGAGGAGGAGATCGACATGGCGACGGCGCTCTCGGGAACCGGTCCCGCGTACGTCTTCCTGTTCATGGAGGCGCTGATCGAGGCTGGCGTACACCTCGGCTTCTCACGTCGGGTGGCCGCCCGGCTCGTCCGGCAGACGGTCCTCGGGGCGGCGGAGTACGCCGTGGAGGCGCCGGAGCACGTGGCGCGGATGCGCAACCAGGTGACCTCGCCGGGTGGAACCACGGCCGAGGCGCTCTACCAGCTCGAGAGGGGCCGTCTCCGCACGGTGCTCTCGGACGCCGTCTGGGCGGCGTACCGCCGCTGCCTGGAGCTCGGGGGCCGCGATCCGGAACGCCGCACGGGAGGACGCGGGTGAGGAAAGATGGGTGGACGGCTGCTCGAGTGACAGGCGGGGGCACTCGTCTGGCTCCGGGGCAGTGCGGTACACTGGATGCGTGAGCCAGCCGGTACTGCGCTTCGACCTGGACCTTCGCGACGCGATGGAGCGGCGGCTCGAGCCGGACGCACTGATCGTCCAGGAGGATCGAAACCTCGTACTGAGCGCTCCACCGTTCCTCGACCTCGATGCGGCGAACGATCTCGACTCGGCCTACATGGCCATCGCGCACCATCGGCCGTTGCCCCAGGGCCGGTACCTGCTACTGCGGCCTCGGGGGGGGCGTCGCCATTGGCTCTACCAGGCGGTTGTCCACGACCTCGAGCACACGCCGAGCTGCCGGCCGGGTGACGTACGGAGGAGCGTCCTGGCGGTCTGCCGGGACGCTGTCAAGCGAGGGCTTGCAGTCCTTGCGATGGAACCGGTCGGTCTCTGGGGCCAGCGGGGCCTGACACTGGACGAACTGGTGGAGGCGCTGGACACGACCTTCCTCGAGCTCGCACTGGATCTCGAAGCTCCGCTCCGGATCGTCCTGCTTCTCGATGATCTCGCGACGATCGAGGAGGTTTCCCTCGGGGTCAGGGCGCGTGTGCTTCGCAAGGCGAGCCGGAGTTTCAGGACTGTGAACGGAGACGCGGCCGTGGTGGAGGTCCGCCGGGATCTCGCGCGGCTCCATTTCCGGTTCGTTCCGGGGTCCCTTTCCGGCTACATGGTGATCCGGGCCGACCGGGTGGCCTGAGGAGGTACGGTGAAACGGCTCGTTCTCGTCTACAACCATCCGGAGCTTGGTGAACAGTGGCACGAGCTGGAGCCGGGGAAGGTGTACGCCATCGGCTCCAGGGAGGACAACGACATCGTCCTTCCACAGCCGGACGTCTCGCGCCGGCATGCGAAGCTGGCCGTCGGCCCCGGCTCCCTCCGAATCGTCGATCTGGACAGCAAGAACGGGACGTGGATCGATGGCCGACGGGTGACCACGGCGACCTTCCGGTGCGGCGATCCCGTCATGCTCTCCTCGGCGAGGTTCGTGGTGGTGGAGATGAGCTCCGGCACGTTCGGAGCGGTTCCCGACAGTCCCGACAGGGCTACCCCCACTCGGGAACAGCAGGTGGGGGGCGGGGATGAGCAGCGTTCCGAGGAGACGGTGCACCACCAGTCGGGTCTCGGCCTTGCCGAGATCGTGGAGCTGATGGAGCACATCGCGGAAGGATGCAGGGGCGGGGGAGCCGTTCCCGTTCTCGAATGGGCCGTCCAGCGGCTCGAGGTGCGGGGAGCTCTCGTGATCGTCCGGGAGAGAGCCGGCTCCCTCGGGGTTGTGGCCAGTGCGGGGAACACCGGCCGTCTGCTCCAGGGGGGGAGGCTCGAGAAGCTCCTAGAGGGAGTCGGGAGTCCTGCAGGGCCTGGAGAGTCGTTCCCCGGGGAGGTCGCCGTGGGCGAGTCCACCCGGCTCGTGACCGTTGGAGCCAACCACCTGCTCGTGCTGGATCTCGCCCGGGTCGTCCCGGCAGATGTGGAGATCAGGGCGCTCAGAGCGGCTCTGGGGATCGTGCTGGAACGGAAGACCCGGACAGAGGCTGGCAACGGGAACGGGGAAGTGGACGCGGCGTCCCAGTCCGGGCAGTTCCCCGGGGTGACTCTGGCCGATGCCGTGGCCGGGTTCGAACGGGCGTTCATCACGAGGGTTCTCGCCGAGGTCGGAGGCCACCGGCAACGGGCGGCGGAGCGGCTGGGTCTGACGCGGGCCGGTCTGTTCAAGAAGATGCGGCGGCTCGGATTGACGGCCGAGGACGGGACGGCGGGTTCAGGCGGGAAGTGATCCGGGAGGGGCCGGGCATGGTAAGGTGTGCCCGGTGCGGAGAGGGGTCACGATCCGGTTCGAGGGCATCGGCAAGCGGTTCGGAAGACGGGTCGTCATGCGGGGGATCGCGGGCCAGGCGCGGCCTGGATCGATCCTCGTGCTGACGGGGCCGAACGGCTCCGGCAAGTCGACGCTGCTCCAGATCCTCGCCGGGCTGATCCGGCCGACGCGGGGAGAGGTCCGCTACCTCGACGGGGACGGCGAGGTGCCCAGGGAGGAATGGCGGCACCGGATCGGGATGGCGGCCCCGGCCCTCGCGCTGTACGAGGAGCTGACCGCGATGGAGAACCTGGAGTTCTGCGCCCGCGTGCGGGGGCTGGAGGTGGACGGGGACCGGCTGAGGAACGGTCTCGTGGCGGTGGGGCTCGATCCGGACAGGCCGACGGTGGTGGGAGGGTTCTCCACGGGGATGCAGCAGCGCCTGAAGCTCGCGCAGGCGGTACTTCACGACCCGGACGTCCTGTTGCTCGACGAGCCCGGCGCCAACCTGGATCCCGACGGGCAGGACTGGCTCGCGGAGTTCGTCCGGGGGATGGCGGAGGAGGGCCGCACCGTGGTGGTGGCGACGAACGACCGGGACGAGATGACGTGGGGGACGGACCGTGTGGCGCTTCCTGGGTGAGACCATGGCCGTGTTCGCCAAGGACATGCGGTGCGAGTTCCGGACCCGTGTGGCGTTCAACTCCCTGGCGCTGTTCGCGGTGACCACGCTGGCCGCGGTCTCCTACACCATCGGGCCGTACGGGATCGCCGAGGCGGACCGGCCGTACCTGCTTGGGGCGCTCTTGTGGATCGTCGTCTTCTTTGCCGCCATGGCCGGGCTCGACCGCTCGTTCGTCAAGGAGGAGGAGACCCACACGGCGCCTCTGCTGCGGCTCGCGGCGCGTCCCCTCGTCGTCTGGGGCGGCAAGCTCCTTTTCAATACCGTGACCCTGGCGCTGCTCATGGCGATCCTCGTGCCGTTGTACGTGGTGCTGATGGGACTGTCGGTCCGGACTCCGGGATGGTTCATACTCGTGCTGGCCGCCGGCTGCCTGGCGCTGGCGGTGACGACCACCATCGTCGCAGCGATCGTGGCGCGGGCGATGAGTCGAGGAGCGCTGTTCGCGGTGCTCTCGGTACCGCTTCTCCTCCCGCTCCTCGTGTTCCTCATCCAGGGAACGCGGGCCGCGATCGAGGGGAGGGTGCCCGACGTCCTCGCTGCGCTGCGGGCGGTGGTGTCCCTGGGAGGTGTGATGACCGTTGCTTCGGCGTTCCTGTTTCCGGTGGTGTGGCATGACTAGGCGAGACATCCTGCTCGGGGCGCTCTTTCTGTGGATGGCCGCCGTCATCTGGGCGGCGTTCCTGTGGGCGCCGGCGGCGGCGGGGTTCCTGGGCCAGTCCTCCAGGATCGTGTTCTTCCACGTCCCCACGGCCTGGGTGGCCACGCTCTCGTTCCTGGTCTCGTTCATCGCCTCGGTCCAGTACCTGCGGACGCGGGACCCGCGCTGGGACGTCCGGGCCCACGCGAGCGCATCCCTGGGGATCGTCTTCACGATCCTGGCGACGGTGACGGGTTCGATCTTCGCGCGGATCATGTGGGGCTCCTACTGGAACTGGGACCCGCGGGAGACCTCCATCACCTTCCTGCTGCTGATCTACGCGGCGTACTTCGCGCTTCGCGGGGCGGTTCCCGATCCGGAACGGAAGGCGGCGCTCGCGGCCGTGTACGCGATCCTGGCGTTCGTGACGGTCCCGTTCCTCGTGTTCGTGGTCCCGCGGATCTACTGGTCGCTCCACCCCGACACGATCATCAACACGAAGGGCCGGATCACGATGGACTCACGGATGTTCCGGGTCTTCATGGCATCCCTCGCCGGATTCACCGGTCTCGCGGCCTGGCTGTACGATCTCGAGTGCCGGATCGAGGCCCTGCGCCGCAAGGCGGAAGAGGAGATTCTGTGATGACGAAGAGAACGGTTCTCTGCTGGTGCCTGGTGGCTGCGTTCCTTCTGGCAGGCGGCCCGGCCGCGGTGGTACGGGCTCAGGGGGGTGCAACACGGGCGGCCGTACCTCGGGACAGCGGTGGTCCGGACCTGGCGCCGGCCATCGAAGTGGAGGCGCCGGCCCCCGATCCCGCCGGGAATGTAGCGGCATCGTCCGCTGTTTCGGACGGTGGCGGGAGCTCGGGCCTGATGGCCGTCATGGGTGTGACCCTGATCATCTGGCTCGGTCTGTTCCTGTACGTCTTCGGGCTGGACCGGAAGGTCCGGCGGCTGGAGGGACCATGAGCGATCCGGTACGGCAACGGCGTCTCTGGTACGTCATCGGAGGGGTGGCGATCGCGGGGTTCGTCGCCTTCGGCGCGACCTCGTTCCGGAAGAACATCACACCGTACGTCGGGTTCGAGCAGGCGAAGGAGGCCAGGGCGACCCGTGTCCAGGTCGCCGGTGAGCTCGTCCAGGGGAGCGCACGGTACGTCGAAGCGAGCCGGCAGCTCGAGTTCCTCATGAAGGATCCTGAAGGCCGGACGATGCTCGTGCGGTACCACGGGCCGAAACCGGGGAACTTCGAGGAGGCGAAGCAGGTGGTCGCGGTGGGGAGCTACGGCGATGGCGCCTTCGAGGCCGGGCAGCTCCTCGTCAAGTGCCCGTCGAAGTACCAGGGACTCGAGACGACGCCGTCGTCCTGACCGGTGACGTCCAGCGTCTCGCACCACCATCCGAGCGATTCAGGAAAGGGAAGAACGCATGTACTATCCGGGAACCATCCTGATCTGGGGAGCCTTCCTCCTCGGTCTGGCCTCCACCGTCTGCTACGCCCTGGCGATCCGGGGGGACGAGGGGTGGCGGCGGCTCGCACGCCAGACCTACGTGTTGATGACCGCCGCAGTCGTCGTGGCGTCCGCCGTGCTGATGTACCTGCTGCTGACCCACGACTACCGGGTGTTCTACGTCACGGCGTACACCGACAACTCGCTTCCACTGCACTTCCTGATCTCCGCGTTCTGGGCAGGGCAGGAAGGATCCTTCCTGCTGTGGGTCTTCTGGGCCGCCGTGCTCGGCCTGCCGCTGATGCGGTTCGCCCGCGACTACGAGCCGCGGGTGATGTTCTTCTACAACCTGACGTTGCTCTCGCTCGTGCTCCTCCTGGTCAAGCAGGACCCGTTCCGGTTCCACCAGGGGTTGACGGCGTCGATGGTCCCCCTCGACGGCAACGGGCTCAACCCGCTGCTCCAGAACCCGTGGATGGTCATCCATCCCCCCGTCATGTTCCTCGGCTACGCCTGTCTTGCGGTGCCGTTCGCCTTCGCCCTCGCCGCCCTCTGGATGCGGCGGTACGACGACTGGGCCCGGGTCTCGTTGCCGTGGGTTCTGCTGTCGCTCCTGACGCTGGGGGCCGCCATCATGCTCGGCGGCTACTGGTCGTACGAGACGCTGGGGTGGGGCGGGTACTGGGGGTGGGATCCCGTGGAGAACGCCTCGCTCGTTCCCTGGCTCGCCACCGCGGCGCTGGCGCACGGCCTCGTGCTCCAACGGGGGAAGCACCGGTTCCGGCGGCTCAATCTGGTGCTGGCGATCTTCTCGTACCTCCTCGTGGTCTACGCCACGTTCCTGACACGTTCCGGTGTTCTGGCGAACTTCTCCGTCCACTCGTTCGTCGATCTCGGGATCACCGGCTGGCTCGTGTTCAACATGGCCTTCTTCCTCCTGGTCTCCGTCGGGCTGCTGGTCTGGCGGTGGCGGGAGATCCCCACAGAGACCGGTGACGAGCCGTTCCTTTCCCGGACCGTCTTCTTCGTCCTCGGGGTGATCGTACTCGTCGGGACGGGGCTGATGGTACTCATCGGAACGTCGGCTCCGCTGATTACGCGGCTGTGGATGGAGAAGCCGGCCCAGGTCGGTCCGGACTTCTACAACACGGTGGGTCTTCCCCTGGCGATCCTCTTCTCCGTGGGGCTTGGGATCATCCCGTTCCTCGGGTGGCAGCGGGCGCGAGAGGGCGCGGGCCGGAAGCTGGCCGTCGTCATCGGCCTCTCCCTGGCGGCCACGGGCGCTGCGGCGGCTCTCGGTGCCCACGGGTGGCTCAACCTGCTCTACATCGGGACGGCCGCGTTCTCCATTCTTGCGAACGTCTGGGCGGTGATTCGTACCCTCCGGCGAGGCCGGTTGGCCGCCGCGGGCGGCTACCTGTCCCATGTGGGGGTCGGTGTCATGATCCTCGCCTTCCTCGTCTCCGGGGTTTTCGACCGGAGCGAGAAGGTCCGGCTTCCCGAGGGAGAGGCCGTGGACGTCATGGGGTACACCATGACGTTCAAGGGGATCGACCGCCCGACGCCGGACGCCCACGACGCCATGGTGGTGGACGTCCGGACACCGTCGGGGAAGAACCTGACCATGCGTCCGTTGATGTGGGTCAACGAGAAGACCAATCAGCTCGTCGCCAACCCGGACATCGAGGGGTTCTTCACCCACGACCTCTACCTCGCCCCCGAGCAGTACGATCCGGGCGAGGACGCTCCGGTCAGCGGGCGCCTCGTGCTCGCCAAGGGCGAGACGGGGACGTTCCGCGACTGGAAGCTGACCTTCGAGGGGTTCGACCTCTCCTCCCAGCACG
Source organism: Thermoanaerobaculia bacterium (assembly GCA_027067575.1). Taxonomy (GTDB): domain Bacteria; phylum Acidobacteriota; class Thermoanaerobaculia; order Thermoanaerobaculales; family Sulfomarinibacteraceae; genus JAMOVQ01. The sequence continues at coordinate 60,506 of JAMOVQ010000179.1, read as the reverse complement.
CGGTGCCCGGCGCGTTCACCGTGGGCGTCGTGGTCACCCTCGAGCGGCCTGGGGAGCAGCCCGTGCGGCTCGAGCCGTCCGTCGTCTCCTCCGAGGGCGGCGCCACCCCGGTGCCCGTGCCGATCCCCGGCACGCCGGGGGGGGCGATCCGGATCGGTGGCATGGACGCCTCCCGGGGGCTCGTTCGGCTCGAGTTGTTGGGGCTCGGGGGTGGGATCGCCCGGGATGTGACGCTGGCGAAGGGCGAGTCGTTCCGTTACGGGGATCTCACCGTCCGGTTCGAGGGGTTCGAGATGGCCGGCGCGCACGAGACGGGCAACGTCCAGCTCCGGGTGCCGTTCGCGGTGGTCCGGGACGGCGAGACCGTCCAGGTGGTGGCGTCGGTCCATGAACGGCCCGACGGGACCACCGAGGTCGCCCCTGCGGCGATCCCGGGTGCCGGGGGCATGACGCTCGATATCGGACGGATCGATGCCGAGAACGGCAGGGTCGAGGTCCGGCTGTTCGATCCGCGTCTTCGGCCGAGGCCGCTGGCTCCGCCGAGCCTCGTGCTGGACGTTTCGGTCAAGCCGCTGATCGGCCTCGTCTGGATCGGCACGATTCTGACGACCATCGGGATCTTCATGGCGCTCCTGCTCCGGCGTCGGGACCTGGCGGTCGTTCCCATCCCGACGGGGGAGGGGCGAGGGACGACGAGAAAGGGCGGGGCCTGAGCCCCGCCCCCGTTCATCCGTCGCTCGCGGTCACTTTGCGGTCTTCGTGCTCTTCGTGGCCGTCTTCGTCTTGGGCTTCGACTCGGCCTTGCGCAGCTTCTCGATCGACTTCGTCAGCTCCTCGACCTTCTTCGTCAGCGTCTCGATCTCGTCCTTCGTCGGGACGCCCAGACGGTGGATCACCTTCGTCACCTGTTCGTCGAGCTTCTGCTCGAAGGTGGTCCAGTACGACTCCGCGACGACCTTGACGCCGCTGACGGTCTCCTTGGCCTTCTCCACCTGCTTCCGGCCCTTGCCCTCGAGCTCCTGACCGCGGGAGACGAGCGTGTCGAACAGCTTCGATCCTTCCTCGCCCGCGACTGCCAGGGCGCCGAGCCCGGCGAGCCAGATCTTGTGGGCGGATTCCGCCAGATCGGTCTGGACTTCCTTGACCTTCTTCTTCGTTGCCATCGTGTTCCTCCCTGCCGGTGGTTCCGGCGATGGTGGCGCGGTGCGCCGGGTTGTCGGTTCAATGCCGCTCTGCGGCATCACGTCCACGGAGAATATAACGCGCTGCGGCAAAGCTGTCAACCCCTGATTGCCGCACTGCGGTGATATTCACAAGGTATTGGGATATAGCGACTTGTTGTCGCGACTGTTTTGTGGCGTGTTGGTTCTGCCGCGTTGTGAGAAGTTGCGGGACGTCGCGGCGCGGCATGATGCTCCCGGGGCTCCCTGGTAGACTTGACAGGTTCTTCCGGGCTCGTGAAGTGGCGACCGGAGAGTGCGGCAACCCGTGGAGAGGAGCCTTCGATGATGGGGCGAGACAGGGATCGAAAACCCATGGCCGCTGTGGACGCGGCGTGGCTCCGGATGGAACACGCGGCGAACCTGATGACGATCACGGGTGTCCTGACGTTCGAAGGACCGATCGACTACGCGCGGTTCAAGGAGATCATCGAGGACCGGTTCATCATCCACGACCGGTTTCGCCAGAAGATCGTGGAGCCTGCAACGGGTCTCGGGCGGCCGGCCTGGGTTGAGGACGACCACTTCTCCTTGAAGGCCCACCTTCATCACGTCGCCTTGCCGGAGCCGCGGGACCAGAAAGCGTTGCAGGAGCTGGTCTCGGACCTGATGAGTACGCCTCTGGATCGCTCGCGGCCGCTGTGGCAGATGCATCTGATCGACGACTACGAGGGCGGCGCCGCCGTGGTGATCCGGATCCACCACTGCATCGCCGACGGGATCGCCCTGATCCGTCTGTTGTTCTCTCTGACCGACGAGGAGCCCGACGTTCCGGCCGTCGGTGCGGCGGGACGGCCCGGCACGAAGCGGCGGGCGGCAAGGGCGACCATGCCGGAATGGATTCTCCGACAGAGTGTAGAGATGATCCTCAACCCCGGGCGCGCCATGGAGCTCGCCCAGCAGGGAATGACCGGAATCGATATCCTCCGGAGGCTTCTCTCCCTCCCACCGGACGAGCGGACCGTGTTCCACGGTGCGCTCAGCGTCCCCAAGAAGGCCGCATGGTCTGGCCCCATCCCGTTGCCGGACGTCAAGCGGATCGGAAAGGCGTTCGGGGCCACGGTCAACGACGTGATGCTCGCCGCCGTGGCCGGGGCGCTCCGCCACTACATGATCGCCCGGGGCGAGCTGTTCCGAGGGGAAACGCTCCGGGCGGTCGTGCCGTTCAACCTCCGGCCCATGGACGAGGCGCTGGAGTTCGGCAACCGGTTCGGACTGGTGTTCGTCGATCTTCCCGTCGGGACACACGACGTGGCCGAACGCCTCAGGCTCGTCCAACGGAGGATGGCGGAGATCAAGGCCTCCCCCGAGGCGGGCGTCGTCTTCGGGGTGCTGGGCCTGATGGGCGCCCTCGGGCCCGAGCTGGAGAAGGTCGCCGTCAGTATCTTCTCCTCCAAGGCGACCATGGTCCTGACCAACGTGCCCGGGCCCCAGAAACAGCTCTACCTGGCGGGCTCCCCGGTCCGGAACATCATGTTCTGGGTTCCCCAGTCCGGCGGACTCGGCCTCGGGATCTCGATCTTCAGCTACGCGGGGAACGTCCGGGTGGGTGTCGCGGTCGACGCCAGCCTGGTGCCCGATCCTGACACGCTCGTCCACTACCTCGAGAAGGAGATGCACGCCCTGCTCTCGGAGGCGGACGGCCGGCAGGCCGACGGTTGACGGGACGAGGCGCCGGGGCTTGGGGCGTCAGTCCCCGGGGAAGACCGTGTCCACCTTCTGGGCCGAGGCGACCATCTCCTTGGCGGCCTTGGCGTACGGCAGCAGCTTGAAGAGGCTCCCCTTCTGGAGCTTGAGCTTCCCGCCCATCAGCCCGACGATGGGGTCGGTGGAGCCGTCGAGCACGCTCTTCCACGTGGTCACGTCGGCGGCGATGACGAACGCCGCGTCGTCCACGTCGCCATCGGGACGGGCGCTGGCGCCACGGCACTCCCCGTGCCAGAGGTCGGCCACGACCGCCCGCTCCGACTCGATCCCCTGGGATGCGTCCGCCCGCATCACCAGTCCGACCGGCCCCTCCCAGCTCCTCGCGGCCTCCCGATAGTTGCCGTTCTCGTTGATCTGCTGGCACCAGGCCTGGGCCCACTCGTCGGTGAAGATCTCCGGCATATCTCTTTCCTCCGTCCATCTCGTCGTGCTGCAAACGAGCTTACCGTGACGCCGCGCCCCGTTCAACAACTCAGGTCAGGTGTCAAGGGACACCCAGGATCCCGCAGTTGGGGGACACCCAGATTTCCGCATGGGTCCCAGGAGGGTGTCGGTGGGCCTGGGGCGGGACAAGGGGGGAGCGGGCCGAAGCCCGCGCTCCATCCATCCGGTTGGTCGGGTGGGAGACCTGGCGCAACGGTTTCGTTCCAGGAGCGGGGACGACCACACGGCGGGGGCCGGGAACCCTTTGCCCCGGAGTCCGAGGGAGGGACCTCTCGCTCCCCTCCGTCAGGCGGCGGTGACCCGGCGGACCATGTCGGCGGTGATGCGGAGGCGCTTGCGGCCGTCCTCACCTTCTTCGAGGCGGTTGCTGCCCTCGGGGTCGAACTCGAGCCGGTTGACGATCTTGCCGAAGATCGTCCGGAGCGCCCGGGCGCCGGTCCGGGAGTGCTTCTCCGCGGCCTCGGCGATCAGGGCGGCGGCGAGGTCCTCGATCTCGAGGTCGATCCCCATCACGTCGAAGTACCGGCGCGAGCGGATGAACGGGGAGTCGTACGACTTCAGCAGGATCGCCTTGAGGACGTCGACGGTCAGGTCGTTGAGCAGGACGATGTTGTCGAACCGCGCGATGAACTGGGGGACCATGCCGTACTCGAACAGGTCCTCGATCTTGAGGAAGTCGGCCAGGGAGAACCGCTCCTCGATGCGGACCTGGCCGTCGGCGGTCTGGATGGCATGGCTCTTGAGCCGCTCACCGCTGCCGGGCTTGGTGACCCGGAGGTAGACCTGGTCGTACAACTCCTCGAAGGCACCGCCGCAGATGAACATCATGTGGCCGGTGTCGAGGTCGAGGGTGACGGGCTTCTCCTCGCCGTCGTCGGTGACGGCGTGGGTGCGGTAGGCCACGTGCTCGCCCTCCATCAGGGTCAGGAGCCCCTGCTGGAGCACCACACCGAGCGGGTTCGGCTTGCCCGCCACGACGGAGGACATCTTGTCCACCTCGTCGATGCAGATGGTGGCCCGCTCCATGGCCTGCCGCAGCTCCTCGGCCGTGGCGCGGCCGCCGAGGAGCGCCCGGGCCCGCTGCTCCACGGCGGCCATGAGCCGGTCCGGCCGGAACTCCAGACGGTCGGCGTCCACGAGCAGGTTGGCGTTGATGATCGTCATCGCCCGGAACGGCAGGTACTCCGGCACCTCCTGGTACAGGCGCTGGATGTTGTTCATGATCGTCGTCTTGCCCGTACCGGAGCTGCCGATCAGGAGGATGTTGCCGGGGACCTTCCCCGTGACGTGCTTGTACACCGCCACGGAGACGTACCGCAGCGCCCCGTCCTGTCCGAGCACCCCCTTCTTGAGGTGATCGAAGATCTCGACGGGCGTGATTGCCTCGAGGGGCCGGGAGGCCGATTGTCCGGCCTCCCGCGCCATGCTGCCACCCATCTCACCGCTCATGCGCTCTCCATGGCCCGTTGTTCTCCGCCGCGTGGCTGTACGTTATTCGCCCTGTTCCCCGCCGCTCGCCGGAACCTTCCCGGACGGCGCGGCCGTCGGAGCGGGCTGCTGACTGGCCGGCTTCCCGACCTGCGCCTCGGGCACGAGCCGGAGGTGTTCCCGTCCCTTCGGCTCGAGGATGAGGTCCTTGGGCGTGCCCGGCAGCGACCGGGCCCCGTGGATCGGAACGGCGCCGGGGAACCGTTTCGGCTTCCTCCGGCGGGCGATGAGGACGGGAACCTCCAGCACCGGTTTCCTGGCGTTATCGGTCCGGATCGTCAGCGTTGCCCGCTTGGTTCCGAGGCCGATGCCCGAGACGACCTTCGCCGGCACGTGCAACGCGATGGTGTGCCGCGTCGCAGAACCCTTGCCCTTCACTTCAGCGGTGACCACGTCCGGGTGCGAGCTCTCCACCGCGGTGATGGTGAACGGCTTCCCCGTGTTACTCAGGACCGTGACAACGGAGACCAGGTCACGCGCTTCCTCGCCCGCCGGGGCCCACAGCCGGACCTGCGCCGGCATGGCGGCGATCACGGGCTTCACGCGGATCCTGACGGGGAGCCGCATCGTCTCGAGCTTGGGGTGGTTCGTGTGGAGGGTCAGGATCTGGGTGCGCTGGGTGAACCCCGAGAGCTCCTTGCTCCGGATCTCGAGGACGACGTCGCCCTCCACCGCGCCGAGCTTCCGGTCCTTCTTCGTTGCCGGACGGGACGTGACCGTGAGCAGCTTCGGGCTGCCGGTGTCGATGCGCGTCACCTCGAGCGGCTTGCCATCGACACGGTGCAGCACCAGCGTCTTCGACGCCGTGCCTCCCTCGATGGCCTCGAGCTGCGGTCTGGCCTCCGGCTTGACCTCGATCGCCGGCTTGACGTCGAAGCTCATCTTGAGCTGGATCGTCTTGGCCACAGGATCGTCCGTCGTCACCGTAACGACCTTCGTCAGATGCCCGCTCTGGGATGCATGGGTCTTGACCTTCGCCGTGAGCTTTCCCGACCCACCTGCCGGGATCACCGGGTCGTACCCGGCCACCGTGCATCCTCACGTGGGTTTGGCGCGGACGATCTTGACGGGCCGGTCGCCGTCGTTGTGGAAGACGAAGGTGCCGACCACCTCGCTGCCCGCGATGAATGTGCCGAGCTCCAAGTGGGCCTTCTCCACCCGGATCATCTGCCTCGGCGCCTTCGTCGCGGTGGGAGCGGCTTGCTGCTGGCCTGCGGCGGCGACGCCGGTCGCGAGGCCGAGAACCATCACCGGAACGAGCATCGAACTTCTCCGCATCGAACCCTCCCTGCTGCCGCCGCTTCCGGCGGCGACGAGCATTCTACACCCACCTCCTACGGAGCCCGGATCTCCGGCGTCACCACCGGCACCCGCTCGGATAGAATGCCCGCCGGAGGGAGATGTGAGGGAGATCGACGTCCGACACCTGCCGTGTCCGGGACCGGTTCTGGAGGTCCGCAAGCAGCTCGAGGCCGGGGAGCGTGAGATCCGCGTCCTGGTCGCCGACGACCTGGCTCGCTCCAATGTGACGCGGTTCGCCGCGTCCCGCCAGGCCGATGTGGAGGCCGAGCCTCTCGAGGGCGGCGGCTGGGTGGTGACGGTCCGGGCCTCGGACGCCTCGGTCGCACCGCCGCCGGAGGGCGACCAGGGGCTCGAGTGCACCCTCCCGGGGGAGGGGGGGCTGGAGCGGGCGCCGGGGAGGCCGCTGGTCGTCCAGGTGACCGGGGACCGGATGGGCCGGGGCGATGACGAGCTGGGAGCGCTCCTCCTGCGCTCGTTCCTCAAGACCCAGCGTCAGCTCGAACCGCACCTGACACCGGACGCGATCATCTTCTACAACGCGGGTGTCCGCCTGTGCTGCGAGGGCTCCCCGCTGCTCGACGACCTCCGGGTGCTGGAGGAGACGGGCGTGGAGATCATCGCCTGTGGGACGTGCCTCAACTTCTTCGGCCTGGCCCCGAAGCTGGCCGTGGGCCGCGGATCGGACATGCTCGAGATCGCCTCCCGGCTGTCGGAGGCGGGCCGGATCGTCCGCCCGTGATCTACCTGGACCACGCCGCCACCTCGTTCCCCAAGGCCCCCGGCGTCTCCCGGGCGGTGGCGCGGTTCCTCGACGAGTCCGCGGGCAACCCCGGCCGGGGTGGGCACCGCCTGACCGTGGCCGCCTCGAGGGCCGTCGAGGGGTGCCGCGACGCGGTGGCCAGCCTGCTGGGAGCCGATCCGGAGCGCACGCTCCTCGGCCCAGGTGCGACGTTCTGGATCAACACGGTGTTGGCGGGCATCCTGGGGACGGGCGACAGAGTCGTGGTGTCGGCGCTGGAGCACAATGCGGTGATGCGGCCGCTGCGGCACCTGGAGCGCACGGCCGGGATCGGGGTCCGGGTCGTGGAGGCCGCCCACCGGTGGGGGGTGCCGAAGCCGGAGGAGATCGCGGCGGCCGTGGGGGAGACGCGGACCCGCCTCGTGGTGCTCGCCCACGCCTCCAACGTCTCGGGGGCGGTGCTGCCCGTGGAGGCCGTCGCCCGGGCGGTGGCCCCGGTTCCGGTGGTGGCGGACGGCGCCCAGACCGCCGGGAGCGTCCCGTTCCACTTCGGCCGCTCGGGCCTGGCGGCGTTCGTCGCCTCGGGGCACAAGGGGTTGCTCGGGCCGCCGGGAACGGGCATCCTGCTGCTGTCGGAGGCGCTGGCGGAGACCTTGGAGCCGCTGGTCCGTGGCGGGACGGGCTCCCGCTCCGAGTCGGAGGCGATGCCGGACTGGCTCCCGGACCGGCTCGAGGCGGGAACGCCCAACGCAGCGGGGTTCGCGGGACTGGGGGAGGCCGTGCGGTGGCTCGCCGGGGAGGGTGTCCCAACGATCCACGAGAGGACCCTCGGCCTCGTCCGCCGGCTCGTGGACGGGCTCCGTGGCATCCCCGGCGTCCGGCTTCACGGCTGGACGGAGGATGAGCCGCGCGTGGCCACAGTGTCCTTCACCGTAGAGGGCGCAGACTCCGGGGAACTGGCCGGCCGGCTCGACCGGGACCACGGCGTCATGCTCCGGCCGGGGCTGCACTGCGCGCCGGCGGCCCACCGCCGCCTGGGCACCTTCCCTTCGGGGACGGTGCGCGCCGGGATCGGCCCGTTCCTGACGGCCGAGGCGATCGACGCGGCCGTGGACGCCGTCCGCGCCGCCCTGCGATAAGGCGTACGCGCTCCGGGAGGGGAAGGAACGGACCGAACGGCGGACCCGGACGTCGATCCGCAGGATCATCGGTGTATCCCCAGCGCCCCGGACCCTGATCCGGTCCGCCTGTCGGCCCCAGGCGACGTTCACCCGTGCAACGGGCCAACCCGGACCAGTCCGGGGTGCGGGCCCGCGGCGAGCTCGGCCAGGGTCCGGTCCGCCAGCGGGTGGAGAAGGTCCGGTGCCGCCTCCGCGGCGGGGACGAGGGCGAACGGGCGTTCGAGGAGCCGGGGATGGGGGAGGATCAGCCGTGCCCCAAGAACGATGATTCCCTCGGCCAGAAGCAGATCGAGGTCCAGCGGCCGTGGCCCCCACAGGACCTCCCGCGACCGGTCGCGTCCCGCGGCCGCTTCGAGCTCCTGACACCGGTCGAGAAGCTCGACGGGCGGTACGGCGATCTCGAGCAGTGCGGCCATGTTCCAGTACCGTGGTTGTGGGGGGCCGATAGGGTCGCTCCGGTAGAGCGAGGACACGGTCACGACGCGGACGAACCGGCCGAGGGCATCCAAGGCCCCCTGGAACGCCGCCGGGGGGTCGTCGAGGTTGCCGCCGAGACCGAGTATCAACCGCATGTGGGTGTTTCCGTGACCGTCCTCACGACCGATGCCCCCTCGATCCGGGAAGAGAGTGTCCCGCCGGATCGTTTCATCGTACGTTGGGAACGGGAGGAAGTGCAATGAACGGTCCGGGCCGGAACAAGGGAACACGAGCGATCGCATTGGTGATCGGAGCCATCGTGCTCCTGGCAGTGTCCGATGCCGCCGCGATGACCATCGTCGTCCGAGACGATGCGAACATGGTGGCTGCGGCGGATGCGATCGTCCACGCCACGGTCGGGGACGTGGAGGCCAGGCTCCACGAGAACGGCCGCGTCTTCACCCACGTCGAACTGCTGGTCCACGAGACGTGGAAGGGCTCGATCCCGGATTCGGAGATCGAGATCGTCGAACCGGGTGGCGTCACACGGGAGGCGATGGACCGTGTTCCCGGCGTGCCACCGTTCCGGAGTGGGGAGGATGTCGTCCTGTTCCTCGTTCGCACGCGCTCCGGAGCGTGGTCGGTCCTGGACTTCTGGGCCGGGGCGTTCCGGGTGCTCGAGCTCGCGGACGGGCGGGCGATCGTCAGCCGTTCCCCCCACGGAGAGGGGCTGTTCCTGCGGGGGCCGGGTTTCGAACCGTTCGCCGACGGGCCACGGGAGTTCGCCGCGTTCCGGGAATGGATCCGGGCGCGGGAGGAGGGCTCCTCCAGCGATATTCGGTACAGGCTGACACGGGCGGAGATCGAGGCGTCCGGGGGTGTCGTGGGACCGGAGACCCCGGAGGATGAGCCTTCTCGGAAATGGAAGCTGATGGGGAACAGTGCACGGTGGCACGTTTTCGATACCGGTGGATCGGAAGCGTGGTACTACGGCAACGACCCCCAGGTCGGCTTCAACGCCAACGGCCCCGCAGAGTTCGGCCGGGCGCTGGCGGCGTGGTCGGGAGAGACCGTGGCGACGATCGAGATGACGAACGCCGGGCGGCACACCCCCCACGGTGTGGGGTGGGCGAACGGGACCGACGGTGTCTCGGAGGTGCTGTTCAACGATCCGTACGACGAGATCGACGGTGCGTTCAGTTGTGCCAACGGTGGGGTCCTGGCGTTTGGCGGGATCCATGGTGCATCGGGCCAGCACACGTACCGGGGCGGCACCTGGTGGTCGGCCGTCGAGGGGGACGTGGTGTTCCAGAACTGGAACCAGGATTGTGCCTGGCTCGACGCGGACGATCTGACCGAGGTGATCCAGCACGAGCTCGGGCACACCCTTGGGTTCGGGCATTCGTACGACAACGGCGAGAACGGCAACGCCCTGACCGAGGATGCGCTGATGCGGTGGTTCTCCCACGGGGGGGCCCTTGCCGATACCCTCGGCGAGGACGACCGATGTGTCGCCTACTGGTTGTACCCCGCCGCCAGGGTGGACACCGGGCTTTCCCCGAACTCCTCCGTCACCGTCTCGCCCGCCACCGTGTCGCCGAACGGAAGTGCCACGGTGACGGTCACGCTCTCCGACGGTTCCGGCGCGGTACCGGGCCAGGTCGTTCGTGGCTGGATCGAGACGACGTCCGGGAGCGCCACGGGATCCCTCGATCGCGGGACTCCGTACCCGGACGTGCCGTTCGAGGATCTCGGCGACGGCCGGTACACGGCGACGGTGACCGCGGGTGCCGGGGACGGCACGGTTCGGATCCATGTCCGGGTGAACTGCTGCGATGACGCCATCCCCGCTCCGCCGGAGCCGTGTGATGCGTTCAGCCCGACGGCTACCCTGACCGTCGTCTCGGGACCGATCCCCGGCGACGCGACCGGGGATGGGACGGTCGATGGCGACGATCTCGACATGATCGTCCGGGAGCTGTTCGACACGGACGGCACGGCGGCCGCGGACCGGTGCGACGATCCGAACCCCTGCCCCGAGGCCGAATCCGATGGAAACTCGGACGGCGTGCTGGACGCGGCCGACCTCGCAGTCGCGATCAAGAACGGGTCGTGACGCTGCGGCTTCCGGCTCTGCTACCCTGACCCTCGTGCGAGAGCGGTGGATCCGGACGCTGACGTTCCTGGTGTGGGTCGCGGTGGCGGGGTGTGTCACCGGAGCCCTCGTAGGGTGGGGGTTCGCCCAGCTGATCCACCTGCCCCAGGTGGATCGGCTCGACACGATCGAGCTGGCGGCGGCCACCCGGGTGCTGGATCGAAACGGTGACGAGGTCGCCTCCTTCGCCGTCGAGAAGAGGATTCCGCTCAAGCCGGACGAGATCCCGGACAACCTCAAGCTGGCGATCGTCGCGGCGGAGGACGTGGACTTCTACGCCCACAGCGGCGTCGATCCGTTCGCCGTACTCCGGGCGGTCTACCAGTCGGTCCGGGCGTGGAAGCTCGGGGCCAAGGGTGGTGCCTCGACGCTGACCCAGCAACTTGCCCTCAACCTGTTCCTGACCCGGGAGCACACCCTGGTGCGAAAGATTCGGGAGGCGCTGCTCGCCATCGACATCGAGAAGCGGTACACCAAGGACCAGATCCTGACCATGTACGCCAACCTCGTGTTCCTCGGACATGGGGCGTACGGCGTGGAGGCCGCCTCGCGGCTGTACTTCGGCAAACCTGCAAAGGAGCTGTCTCTGGCCCAGGCGGCCTTGCTGGCGGCGATCATTCCCAGCCCGAACCGGAAGTTCTCACCGATCCAGAACCCGGCCAACGCCCTGGCGCGCCGCAACGCAGTGCTCGCCAGGATGCTGGAGCACGGCTTTATCACGAAGGATGCGTACGACGAGGCGATCGCCGAGCCGCTCGGGGCGACCCTGCACCTCCGGACCCACCGGACGGGCGGGTACTACCTGGAGACGGTCCGGCGGGAGCTCGAACGCACCTACGGCACCGACGAGCTGTACCGGAGCGGACTCGTCGTCCACACGGCCATGGATCCGGTTCTCCAGCGGGTGGCGGAGCGGGCAGTCCGTGATGGCCTGGTCTCCCTCGACATGTCACTGGGGTATCGGCGGCCGGAGAACGTCGTGGACTCCGGGAAGGTGAGGTCGCCCGAGGCGTGGGACGATCCGGCCTGGCACCCTCTTGTCCTCGAACCGGACAGCATGGTGTACGCCATCGTGGCGTCCGTTGGGCGGAGGGAGGCCCGGTTGCGGATCGGGGATCGCGAGGCCGTGCTGCCCCGGAAGGCGATCCGCTGGACCGGTGCTGGTTCCCTCAGGCGCGTGCTGAGGCCGGGGGACCGCGTCCTGGTCCGGCTGCCGGATCCGCTCCCGGGGGAGGACGCCCCGCTCGAGGTGAGGTTGCTCCAGGATCCGGGGCTGGAGGGTGCGCTGGTCGCCATCGACAACGCCACGGGCGACGTACTGGCGATGGTCGGCGGGTTCGACTTCGCCCGGAGTCAGTTCAACCGCGCGACCCAGGCGCTGCGGCAGTGTGGCTCCGCGTTCAAGCCTTTCGTCTACCTCGCAGCGTTCGAACAGGGGTTTTCGCCGGCCGATACCCTCTTTGACTGTCCGTTCCTGCTCGCCGACGCCAGGGGCCAGCTGACCTACTGCCCGAGGAACTATCACGGCACCTATCACGGCATCACGCCGCTCCGGCGGGCGCTCGAACACAGCTACAACGCCACAGCGGTGAAGCTCCAGCAACTGGTCGGGGGGCGTGCGGTGGTGGACACGGCGAAGGCGTTCGGGATCACGACGCCGCTCCACCCGTTCGCCTCGCTGGCGCTGGGGTCCCTCGAGGTGCGTTTGATCGAGATGACGCGGGCGTACGCGGGGTTTGCCAACCTTGGTGAGGCCCCGGAGCCGGTTCTGGTCCATGAGGTCGACGACCGGAACGGCCGGGTGCTCGAGCACCATTTTCCAGCGATGACGCGGGCCGGTGCACCGGCGCCGACCTACCTGCTCGTTCAGGTGCTCCGGGGCGTCGTCCTCCGCGGGACGGGCCAGCAGGCCCGGAAGCTGCCCGCCGTGCTCTGCGGCAAGACGGGCACCACGAACGACTACACCGACGCCTGGTTCGTCGGGTTCTCGCCGAGGATCACCGTTGGCGTCTGGGTCGGACGCGACCGGAAGGACTCCATCGGGCGCAGGATGACCGGCGCCCGGGCCGCCTTGCCGATCTGGATCCGGTTCATGAAGGCGTACCTCGAGGGGTTGTCCGAGGAAGAACGGAAGCTCGACTTCCCCGTTCCCGGCGGTGTGGTGTTCTCTCCCGTCGATGGACGGACGGGGCTCCGGGCGACCCCCGCCTGCCCTCCGGAGTGGGTGCTTCTCGAGGCGTTCCTCGACGGGACGGAGCCCACGAGAGACTGTCCGCCGGAGATGCACGAGATCGTCAAGCTGCCATGGCCGTTCCAGGAGCCGTACTACACGCCGAGGCCCGGCGAGCCAATGCCGACCCCGGAAGCGATCGCCGTGGCCGACGAGCGGATCGCGCGCGAGACGGAGAGGAGAACGGCGGCCCATTGAGGCCCGGGACAGACGTCGGGAGGGACGAACGGACCCTCCCCGCCTCCGCCGTCCGTGGATCTTCCCGGACCGTACGCGCCGGGATCGCCGTCAGCCGAGGTGCTTCTGGATCTCCGCGAGGAAGTCGCTCGCAGGGAGGTACCCCGGAATGCGGCCGAGCTCGCGGCCGTCCGGGGCGACGATCAGGATCGTCGGCAGCCCCGAGACGCGGTGCTGCCTGGCCAGCGCTCTGCCGCCGTGATCCACGTCGATCTTGAGCGGGATCGCCTTCGAGGTCAGCATCTCGACGACCCTCGGATCCTTGTACGTCGTGCTGTCCAGCGTCTTGCACCAGACGCACCAGTCGGCGTAGAAGTCGACCACGACCGGCTTGTTCTCCTCACGCGCCCGCTCCATGGCGCGGTCCCAGGAGGTCTCCCAGGTGAGGTCGTTCCCGGCGTGCGCCGAAACGGCCGGTTCCATTGCCGTCCCTGCCGCAGCACCGGCCTGTGCTCCGGCCTCCGGCTCTCCACCGCCCTTCGAGCACGAACCCACCGAGAGAATCATCGTCCCCGCAAGGATCCACACCGTCGCTCGCCTCATCGTACCTCCAGAGCCGCCGGACGCGGCGCATCATTCTACCCCGGAAAATCCGCGAGCCGGTATGTCGTTTCGCGGCCCGGACGGGCCGAACCAACCGCTTACAACAAGGCATGGATCCCGGCCGCTGGAACCGGCTCGCTGGAGGACGAGCCTGTGCGACCCCTCACCGCTCCGTTGATGCGTGGTCGCAGGCAGGGCGCCGCTGGCGTATCACCCCCACGCCGTCCCGTTCCTCGGCTCGACTCGGCTCGGTCCGGATGCGGATGTCTCGTCTGCCTCGGTATCCGCGAAACCTCAGGGCCGGGTGCGCCAGCGGCGGTGCATCCAGACCCACTGGGGCGGGTGCCGGCGGACATGGGCCTCGATGGCCGCCGTGGCCGCAGCGGTCAGCTCGCGGACGGCAGAGTCCCGGTCGGCGGTCTCCGGAACGGGCAGGGGCGGGTGGGCCTGGGCCACGTGGACCCCGTCCTCTCGCCGGTGGATGAAGGCGGGAATCACCGGGGCGTTCGCCGCCAGGGCGAGCTGCGCGGCGCCGGACGGCGTCCACGCCTCCCGGCCGAAGAACGGGACGAAGACGCCCGGGACGCCGCGGATGTCCTGATCGATCAGGAGCCCGGCGACCCGGTTCCTCCGGATGGCGGCCAGGAGGCCCCGCCCGGCGCTGCGCCCCCGTTCGAGAACCCTCGCTCCGAAGCGGCTCCTCAGCCTCGTGGCGAGCGCCCCCATCCGGGGATCGTAGAGGGCCCGGACGGCCAGCGTCATGGGGATCCCCTCCAGGCCGAGGACTGCGTTGAGCCACTCCCAGTTTCCACAGTGGCAGGTGACCAGCACGGCGCCACGCCCGGCATCGAGCGCTGCCCTGAGGTGCTCGAAGCCGTGGATCTCGGTCCGCGCCAGGATCGCCTCGGGCCGGGCGCGCCACAGCCAGACGACCTCGGCGAGCGTCTCGCCCAGATGCCGTGCCGTGGCGCGGAGCATCCGCCGGCGGTCGGCGTCCTCCATCTCCGGCCAAGCGAGGCGCAGGTGTGCCTCGGCCCGCGCCCTGTCCCGCGCCGCCAGCAGGAGCGCCGCGCGGCCGACCGTACGCCCCAAGGGCCGAGTCATGCCGAGCGGAAGCCGCGACCCAGCCCCGAGGAACGCACGGAACCCCGCGTAGATCAGATCGTGCTTGAGCTTCCGGCGTCCGTCCCGTGCCACCCGTGGAGTGTACCCCGACCGCGAGGAGCGGTGCGCGGATGCAGCCGGAGGGGGTCCGAAGGAGGGCGGGTGCCCGGCGTGCAGCCGCCCGCTCGTCGCGGGCCGACGCCGCCGCAGGGGCAGCGCCCCGGAGGCAGGCAACCGAAGGTGAGACTCCCTTCGGCGCTGCCCATGAAAAAACCGCCGCTCACGGCGAACGGCGGCGATCTCCGGATCGGTCTGGTGGAGCCGAAGGGAGTCGAACCCTCGACCTCTGGAGTGCGATTCCAGCGCTCTCCCAGCTGAGCTACGGCCCCACCGGGAGGCGGATCATACCGCGCCCGGTCCGCGAGCGCAACCACCTTCCCTGGCCCGTGCCGGTGTCCCGGCCCGCCATTCCCGTCGGACGTGGTAGCCTGCCCGGAGGAGGCGCCGATGGCCGACATCGCACGAATCCAGCAAGAGCTCCGGGCCGCCGGGATCGACGGCTGGCTGTTCTACGACTTCCACAACCGCGACGGGATCGCGTACCGGGTCCTGGGCCTCGACTCCGGCGCGATGGCGACGCGGCGCTGGTTCTACTGGATCCCCGCGGAGGGCGAACCCGCCGGGCTGGTGTCGAAGGTCGAGGCCGACCGGCTCGACGCGCTCCCCGGCACGAAGCACCGGTACCTCTCGTGGCAGGAGCTCCACGCCGGGCTCCGCTCCATCCTCGGCTCGGCCCGTACCGTGGCGATGCAGTTCTCCCCCATGGCCAACATCCCGTACGTCTCCGTCGTGGACGCCGGCACGATCGACCTGATCCGGTCGTTCGGGTACGAGGTGGTCAGCTCCGCCGACCTGGTCCAGACGTTCGAGGCGGTACTCGACGAGGTGGCATACCGTTCCCACGCCGAGGCGGGGCTCAGGGTCCATGCGATCAAGGACGAGGCGTTCCGGCTGATCGGCGACGCCGTGAGTGCGGGCCGGGACCTGACCCAGTACGAGGTCCAGCAGTTCATCGTGCGCCGCTTCCACGAGGAGGGACTGACCGACGACGGGGACCATCCGATCGTGGGAAGCGACGAGCAGCAGGCCAACCCCCACTTCGAACCCACGCCGGAGAACTCGCGGCCGATCCGCCCGGGAGACAGGATCCTGATCGACCTCTGGGCGCGGTTCGCGAGGCCAGGCTCGATCTACTACGACATTACCTGGTGCGGGTACGTCGGCGAGGACCCGCCCCAGGAGTATGTGAAGATCTTCGACATCGTCTGTAAGGCCCGCGACGCAGCTCTCGACCTGGTCCGTCAGCGGTTCGCTGCCGGTGAGCCGCTCCACGGGTGGGAGGTGGACGACGCCTGCCGGTCCGTCGTGTGGGAAGCGGGGTACTGCGACCATTTCATCCACAGGACCGGCCACTCGATCGGAGAATCGGTCCACGGGAACGGCGTCAACATCGACAACCTGGAGACCCGGGACGACCGGCTCCTTGTTCCCGGGATCTGCTTCTCCATCGAACCCGGGATCTACATTTCCGGGGAGATGGCCGTCCGGACGGAGATCGATGTCTTCATCACACCGTCCGGATCGGTGGAGGTCGTCGGACCGATCCAGCGGGAGCTCGTCCTGATCGGCGCCTGACCGGCCGGGTATCTGCATGAAACAACATGTCCGGCCGCGAGGCCGGACATGCTCGAGCCGGGAGGTCCGGTCAGCCTTCGTTGGTAGGCCATCAAAGGCGGGTCGGTCTTGGTAGGTCCGTTCAGGTTGGCCTTGGTACAGGCAGGTACAAGGTGGTCAGCCTTCCCGGATCCCTCCCATTCGTGCTCTGCGGAAGAGTATAGGCCCGCTCCCCATGATTGTCCACCCCGTGGAGAACCGGCCGGCAGACCGGTATACTGCCGTCATCATCAGCACGGAGGGAGCCGATGGAGCGCACAGCCGTGATGATCCACGGAATGTTCAGCAGACCCTGGGTCTGGGAACGGTACGTTCCTCGATTCACGGAGCGGGGATGGCGCTGTCTGACCCCCGTTCTGCGCCACCACGACCACGAGCCGTCGGAACCAGCGCCCGGGGCGCTCGGAACGACCAGCGTCCTCGGCTACGCCGCCGACCTCGAGGTCACGATCCGGGCGCTCCCCGAGCCCCCGGTGGTGATCGGCCACTCGATGGGCGGCCTGCTGGCGCAGATGCTCGCCGCACGCGGCCTCGCCTCGGCGGCGGTCCTCCTGACTCCCGCCGCCCCGGCGGGGATCGTCGGCATCTCTCCCGCCGTACTCCGCTCATTTGCTGGAATCATGGCCACACCGGGGTTCTGGCGGAAGCCGGTCCTCCCCTCGTGGAACGCCGCCCGGTACGGTCTGCTCAACGGCTTCCCCGACGAGGCCGAACGCCACGAGCTCTATGGGCGGCTCGTCCCCGAATCGGGACGTGCGGTCTTCGAGATCGGCCTGTGGCTGCTGGACCGCCGCCGCGCCACGCGCGTTCCCGCCGGGGACGTGCGGTGCCCCGTCCTGGTGGTGGGGGCGGAGAACGACCGGGCCACCCCGGCGTCCGTGGTCCGGAAGGTCGCCCGCCGCTACCCGCAGGCGGAGCACCACGAGATCGCCGGCGCGGCCCACTGGGTCCTCGCGCAGCCAGGGTGGGAGGCCGTCGCCGACCTCGTCCTCGACTGGCTGGACCGGACGGTCCGGGGCTGAGCGCCTACTTCAGGAGCCGCTCGATGTAGGAGAGCAGCAGTACGACTCCGAACCCCGTGGACCCGGGACCGAAGCCGTTGTGGGCGCTCTCGAGGTAGGCCACACCCGCCACGTCCAGGTGCGCCCAGGAGACGTTCTCCGGCACGAACTGTTTGAGGAACGTCCCGGCCGTCACCGGCCCGCCCCACCGGCTCCCGGCGTTCTTGAGGTCGGCCCACTCGCTCTTGAGGTAGTCGAGGTACTCGTCGTAGAGGGGGAGTGGCCAAACCCGTTCGCCCACCTCCTCGCCCAGCTTCACCAGCCGGTCGGTCAGCTCCGGGTCGTTGCCCATGATCCCCGCCGCCTCGTGGCCGAGCGCCACGACACAGGCCCCCGTCAGCGTGGCCAGGTCGATGACGACGTCCGGGTTGAACTTCGCCGAGTACGCCAGGGCGTCCGCAAGCAGCAAGCGGCCCTCGGCGTCGGTGTTGTCCACCTCGACGGTCTTGCCGTTGGACAGCGTGATGATGTCGCCCGGCTTGAGCGCCGTACCCGAGGGCAGGTTCTCCGCGGCCGGAACGAGGCCGACGACCTTGATCGGCAGTTCCATGGCGCCGATGGCCCGCATGACGGCCAGCACCGTCGCCGCCCCGGCCATGTCGTACTTCATCCACTCCATCCCCTTCGACGGCTTGAGGGAGATTCCCCCGGCGTCGAAGGTCACACCCTTGCCGACCAGCACGATGCTCTTCTTCGGTTTCTTCGGGCGGTGCTCCAGCACGATCAGCCTGGGCTCCTCCGCGGATCCCTTCGCCACACCGAGGATCCCGCCCATCTTCTCCTTGGTCAGCTCCTTCGGCCCGAGAACGGTCACGCGGATCCCCGAGCTCTCCTCGGCGAGGTCCCGCGCCGCCGAGGCCAGCGCCTCGGGCGTCAGGTCGCTGCCCGGGCGGTTCCCCAGGTCCCGTGCGAACCGGACCGCGCCACCGAAGAGGCGAACCTTCTCGAGACGGGCTTCGAGCTCCTCCTCCGTCTCGCCGGCGAGCGGGATCAGGTGCATCCCGTCGATCTTGTCGAACTCGTTCTTCTTCGACTTGAAATGGTCGAAGGTGTAGTCCGCGAGCGCCGCTTCGAGGATCGTGAAGAGGCGGGACTCCCCATCCGGCAGGCCGTGGATCCTGACCGGGAGCGCCAGACCGATCTGGTACTCGCGGTTGCGTGCCGCCTGACGGATCACCGTTCGCAGGACGGATCGCACCTTCGCGTGGGTCAGCTTGCGCTCCTCACCAACACCGACGAACGTCACCCGGCGCGCCGCCTTCATCGGGCACTCGCCGGAGATCAGCTCGCCCTCCTCGCCACGGGGCGCGAGGGCCTTCGCCTTCGCCTTCAGCGCCTTCCGGTCCTTCGCCGGAAGTTCCAAGCGGTCGAGCGGGTCGCTCCCGCTGGTGTTGAGAACGTAGAGACAATCGAGCGGTTCTTCGGGCTCACCGCGAAACTGGTAGAGATCGGCCATGGGCTGCGCTTTCCCTCCCTTCCGTATCACACTCCGGCGGCGCATTGTACCACAATGAGCCACGAAAAGCGACAACCCTTTGACTTACAGTGTTTTCAGCGCATCAATGAATCGCGACGCGGTCTCACGATCAACGGCCGTGAACCGGATTTCCGTCAGAGTGCCCGGGTTGGCGTCGATCCAGCGGACGACCTCGTCCACGATCGCCGCCACGCCCTCCCGCTTCGGGTAGCCGAAGATCCCCGTGGAGATGGCGGGCATGGCGACGGACCGGGCGCCGGCCTCCACGGTCCGGTCCAGCGCCGAGCGGACCGCCGAACGCAGCTTCCGCTCCTCGTCGCCGCTCCCCCACACGGGCCCCACCGCGTGGACGACCCACCGGGCGGGCAGCCGGCCCGCCCCCGTGACCACCGCCCCGCCGGTGGGCACCGGCGCCAGCGCCCTCGACTCCTCCTGGATCTCCCGCCCACCCCGGCGCACGATCGCCCCAGCGAGCCCACCACCGTGCTCGAGCCGCTCGTTCGCCGCGTTGACCACGGCATCGACCGCCTGCTCCGTGATATCCCCGAGGACAGCCGTCAACGCCGTCTCGCCGCGTTCCACCCGTGCCAGGAGCTCACCGTTCATGACCGACCCCCGCCCTGATTCTCGCACCATCTTCCGCCGCATCCACTGAGCGACACCCGGGGGCTCTTTTCCCCTTCAATCGCCATGGAATCGGGCGCCCCATTTTCCCTTTCGGAGCTCCGGAGCGTCCGGGGTGGCCGCTGCCGCTTCGGATCTTCCGGCCGGGGCTCAGTACAGCGTCTCCTCATCCGACATCACCCGGTTGCCGCCCGCGCGCTTGGCAGCGTAGAGCGCCACGTCGGCCCGGGCGATGAGGCGTTCCACTCCCACGTCGAGGGAGGACGACGGCGCCACGATCGCTAGTCCCACGCTCGCCGTGACGCTGATTCCGATGTCGCCCACATCGATCCGGGTGGCCGCAACGACCCGCACCAGCTTCGTCGCCGCGACCATCGCCCCTTCCCGCGTCGTCATGGACAGGAGGACTGCAAACTCGTCCCCACCGTACCGGGCGACGAGATCCGTGGAACGCAGGACCTGCGGGAGCTTCCGGCCGATCGCTCCGAGAAGCCGATCGCCCACGGCGTGGCCCCATGTGTCGTTGACATCCTTGAACCCGTCGAGGTCGAGTATCATCAGGGCCAGGCGCGCATCCTGCGGGGCTCGTCCCAGGCGTTTCAGCTCCATCCCCAGCGTCTCCATGAACGACCGCCGGTTCCACGTCCCCGTCAGCTCGTCCGTCGTAGCGAGCCGTTCCAGCTCCTCGGCCTGGCGCCGGATCTCCTCCGTCCTCTCGTCCACCATCCGCCGCAGCTTGAGGCGCTCCCGCTCGATGCGACGGGTCCTCCACGCAAGAGACGCCACCACGAGAAGAACCCCCATGAGCAGCCAGCCGGCCGCCGCCCACGGGGTGCGCCACCAGGGCCGCAGGACGATGAAGGAGAACACCGCCGCCTTCCCTGAACGCTCTCCGTCGGCCCCGATGGCCAGTACTTCCAGACGGTACCGTCCCGGCGCCATACTGGCGAACCGCAGGACATTCCCCCGCTGCGGAGCCGACCACGAGGTGTTCACCGGGAGCAACCGGTAGACGAAGACGACGGAATCCTCATCCCGGTACCATGGGACCGCCACCCGGAACCGCAGGACACCCGGCGGACTTGGAATCCGGCAGCCGTCCTCGAGCTGGCCAGCCGTGCTCGAGACGGCATCGAGGAGGGCCGGGGCGGGAAGCGGAAACGGCTCGATCTCCTTCGCCGGATCGTACCGCATCACACCATGGGTAGAGGCGAACCAGAGTCTTCCCTGCCGGTCCTCCATCGCCGCTCCCGCCATTCCCTCGAGCCCGATCAGGCCCGCCCCCCGACCGTAGTGCCGGAACCCGCCGCCACGCAACCGGTCCAGCCCCCTCGAGGTGTAGAACCAGACATCGCCGTTGTGTGCCCGGAGAACCTGCCAGACGAAGTTGTTCGCAAGCCCCTCCAGCTGTGTGTACCGCTCGATCCGAGCACCGCTCACGTGGAACGCTCCATCGCCGTTCGTTCCGATCCACATCCCGTCCGCTCCGTCCGGGGAGAGCGACCACACCGTCTCTCCGGAGAGCCCGTCGGCCGGACCGAGGTGCCGGACGACCCGCCTGTTCTCCACCACGAGGACGCCGCCGGACTCCAGTCCGATCCAGATCCTGCCGCTGGCATCTCGCACCATGGACAGTGGGCGGGCCGACGCAAGGTCGGGATCGTGTGGACGGCGCAGATGCCCATCCTCCCAGACGACGATCCCGCCGGACGTCCCGATCCAGACCGAGCGCCCTCCGGTCCGTGGCAACATCGCCACACAGTAGTCGTCCGGAAGCCCCTCGGCCTCGCTCCAGTGCGCGGTCACCCGTCCGTTTCTGATGAGGAACAGACCTCCCCGTCCCCCTGCCAGCATCCCACCGTCGGCCAGCGGGGCCAGGGCGTAGACGGCCGGGGAGGTAAGCTGCGCGGCAACCTGATGAAACCAGTCGTCATCACCCAGAACCGCCACCCCTTTCCGCGTTCCGAACCACACTCTTCCCGCACGGTCCGTTGCGATCGCCCGGACCGCCCGGTTCGGGAGACCATCCTCCGTACCAAACGCGACGAACGGTCCTGGCACGAGCTTCGCCAGGCCGTCGTCCGTCCCGCACCAGATTTCTCCCTCCCGATCGGCAAAGACTCGGTACACGATCTCGTTGGGAAGTCCCTCTCGCACCGTCAGTCTTTCGACAGCGCCGCTTTCCAGATCGAGCCGGAAGAGACCCTCCCTTGTTGCAACCCAGACAGGACCATCCCCCAACCGGTCCAGATCGTTCACGTGGAGCGGTCTTCCTCCGGTGAGTGGCACCGAGATCAGCCGATCGTCCTGGAACCGGTAGAGTCCATCCTCGGTCCCCACGAGGATCGTGCCGTCGGACAGGACGAGCATCGACCGCGCCATGAGCGCTGTCCCCCGGCCCGTGACCACGGGGCTGAACCGTCCGTCATCGAAGGCGAAGACACCCCGGTCGGTCCCGACCAGAGTCCGGCCATCCTGCGCGAGAACGATCTTCCAGGCCATCCGGCCGCACCGGTCTTCAGGAAGCGGATACAGTTCAGTCGTTCCATCGGGGCGGATTCGTGTCACACCACCACACCCCGCCGCCCAGACTGATCCGTCCCCCGCCACCTCGAGATCCTGCACGTCATCGTCGACGAGCTGCTCCCCTCGGATCACTGCGTCCACCGTGCCGTGGTCGATCCGGCAGACACCGCCTCCAACCGTCCCGATCCACAGCGCTCCGGCCCGGTCCACCGCAATGTCCCGTACGGCGTTGGCGCACAGCCCGTCCGCCGTTGTCCACGTCCGGAACGTTCTGCCGTCGTACCGGCTCAGCCCCCCGTAGGTCCCGATCCAGAGAAACCCGTCCGCATCCCGGGTGACTGCAAGGATCTGACTCTGAGGTAACCCCTCGAAATCACCGTAGTTCTTGAAGTTGAGCCGCTCTGCAATGACAGTGGACACACAGGCCATCGCAAAGACGACGACGGCCGGGAGAGGTGCCAGGAACCGGCGCACTCCTTCGCGTCCCGGAATCATTCTCGGCATCATAGCACGACCATCGCCGGAGTACCGTGAACCAGCTCGCCCTCACCCAGGGAATCACCGGGACAGCCGTCGCCGGTACAATGGGAGCGTGAACTTCGTGCGCCGTCTCGGTCCCGTGCTGGCCGCGGTCCCCCTGATCGCACTCCTCGTCTGGATCCTCGTCCGGTCTTCCGCGCCACCGCCGGGGACGCCGCAACCTGCCCGTCCGGCGTCGGCCGTGCTCCCCTCCGCGTCGGCCGTGGACGCCGCCGGGCGGAGCACTCCCGCGCGGTTCGGCGGCGATGGCGTGTACGAATACCTCGACGGCGGAGCCGAGATCCACCTCGCCCGTGGGCTCCGGACGATCGTGGTAGCGCGCTACCTGTTCGCCGGAGAGGGCGGAGGGGAGACCGAGATCGAGGCCGCTGCCATGGGTTTCGAGGACTCCGGCGGCGCCGCGGCTTCGGCGGCCGACCTCCGGCCGGCGAACGGCACGCCGGTGGACGGTCTAGCCGGCGCCGTGGCCGCTCCGGGCGAGCTCGTCATGGTGCGGGGCCGATGGCTTCTGCGGCTTCTCGCCGTGCCCCCCGGCGACGGCATCGACCCGCGCATGGTGCGCCTCGCCGCAGTCTGGTCGGCGATGATCGGAGGACCCCGTGGCGGATCGTGAGACGGGCCGTGACCGGAGGCAGGTCCTGCTGGGGCTCGCCCGGACCGGCCTGGCGGCCGGCGGGTTCGGAGTGCTCTACCACGTCCTCCGCGAGCGGCCGCGGGAGCGGTCCGCCACACCCGGGATCTTCGACTGGCGAAGGACTGGAGGCCAACGTGCCGGTGCCATCGCACGCGGATCCGACCCGGCGGCCAACGTCCGCCGGGCGGTGGCGGCCCTCGGCGGGATGGAGCGGTTCGCTGGCCGGGGCGAGACGGTCCTGATCAAGCCCAACGTCGGGTGGGACCGGGTGCCGGAGCAGGCGGCCAACACCGATCCGGACGTGGTGGCCGAGCTCGTCCGGCTCTGCCTGGAGGCGGGTGCGGCCCGGGTCGTCGTGGCCGACTTCCCGTGCAACGACCCCAGGCGGAGCTTCACCCGGTCCCGGATCGGGCCGGCCGCCAGGAAGGCCGGGGCCACGATCGTCTACCCCCCCTCGCTGGGAACCCGTCCCGCCGACCTGCCCGGCGTTCTGGCGGGGCTCGAGGTCATGGAGCTCCTGCCCCGGGCCGACCGCGTCATCAACGTGCCCGTTGTCAAGCACCACAGCCTGGCGAAGGCGACCCTCGGGATGAAGAACTGGTTCGGCGTGATCGGCGGCGGCCGCCCACGGCTGCACCAGGGGATCCACCGGGCCATCGCCGAGCTGGGCGCCGCCTTCCGCCCGACGCTGACGGTCGTGGACGCCACCCGGATCCTCGTGGCCAACGGCCCCCAGGGCGGGAGCCTCGACGACGTCCGGCGCGTGGACGCAGTCGCGGCCGGAACCGACCCCGTTGCGCTCGACGCATGGGGCGCGAGCCTCCTCGGCCTCGACCACCGGCGGCTCGGCTTCATCGCCGAGGCCGAGAAGCTCGGGCTGGGTCTCGGCGACCCGTCCTCGCTGGAGGAGCTCGGCACCGCATGATCTGGTGGCGACGGCTCCGGCTGCTCTACCAGCTTGCCTTCCTCGCGCTGCTCCTCTGGCTTCTCGAGCGCCTCGCGGCGGGAGACCCCCGGACGCTCCCGTACGACCTCCTCCACCACGGGGACCCGCTGACCGCGGCCGGGCTCGCCCTGGCCCACCACGCCGTTCCTACCGCACTGGGGTTGTCCCTCGCCGTGGTCCTCCTGACGCTCGCCGGCGGCCGGATCTTCTGCGGCTGGATCTGCCCCCTCGGCACGCTCCAGGAGCTGGTGGCGCGATGGGGCACGCCCAGGCGGCTCCGCGAGCGGTCCGGCCGGAACCGCTGGCGGCCGCTGTACCGCACGAAGTACGTGCTCCTGGCGCTCCTCGCCGGCTGGGCCGTTCTCGGTTCCCTCCAGACCGGTCTCCTCGATCCGCTCTCCCTGCTCGCCCGCGGACTGGCGGCCGCCGTCTGGCCTCTCCTTCCCGTGCGCGGGCCCGTTCCCGGTGGCTGGATCGCCGGCGCCCTGCTCGCGGCCGTGGTGCTCGCCTCCGTGTGGACCCCCCGGCTGTTCTGCAGGGCGTTCTGCCCGCTGGGAGCACTGCTCGGGCTCCTCGCACGGTTCTCCCTCTTCCGGATCAGGCGGATCGACGGCAGGTGCACCGGGTGTCTGCTCTGCGTGACGGACTGCCAGGGGGCCGACGAGCCGCTCGGGGACCACCGGGTGGAGGAGTGCATGGTCTGCCTGGAGTGCATCGACCGGTGCGGCGAGCATGCGCTCTCCTACGGGTTCTCCTCCGCCCCCTCCCCGTTGCCCGCCGTCCCGGACCTCTCCCGGAGACGGGCGCTGGGCGCTCTGGCGGGGGGGCTCGTGCTCGGTCCCGTTCTGCGGGCCTCTGGCGGGGGCCGCACCGCCCGGAGCGCCACGGCGATCCGCCCGCCCGGCTCCGTTCCCGAGAACGAGTTCCTGGACCGCTGCGTCAAGTGCATGCTGTGCCAGCAGGCGTGCCCCACCGGGGCGATCCAGCCCGCCCTCTCGGGCGTCGGCGTCGAGGGGTTCTGGACGCCGGTCCTCGACATGCGCCGAGGCTGGTGCGAGTACACCTGCACGCGGTGCGGGGAGGTGTGTCCCACGGGGGCGATCCGTCTGCTGACCGCAGACGAGAAGATCGGGCGGAATGATGATCCGCCGGTCCGGATCGGCACGGCGTTCATCGACCGGGGCCGCTGCCTCCCGTGGGCCATGGCCACCCCGTGCATCGTCTGCGAGGAGATGTGCCCCACCGACCCGAAGGCGATCTGGCTCGAGGAGGCCGTCGACCACGGAAGGGACGGGAACGCCGTTCGCCTGCAGCGCCCCCGGATCGATCCGGCGCGTTGCGTCGGCTGCGGGATCTGCGAGAACCGGTGCCCGGCCGGTGAGCACGCGGCCATCCGGGTCTCCACCGCCGGGGAGACCCGGAGCGCGGCCAACCGGATGCTCGTGGGTTCCTGACCCGACCGCACGGAGCACCGCGGCTACGGTCCTCGGGCGAATGGAACCGATCGGACAAACCCGGCCGGGGGCTGGGCCGATGACCAGTTTCAGTGCGGCGGGGAACAGATCGACCCTCCAGAAAAGAACGGTGTCCCTTTTCCTTATTGCTCGCCGTCCGCCTTGGGTATGATGGGAGTGATGGCGAAGCGCGTGCTCATCGTCGATGACGAGCCGTACATCCTCAAGATCCTGGCGTACAAGCTCCGGCGGGAGGGGTACACGGCGTTCGAGGCCGAATCGGCCGAGGATGCGTGGGAGATCATCCGCGGCAACCGGATCGACCTCGTGCTGCTCGACGTCACCCTGGCCACGCCCACCACGGGGTTCGACCTCGCCGCCCGGCTGCGGGAGGACGATCGCACGAGGGACCTCCCCGTGGTCATGCTGACCGCCCGGACCCTGGCCGACGACGTCCGGCGGGGCCATGAGGTCGGGGCGATGGGGTACATCACCAAGCCGTTCTCCCCCGCAGAGGTGCTGGAGACCGTCCGGTCGCTCCTCGGCGAGTAGCACCGCCAGGACCGGGGAACGGCACCGCGGACCGCCCGGCCTCCCTCACCGGAACCCGGGGCCCTCCCGCTGGAGGCGCTCCAGGTCCTCCACCGTGTCCACGTCGGCCAGCGCCACGGTCTCGGCCCACGAGACGCCCAGGCCCCGCAGCCGTTCCCGCGTGGCGCGGAGCGTCTCCGGCGAGGACCACGGCACGCCCGTGAAGCAGTCGACGCCCGGCGCCCGCTGTCCGATCGCCCAGTAGCCGCCGTCCCGGGCGGGACCGAGCACCACCGGGTGGGTGTCGAGGAGCCCCAGGGCCGCCCCGAGGCGGCCCGCATCGGCCCCGGGGCAGTCCGAACCCACCAGGAGTACCCTTTCCGCACCGGCCGCGAACCGGCGGGCGAAGGCGTCCCCCATGCGCCGGCCCAGGTCGCCGCCGCATTGCACCTCCACCGCCACGCCCCCGGGCGGGGACCAGACCCCGGTCAGGGGGGCGGCCAGCGACAGCACCACGGGGACCCCCGTGGCCGCGGCCTCCGCCAGCGTCCGTTCGAGGAGCGCCCGGGAGACCGCTGCCGCCCGCTTGGCCCCGATGGCGTGGGCGAGCCGGGTCTTGGTCCGGCCGGGGACCGGCTCGCGGCCGAACACCACGATCACCCCGTTCACCGGACCTCCCGGTACCACCGCGCAAGGGTCCACGGCGAGACGCCCAGCCGGAACAGCAGAGGGAACGTTGCCGTGCACAGCCGGGCCCGGACCGGCATCCCGTCGAACCGGCGGCTCGTGGTCCGCACCGAAAGCGGCAGGCGCCGGATACGGCCTACGCGCCGGCACGCCCGCGCGAACGCCAGGTCCTCCATCAGCGGGATGTGGGGAAACCCGCCCACGGCCTCATACACCTCTCGCCGGACGGCGAACCCCTGGTCCCCGTACGGCAGCGCGGGTCCGAACGAGCGAAGGTCGAGCAGCTTCGCCCACAGGCGGGCCAGTCGGCCCGCGCCGGGGTCCGAGGGCTCAGTGTGGAGCCGGAAACAGGCGAGCGCCACGTCCGGATCGTCGAGGGCCCTCCCCGCCGATGCGGCCCACCCCTCCGGGAGACGGCAGTCCGCGTGGAGGAACAGGAGGTACGGGGCCGAGGTGGCCCGCGCCCCCCGGTCGAGCTGGACCCCGCGGCCCCGGGGACTCTCGAGCACCGTGACCCGATCGAACCCCGCCAGAACCTCCCGCGTACCGTCCCGGCTCCCCCCGTCCACCACCACCACTTCGGCCGCCTCCGGCCCCACAGACCGGAGGCACGCCGCGATCCTCTCAGCCTCGTCGAGCGCTGGCACGACGACCGCGAACACCCTCTCATCCATGCCTGGATTGTACCTTCCGATCTCCAGCCGGTTCCTTTCTCCTCGCGCCGCAACGGCTCGTCCGGGCCGGGACACTGCTCACCGTCGACGCCCGGCCGCCGGCACGCCACGAGTTCGTGGCGGAAGCGCCCGGACTCTCGAGGATGGAGCGTGCCCGGAGTCAATGGAGACAGCCCGCACCTTGGCCTGTGGACGGACAGACAGCATCACGGGCTACGGTACCGTGTTCCCGTGGCGAGGAACCATCCCCGCGTCTCGGTCCTGCTCCCGGTTCGTGACGGGATGCCGTGGCTGACTTCCTGTCTTCGGTCGATCCGCCGGCAGACTCTGAGCGATCTCGAGGTCGTGGTGGTGGATGACGGATCCGCCGACGGCTCGGGCGCGGTGCTCGACAGGATCGCCACGGCGGACCCCCGATGGCGGGTGATCCATACCCCACCCCACGGGCTCGTCCCCGCTCTCAACGCCGGGCTCGAGGCGTGCCGCGCCCCATTCGTGGCCCGGATGGATGCCGACGACGCCATGCACCCGCACCGCCTGGAGCTCCAGACGGCGTGGTTGACAGCCAACCCGGAGACCGGTGTGGTGTCCTGTCTGGTCCGTCACTTCCCCGTCCAGGGGATCGACGGCGGACTGCGAAGGTACGAGACGTGGCTCAACGGGTTGCTGGACCACGAGGCCATGGCCCGGGAGCGGTTCGTGGAGAGTCCCGTGGCCCATCCCAGTGTCATGATCCGGCGGAGGATCCTGGAGGCGGCAGGTGGTTGGCGGGACCTGGGATGGCCGGAGGACCACGACCTGTGGCTCCGGTTGTTTGGTCAGGGTGTGCGGTTCGGCAAGGTTGCGAAAGTCCTGCTGTTCTGGCGCCAGCACCACGGACGGCTGACCTGGCGTGACGCCCGCTACTCGAAGGCGGCGTTCCTTCGCCTCAAGGCCCACCACATGGCACGGGGAGCTCTCTCTGCCGGCAAGGAGATCGTGATCTGGGGAGCGGGCCCCACCGGACGGCGCCTGGCCCGGGAGCTGGAAGTGGAAGGCATGGCCCCGACGGCGTTCGTCGACATCGACACCCGGCTCCACGGCCGGAGACGGCGAGGGGTTCCGATCCTCGCTCCGGAGGAGCTCCCGGAGATGATCGGCCCCAAGACCACCGTCCTGGCGGCCGTCTCCGCGCTCGGTGCGCGGGATCTGATCCGTGCGAGGCTCCGGGGAATGGGGCTCGTCGAGGGCACGGACTTCTGGTGCGTCGCATAACCTCTCCAGGATCACCGTGATCCGGAACGCCAGCAACCGCGGCTCCGCGTTTCCGGTCCACTGGTTCCAGAGACCGTTGCCGTGAAGGCTCCCGGAGTGCAGGCGCTGCTGGTGTCGAAGACAGGTCTCCGCCGGGTGAAGGCTTCCGGCACGGACGCCGGCGTGGAGCCCGAATGCGCAGGTGACCGTGTAGAATCCGGCTCCTGGAGGAGCGCATGTGTGGAATCTTCGGAATCGTCACGAGGGAGGAACGCACCCTGGGACCGGTGCTGATTGAGGCCGGCCGGCGCCTCGCGTACCGGGGGTACGACTCGGTTGGTTGTGCCGTGCTTTGCGATGATGGAACGATCGACCTTCGGAAGGACGTGGGCAGGGTCGAGGAGGTCGCGGAGCGCCTCGGGTTCGCGGAGATGCGCGGGCGGCGCGGGATCACCCAGCTCCGGTGGGCGACGTTCGGGGCGCCATCCCGGACGAACGCCCAGCCCCACCTGGATTCCGAGGGGCGCATGGTCGGTGCCCACAACGGCAACGTGGTGAACAACGTCGAGCTCCGGGAACGGTTCATCGCCGAGGGGATGACCGTCCGGTCGACCAACGACGGCGAGAGCTGCGTCCACGCCGTGGAGCGGTACCGCCGGGCCGGGGACGACATGGTGACGGCGATCCGGAAGGCGGCGAACGACCTGCACGGAGACTACGCCTTCGTCATCGGCGAGGCCGGGGACGACCGGCTCTACGCCATCAAGATGGGCTCGGGGCTCGTCGCCGGGATCGGGGACGGGTTCACCTGCGTCTCCTCCGACCTGCCGTCGATCCTCCCGCTGACACGGCGGGTGATTCGTCTGAACGACGGGGAGATCGCCGTGCTCGACGCGGACGGCGTCACCGTGGTCGGCGTGGAGACGGGGGAGACCGTCCACCGCGAGCCGGAGCTGGTCGAGGACGACATGGAGACCGCCGAGAAGGGCGGGTTCCCGCATTTCATGCTCAAGGAGATCCACGAACAGCCGAAGGTCGCCGGTGACCTCCTCCACCTGCTCGGCGAGTCGAAGCACGTGGTGCCGTTCCTGGAGATGGCGGGGCGGGCGCGGCACCTCTACCTCGTCGGGTGCGGCACGAGCCACCACGCATGCCTCGAGGGCGCCGTCTACCTCAACCGTTTGGCCGGCCGTTCCGCGACGCCGGTCCTGGCACCCCAGTTCATCGCCCAGTACGGAGCCTCGGTGGGCCCGGAGGACGTGGGGATCTTCGTCAGCCAGAGCGGCGAGACCAAGGACGTCCTGAACGCCGTGGAGGCCGCGCGGGCCCGCGGCATGGGGGTGCTCGCCCTGGCCAACGTCCTTGGCTCCACGCTGATGAACGCCGCCGACCACTACCTCCCGCTGGCGTGCGGGTACGAGATCAGCGTGCCCGCCACGAAGACGTTCACGAACCAGGTGATCGCCTTCCTGTTCATCGCGCACCGCCTGGGCAACCGCGACGCCGACTGCCTGGCCAGGATCCCGGCGCTCCTGGAGGCTGCCATCGAACGGGCCCTGCCCCAGGTCGAGGCCATCGCCCGCGAGCTGGCGGACCGGGAGGATCTGTACTGCCTCGGGTACGGCCTGACCTTCGGCATTGCGCTGGAGGGCGCGCTGAAGCTCAAGGAGATCACCTACGCCCACTGCGAGGGGATGCTCTCCACGGAGTTCAAGCACGGGCCGCTCTCCGCGGTCACCGAGGGGTACCCCGTCCTCTTCGTCCCCGGGCCGGAGGACGTGCCCGTGATGATCTCGGCGATCAACGAGGTCACCTGCCGGGGCGGCCGCGCGATCTGCATCGCGGAACCCGATCCGAGGATCGAGGCCAACGCGGACCACGTCGTCGAGCTCCCGGCCGCGCCGCCGGAGGTCAACCCGCTGCTCGCCGTGGTGCCGCTCCAGCTCCTGGCCTACCGGCTCTCGGTGCTCCGGGGGCACGACCCCGACTTCCCGCGCAACCTCTCCAAGACGCTGACGGTGGACTGAGGACATCGTCTTTCGCCGGCGCCGGGTGAACTCTGCTCCGCTACAATCCGGTCGTATGGACGGCACGAGGCGACGGGGGACACCGGCGAGCGGCGGCGCGGGGCGGCGGCGCTCGGCGCGCGATCTCTGGCTGGCCGCCGCCGCCGTCCCCGTCGTGGCCGCTGCACAGCGTGCGAACGAGGTGCCACTCGCGGAACTCGTCCGGCTCCTCGCCAGACGTCCGGCCCCCTCGTCACCCGACGTGGACCGGGCCCTCTCCGCGACTGCCAGGGCCTCTCGCCTCTGGCACGGCCTGACAGGAGCCGTGGACAGCTGTCTCGTGCGAAGTCTGGTGGCGGGGCGGATGCTCGCGCCGTACCACGACGTCCGGCTCGTGACCGGGTTCCGGCCGGGGCGTGACAGCGCACACGCCGAGGGGCACGCCTGGCTCGAGGTGGACGGTGCGCCGCTTCAGGTGGTCTCGCCTCCGGACGGACCGCCGTTCGAGCGGGCGTACTCGGTCGTCTTCACCACCGGCAGCGGCGCGGAGATACCGGAATGAACGGGCTCGAACGGATCGCCGAGAACCTCCGCTCGAACCGGTTCGCGGTGACGCACCTTCCTGACGGCAGCGGTGTCCTGCTCGAGGTGGAGGGGCTTCAGGTCTTCTCCCTGAACGAGACGGGGATGTTCCTGCTGGACACCGTCGCAAACGGTGTCACGGATGGGGACGAGCTCGTCCGGGAGCTGGTCCGCGTGTTCGATGTGGACGAGACCACGGCCCGGAGCGATCTCGACGCGTTTCTCGCCGAGTTCTTGCGGAGGCTGGGATGACCGGCACCGGCCGCCGGGCCGCAACGGTTCCCACGGGGCTCGGCGAGAACGCCACGGCGCATGGCCTGTTCAGCGCCGGTGGACTTCACGAGGAGGTGAGCATGAGCCCGTCGAGGATCGTCATCGCCGGAGCCGTCCGGACGCCCATCGGCTCGATCGGAGGGGCGCTGGCCCCCTTCCAGGCCGAGGACCTGGCGGCCATCGCCATTCGTGAGCTGCTCCGGCGCACCGGGCTCGATCCCGAGCAGGTCGAGTACACATGCATGGGTTGGGTCATGCAGGATCCCCGCTCGCCGAACGTGGCCCGCAACGCGGCGCTCGCCGCCGGGATTCCGTGGAGCGCCCCGGCGACGACGTTCCACGAGAACTGCGCCTCCGGGGGCGCCGCGATCCACTCGCTCTACCGGAGAATCCGCCTCGGCGAGGTGACGCTGGGTGTCGCCGGGGGCGTGGAGTCCATGTCCAACGTGGCGCGCTACCTGTTCACCGGCCGTACCAGGGGCCAGCTCTACGGGGACATGACCCTCGTGGACGGTCTGTTCGGGGCGCTGACCGACACCCACGTCGGTAAAGGCGAGCTGATGGGTCTGATGACGGAACGGCTCGTGGAGCGGTACGGGCTGACCCGGGAGGAGCAGGATGAGATCGCGTACCGGAGCCACCACGCGGCGCTCCGGGCGTGGGAGGAGGGGTTCTTCGACGACGAGTATGTCGCGCCCGTCGAGGTCCCGCGACGGCGGAAGGATCCGATCCTCGTGACGCGGGACGAAGGACCGCGTTCGATCACCCGCGAGGAGCTGGCCGCCGCACGGCCCTACTTCAAGCCCGACGGCGGAACGATCACCACACTCAACGCCTCCTCGGTCAACGACGCCGCGGCGGCGGTGATCGTGACGACGGAGGAACGTGCGCAGGAGCTCGGCCTGGAACCGCTCGCCGAGCTCCGGGCGTTCGCCAACGTCGGGGTCGAGCGGGAGTACATGGGCGAGGGGGCGTTCAAGGTGATTCCCCCGCTCCTCGCCCGCGCCGGTCTCGGGATCGGGGACGTGGACCTGTGGGAGCTCAACGAGGCGTTCGCGACCGTGCTCGCCGCCGCCTTCCGGTTCCTGCCCGACCTGCCCGTGGAGCGGGTGAACCAGTGGGGCAGCGGGATTTCCCTGGGCCACCCCGTCGGGTGCACCGGCGCCCGCCAGGTCGTGGACATGGTCCACCAGCTCCGACGCCGGGACGCGCGGATCGGGGTAACCACGCGGTGCGTCGGGGGCGGGATCGGGAGCGGGGAGGTCCTGATCAGGGTCTGAAGCGGCCCTCGGAGCCGTGGGTGACTCAGGAGCCCACGAGCTCCCGGCGGACCATGTCGACGAACCGGGCGAGGCGCGCCTCGTCCTCCTCGCTCATGGAGGTGAACCGGGCAGCGAACCCGTGAACGCCTTCACGTTCGGGATCGGTCCGGCGCACGATCTCTGCCTGCACACGGACGACTCCACCCACCTTCGGGAGGACGAGGCCGATCTGAAGTCGCGTTCCTGGTCCGTAGCCGTTGGGGCTCTCGAGCCGGATGCCCGACGTGGAGAGATCCACCGAGCGGCAGACCTCGGGCACACCTTCCGACGCCAGGTCCACGTCCACCATGACGGGAACCCGCAGCGCGACACGGGGCGCCACGTCGAGGAGATCCGCCACGGCGCGCCAGATCCGGGCATCGGACCATGTCGCCGAGACGATCCGGTTTGCGCCCCGATCGAGGAACGCCGCCGCCTCCTCGAGGTGGGCCTCGTCCGCAAGCAGCATGACCCCCGCCCGCCGGGACGCCGAGGAGGGATCCCTCACGATGCTCAGGAACTCGCCGGCATCGAGACCCTCGATGGGGAACCGCACCATGACCAGCTCGAACGGTGTGATCCGGGTGAGATCGGCCACCGCCGGGTCGGCATCGACGGAGATGACCTCGATCTCCTCCCGCTGGAGGAGCGGCACGAGGTGCTCCACCGCACTCCGCTGCACTCCAACCAAGAGAACGTGTCGCTGGATCCCGACCGGCACCCTTTCATCATACCGCGCCTTTCGGAGGGCGCGGTAGAATCGGTCTCCGAAGAGGAGTGTTCCATGACACAGTTCCGCCCGTTTCCCGCACTCGCACTCGCCGCCACCCTGCTTGCCGTGACGCCCGGGTGCTCACGGCATCCCGGAACCGGCGGGCCGCTTCGGTATCCGCCCGCCCTGGCCAAAACGACGGCGGACACCATCGCCGGCGTCACCGTCCCCGACCCGTACCGGTGGATGGAGGACGTGGACTCCGAGGAGGTCCGGGAGTGGATCGACGCGGAGAACGCTCTGACCGACGCATGGCTCGCCGCGATCCCGGGACGGACGGCCCTCCGTGCTCGGCTCGAGGAGCTCTGGAACTTCGAACGGTACTCGATCCCGTTCAAGGCCGGCCGGCACTTCTTCTGGTTCCACAACACCGGTCTCCAGCCTCAGAGCGTCCTGTTCACGGCGGAATCCCCCGCCGATCCGGGCAGGGTCCTGATCGATCCCAACACCCTGTCCGAGGACGGTACCGTCGCGATCTCCGGCGTGGAGCCCTCGTGGCGCGGCGACCTCCTGGCCTGGGCCACCTCCGAGGCGGGATCGGACTGGCAGACCTGGCACGTCCGCCGGGTCTCCAGCGGGGAGGATCTGCCCGACACGCTCCACTGGTCGAAGTTCTCCGGCGCCGCCTGGGCGCCGGATGACTCGGGGTTCTACTACGCCCGGTACGACGCACCGCGCGAGGGCGCGGCGCTCAAGGAGACGACCCGGTTCCAGAAGCTGTTCTTCCACCGCCTGGGGACGTCCCAGGCCGAAGACAGGCTCGTGTTCGAGAGCCGGGAGCACCCCGACTGGGGGTTCTCTCCCGTGGTCACGGAGGACGGGCGCTGGCTCGTCATCCACGTCAGCCGCGGCACGGACCCGGCCAACCTCCTGCTGGTGGCCGACCTCTCCCGGCCCGGAGCGCCCCCCAGGACGCTGACTCCGGAGTTCGAGGCGCAGTACGGCTACGTCGGCAACGACGGCACGGTGTTCTACCTCCACTCAAACCAGCCGGATCACGGGCGGATCGTGGCCATCGACCTCGAGCATCCGGAGCCGGCAAGCTGGCGCGAGATCGTCCCGCCGGGCGAGATCATCCTCCGGGGTGCCTCCCTGTTCGGGGACACCCTCGTCTGCGCGGGGCTCCGCGACGCGATGAGCGTGGTCACGCTCCACGATCTGAACGGACGGTCACAGGGTGAGGTGCCGCTTCCAGGCCCGGGATCCGTGGCCGGTTTCTCGGGCCGCCGGTCGGACAGGGAGACGTTCTATTCGTTCCGAAGCTTCTCCACGCCGTCCACCATCCACCGCTTCGACCTCACGACCCGGAGGAGCGCCCCGTTCCGGAGACCGGAGCTCCGGTTCGATCCCTCGAGCTACGTCACCGAGCAGGTGTTCTACACCTCGAAGGACGGCACACGGATCCCGATGTTCGTCAGCCACCGGAAGGACCTGAACCGTTCATCCGGACCGTCCCCCACCGTGCTGTACGGGTACGGCGGGTTCGACATCTCCCTGACGCCGTTCTTCTCCGTCCCCAACCTCGTCTGGATGGAGCGCGGTGGGGTGCTGGCCGTCCCGAACCTCCGCGGAGGTGGTGAGTACGGCGAAGCATGGCACAGGGCGGGGATGCTCGAGAACAAGCAGAACGTCTTCGACGACTTCATCGCCGCGGCCGAATGGCTGATCGCCTCCGGAACCACCACCATCGACCGGCTGGCGATCTCCGGTGCCTCCAACGGCGGTCTGCTCGTCGGCGCCGTGATGAACCAGCGCCCGGACCTGTTCGCGGCGGCGCTGCCCGCGGTGGGCGTGATGGACATGCTCCGCTACCCCGAGTTCACCATCGGCTGGGCATGGATCCCCGAGTACGGCGATCCGAACGACCCCACGATGTTCCGGGTACTCTCCCGGTACTCGCCGTACCACAACATCACACCTGGCATCTGCTACCCGGCGACGTTGATCACCACCGCCGACCACGACGACCGCGTGTTTCCGGCCCACTCGTTCAAGTACGCGGCCCGGCTCCAGGCCGCCCAGGGATGCGACCGGCCGATCCTGATCCGGATCGAGACCCGCGCGGGACACGGGGCGGGGAAACCCGTCTCCAAGCGGATCGACGAGGCCGCGGACCGACTGGCGTTCCTGGTGAAGACCCTCGGCATGGAGAGCCCCTGACACCGGTCAGGCCGGCCGTACCTCCAGCCGTGCAGCAGCAGTCCCCCCGCCGCCGGCCGGGCGGCGTCGAGGAACGCGCCCCCGTCGGCGCCGCGCGCCGTGTCGTGGACGAGGGCCACGAACCGAAGCCCCCCGCGGAGCGCCGCTGCAGCCAGCCCGCCAAGACCTCTATCTTCCCTCAAGATCCGCGTGGAGGCGGGGCTGGGGGGAGCCGCCGCCCAGGAACGGCCACAGCACGCGGCGGGGGGCACCGGGGAGAGAAGCGCGCCAGCCTACCGGCCGTAGATCTCGACCAGCTCGGCCAGTCGGTCCCGGATGCCGGGGGCCAGCATCCAGTCGGTGATCCGGAACGCCCAGTTCCCGTCCGGGCGTCCCGGGACGTTCATCCGGCAGTCGGAGCCCAGGCCCGCCAGGTCCTGGTGGGGCACCACGGCGAGGTCCGCCACGGTGGACAGTGCCAGCCGGATCATGTCCCAGTGGATCTCCCTCCCGTCCGTCCCCATGTACCGGCGGGCGAAGTCGCGTTCGGCCTCCGTCGCCTTTCCGAGCCACCACCCCACCGTCGTGTCGTTGTCGTGGGTCCCCGTGTAGAGAACCGTGTCCCGGGTCAGGTTGTACGGCAGGTAGGACGAGCGGGGCTCCGGGGTGAAGGCGAACTGGAGGATCGCCATCCCCGGAAGGCCCAGGCGGCGGCGCAGGGCGTGGACGTCCGGCGTGATGGTGCCCAGGTCCTCGGCGACGAACGGAAGCCCTCCAAGGGAGGCGTCCAGCGCCCGGAACAGCGCCTCGCCCGGCCCCGGCACCCACCGGCCCTCCGCGGCGGTCTCCGCACCCGCCGGAACCTCCCAGAACGCGGCGAACCCCCGGAAGTGGTCGAGCCGCACGGCGTCGGCCAGGCGCAGGGCGTGTCCCAGCCGCCGGACCCACCAGGCGTAGCCGTCCCGGGCCATCCGGTCCCAGTCGTAGAGCGGGTTGCCCCACAACTGGCCGGTCTCGGAGAAGTAGTCCGGCGGCACCCCGGCCACCGCCACCGGCCGGCCTTCGGCGTCGAGCCGGAACAGCTCCCGGTTGGCCCAGACCTCCGCCGAGTCGTGGGCGACGAAGATCGGGACGTCCCCGAGGATCGAGACCCGGAGATCGCGGGCCCGTTCGTGGAGGGCGTTCCACTGCCGGAAGAACTGCCACTGGCAGAACCGGGAGAAGGCGACATCGTCCCGGTGGACGTCCGCCCACGACCGGAGGGTCGCGGGGTCGCGGTCGCGCAGTGGGGGCGGCCAGGCCGTCCACGGCGCGCCCCGGTGGGCCCGGTGGAGGGCGTCGTAGAGCGCCCAGTCGTCCAGCCAGCCGGCCTCCTCCGAGCAGAACCGCTCGAACGCCGCCCCGAGCTCGCCGGGGAGCCGTCCCCCCGAACGTTCCCAGGCCCCTCGCAGGAGACGGTCCTTCGCCGCCGCCACCGCGGGGTAGTCCACCCGTTCATTCGGGAGCGCCGGGTAATCCTCCAGGTCGGCCCGGTCGAGAAGGCCGTCCCCAGCCATCGCAGCGGGCGAGACGAGCAGGGGGTTCCCGGCGAAGGTGGAGCGGGCCGAGTACGGCGAGAAGCCGGCGCCGGGCGGGTTGAGGGGGAGCATCTGCCACCACCGGACCCCGGCGGACGCGAGCCACTCCAGGTACCGGTGTGCGCCCGGCCCCAGGTCTCCGATCCCGAACTCCGAAGGCAGACTCGTTGGGTGCAGGAGCACCCCGGCGGCGCGTTCGATCTCCATTCCCCGATCATACCGCGCTCTTCCCCCGGGCGGCCGGGAATAGGCGGCCGGCCTGCGCCGTTGTCCGCAGGCCGGGGACCGGCCGTGGACGCCGCCCCGGAACAGGAGGGTCACGATGAGCGAGCTACTCGACAACCGCCGGTACCGTCTCGACCGGCTCAAGACGATGATCCGCCGTCTGCACGACGGGGAGGACCCCGAGGCGCTCAAGGACGAGTTCGCCGGCATCATCGGCGAGACCGGCGCCACGGAGATCTCGGCGCTGGAGACGGAGCTGATGCGGGAGGGGATGCCCCAGGAGGAGATCCAGCGCATGTGCGACGTCCATGCGGCGCTGTTCCGGGAGAGCCGGGCCGAGCTTCCCGACCTCGCCCGGATCGCGGGCCACCCCGCCAACACGCTCAAGATCGAGAACGACGTCATCCGGGAGCTGGCCGGCACGTTCCGGGAGGCGCTCGCGCGGTTTCTGGACGGCGATGGGCCGGTTCGGGAGTCCGCGGCGGAAACGCTCCGTGAAACCATGACCCGGATCCGGCTCGTGGACGTCCACTACCAGCGCAAGGAGCTCCTGCTCTTCCCGTTCCTCGAGAAGGCCGGGCTGACCGGGCCGCCCAAGGTGATGTGGGGTGTGGACGACGAGATCCGCGAGCTCGTCAGGGCAGCGGCCGAGCTCGTCGAGAACGTCGGCGAACTGGGACCGGAGGAGCTTGAGCTGGCCCGCGCCACCGTGTTCGACCCGATGCTCGAGCAGCTCGTTTCCATGGCCGACAAGGAGGACGGAATCCTCGTGCCGATGTTGGCGGAGCACCTCTCCGCGAGCGACTGGGGCGAGATCGCCCGCCAGTGGCGCGATCTCGGCCCCATGCTCGCCGAGCCGCGCGGCGTGTGGTTGCCCGTGCTCGACGGCCCCGCGTCTCCGCAGGAGAACGGGGACGCCCCGGAGGGCGCGATCCGGCTTCCCTCCGGCTCGCTGACCGTGGAGCAGCTCGGAGCGATCCTCTCCACCATGCCGTTCGACCTGACCTTCGTCGACGCCGATGACCGGGTCGCGTTCTTCTCCGAAGGCCCGGACCGGATCTTCCCGAGGAGCCGCACGATCATCGGGCGCAAGGTCGAAAACTGCCATCCGCCCAAGAGCCTCCACATCGTCCAGCGGGTCGTCGCGGAGCTGCGGTCGGGCGTCCGGGACGTGGCGGAGTTCTGGATCCAGATGGGCGGCCGGTTCGTCCACATCCGGTACTTTGCCGTCCGTTCGGTCTCCGGCGACTACCTCGGGACCCTCGAGGTGACGCAGGACGTGACGGCCATCCGGAAGCTCGAGGGAGAACGGCGACTCTTGGACGAGGGAGGTGACCGGTGAACCACGACGACATGGTCGTGCCCGAGACGCGGGTTTCCGAGCTGCTCGAGGCCCACCCCGAGCTGGAGGAGACGCTGATCGGTCTGGCGCCGGCGTTTTCGGCGCTGAAGAACCCCGTGCTGCGGCGGACCGTGGCGCGGGTCGCCACCTTGGCTCAGGCGGCGAGGATGGCAGGCAAGCCGGTGGCCGAGATCGTCAACCCCCTGCGGCGGGCGCTGGGCCAGCCCCCGCTGCTGACCGTCCTCGACGCTCCGGTATCGTCGCCGTCCGCTCGCCCGGCCTGGGCCGAGGAGGCCTCGCCGTCGGTGGCCCTTGACGCCGATGCGCTGCTGGGCGAGGGAAGGAGCCCCGTGGCCGAGGTCACGTCGGCGCTCTCGGAGCTCGAGACCGGTGGCGTCGTCCGGCTGAACGCCTCGTTCCGCCCCTCGCCCATGATCGACGCCCTCGAGCGCAAGGGTCACGGCGTCTTCTGCGAGCCGGACGGCTCCGCCTGGGTGCTCTGGATCCGGAAGGCCTGACGGGCGCCACCGGGGCGCTCCCGAGGCCGGGGAAGGCTACACTCGGTCGGTGAGACGCTGGACCGTCCGTGGCGTGGTGGCCGTCCTCGTGGTCCTCGGGGCCGCGCTGCTGGTGGTCCATCTCCCGCCCGTCCAGCGCGCCGCATGGAACGCGGCCACCCGGACGATCCAGGAACGGGCGGGGTGGCGCCTCCGGGCGGACCATGTCCGGTTCCGGGTGTGGCCGGCGCGCCTCGAGCTCGACGGGGTCGAGGCTGGGCCCGTGGGTGGGGAGACGGTGCTCACGGCGGACCGTGTCACCGCCGCGTGGCGGTGGCTGCGGCTGATCGGTCCGAGGCACAGGCTGGAACGGCTCGGCATCGACGGTCTGGCCCTCGACCTGGCTGCCGCCGCGGCCGTGGGGGGCGTGGGTGGGGAGGGACGGGAGACCGGAACATCCCTCGAGGTCGGGCGTCTCGAGATCCGTGGTGGCGCGGCGGGCCCGGCGGGTCCGGTGCTCGTCGCGGTCCAGGAGGCCGTGATCGAGGGTTCGCTACGGGAGGGGAGTGCGCAGATCGCGGCAAAGGGCCGTGTCCGCCTCGGCCGTGACGGCCGGGACCTCGATCTGGGGACGGTGGATCTCGCGGGGGCGTTCGGGGCGCCGGGCGCGGTGGTGGAACGGTTCGAGCTCGACGGTACACCACTCGCCATCGAGGCCTCGGGCCGGATGGTGGCGCCCTGGGATGCGCCGTCGGGGTCGTTCCGGTTCCACGGGACGATCCGTCCCGGGCCCATCCTGACGTTCCTCGATCCCGTCCTCGCCGCCCGGGTCGCCGCGCAGGGGGCGCTCCGGCTCGAGGGTACCGCCTTTCTCGAGGACGGAGCGCCGCGGGTACGGCTCGACGGTGCGGGCGAGGGACTCGGGCTCGTGGGGCTCGGGCTCGGATCCGTCGGTCTCCGGTACGAGGACGGCGTTCTCCACATGCGTGCGGCGGGCGGTGGGTGGGGCCAGGTGACCGCCCGGATCGACCCGGCGGGGACGGCGCGGGCCGAATGCCGCCTGACGGGGTTTCCGGTCCGCGCCGCGGCAGCGTGGCTTCCGGAGCTCCCGGTGGCGTTCCCGGCGGACGCCGTGGTGGACGGGACGCTCCGTGCCGGCGTGGCGTTCGGTGGCGGGGGCGCGAGGCTGCTCGGAGCCGGCGCTGACGCGGCCTTCGCCTGGTCCGGTGGCCGGGCCGAGGTCGATGCCGCGCTGGATGGGGACGCGCTGCGGGTGCGGACGGCGCGGGTCGTTCTTCCCGGAGCCTCCGCAGAGGTGTCGGGAGCCGCCTGGCCCCGGCTCGATCTCGCGGTGCACGCACGGGCCACCGACCTCGGTGCGGCGGCCCGGGAGGCGGCGCGATGGGGCGCGCCGCTCCCCGCCGTCTCGCTGCCGGCGGGTACGGTCCGTCTCGACGGCCGGATCACCGGGCGGCCGCGGCGTCCCGTGCTCGATCTCGAGCTGGACGCCGGGCCGCTCGCCGTGGACCGAATCGCGTCTGCGTGGGCCCGGGTGTGCCTTCGCGGGCCGCTGGACGCCCTCGACGTGGCGGCCTCTGCCTCGCTGCCCGGCGGCGGAACGGTGACGGGCCGCGGTGCCGTGGACGTGCCGGACGCCGTGGCGGTCCTCCACTGGACGGCCATCTCCACCGTGGAGGACCTGGTGGAGGCGTTCGCCGGGGCGACGATCCCCGCCGAGGGGATGATCACGGCCGGCGGATCGGCGTCGTACGGGGACGGGGTCTGGCGGGTGACGGCAGACGCCCGGATGAAGGATGGGCGGATCGGCGGCGTTCCCGTGCGGACGTTCCACCTCGCATGCCTGGCGGACCTTTCAGGTCTCACCGTCGGCGTTCGGGCGGCCTCCGGGGCCGGGCGCCTCGAACTGGCGGGAACGATCGGCGGGTGGGGGCCGGAGGCGCCGCTGATCCTGCGCGCCGAGGCGATGGACCTCCGCCCGGATCTGGTGGAGCAGGGGCCGTGGCACGCGCTCCACGGGTCGGTGCGGTTCGCGGCTGGGGTGGGTGGTACACTGGGAGATCCACGGCTCACCGGTACGGTCTCATGGCGCCCGGACCAGGCAGGCGAGGCGCTCGGGACGGCGGAGGCCGGGATCGAGATCCGGGACGGCCTGGCGACGGTCGACGCACCGCGGATCGTGACGGCGGCCGGTCCGCTGGCCGTCCACCT
Source organism: Thermoanaerobaculia bacterium (assembly GCA_027067575.1). Classification (GTDB taxonomy): domain Bacteria; phylum Acidobacteriota; class Thermoanaerobaculia; order Thermoanaerobaculales; family Sulfomarinibacteraceae; genus JAMOVQ01. The sequence goes on along the minus strand of JAMOVQ010000179.1, from coordinate 18,675 downwards.
GACGGTACCGCTCGGCGGCCTGCCGCGTCCGTCCTGGTTGTGGCCCGGGGCGTCCGATGGCCCTGTCCGCGTGTACCTCTCCGGCTGTTCGCTCGAGAGCGGACCGCTGCTGGCGGCGCTGGGCCGGCCGGCTCTTCCGGTCTCGGTGCGGGCGGACGTGGAGGCCGACCTCGAGGTGGATCCTGCGGCGGTCAGCACGGTCAAGGGGCTCGTGGTCCTTCGGAACCTGGTGATCGATTCGGAGTACGCCCGGATGCGTGCGGCCCGGGACGTCGTGGTGCGGGCCGACGAGGGACGGTTCGAGCTCGAGAGGACGTGGATCGGGGGCGACGCCGGGACGCTGGTCGCCGAGGGGTGGGCGGACATCGGAGCCGGCCGGGTCGAGCTCGACGCCGACGGGAAGCTCGGCGCCCCGCTGCTCGAAATGCTCCTGCCGATGGCCAGGGTCGAGGGCGGGCTCGGGGTCCACCTCCGGGTTGCGGGCCCGTTGGGCGGGATCTCGGGCGAGGTGGAGGTGGAGCAGGGAGACGGCCTGATCGTACTGACCGACCCTCCGGTGGAGCTTCGCGGCATCCATGCGGCGCTCGTCCTCGAGGACGGGCTCGTGGAGGTTCCGGACGGCTCGGCAACGGTGAACGGCGGCCACGTGGAGCTCGGTGGCGGCTGGGATCCGGCCAGCGGTCAGGGGATCGTTGCGGAGCTCGAGCATGTGGCGTTCGTCGTCCCGCCCGGAATCGTCACTCGCTGGGACGGTCTTCTGGCCCTGGAGCCGGGCGAAGACGGCCGGGTGCGGCTCGCCGGAGACCTCGAGCTCGTGAGAGGGGTGTGGGACACGCCGTTCGACCTTCTTCAGCTTGCCTCCGGAGGGGTCGCGCTTCCCACCGGCGTCGACGATCCCCTGGACCGGATCGATCTCCAGATGGAGGTCCGGGGACGGAACGGGATCCTCGTGGAGAACAACCTCGGGACGTTCCAGCTCGCGTGGCGCCGGCTCGAGGTGGAAGGGACACTGGCGCGTCCGATGATCTCGGGGAGCCTGGAGCTGATTCCCGGAGGACGGATCAGGGTCGGGGGACGGACCACCGCCATCGTCCGGGGACGGATCGAGCTGCCCGGCGGTGCCGGAGAGGAGCCGGAAGTCACATTGGTCGTCCGCGACACCCGGTCTCTCTCGGCGGGGCTTGAGACGCTGGATCTGGCCGACATCGTCCAGGCGGGCGCCGCGGCGAGCATGGGACGTCTGTTCGGGTTCGAGAGTACGGCCATCGACCCCGTCGAGGTGGCGGCCGAGACCGAGACCGACCCGGCCCGGCGGCTGACGCTGGGGCGCCGCTTCGGCAAGCATCTGAGCTACTTCTTCACGACGAACCTCGCGGACACCCAGGACACCACCCAGATCGTCCAGGTCGGTGAGATGGGCATCCCCGGCCTGTACGGGCAGTGGATCTCCAGCAGCACGGAGAGCGACGGCTGGGCGGTCCTCGAACGGATGCGGTGGGGTGGCTCGCCCGACGAGGAGGATGCCGGCGAGCGGATCCGGAAGATCCGGCTGGAAGGGGAGTGGCCACTCTCGAAGTGGACCGTCCGGGCGAGGCTCGGGCTTTTCGCCGGACAACGGTGGGAACCGTTCATGGCGTTCGCGTCCAGGGTCCGCCTGGAGCGCGAGCTCGCCGGGTACGGCTACCCTGACGCCCGGGTGACCGTCGAGGTGACCGGACCTCCGGAGAAACGGGTCGTGACGTTCCGCTGCCAGGCGGGCGATCGGGTCGTCGTCCGCTGGGAGGGCAGGAGACCGGACAAGGCCACCCGGCGAAGCGTCGTGGCCCTCTGGACGCCCGCCCTTCCGGACACAGTCTCCTTCCAGGCGATGCGGGAGGCTGTCAGGCGGTGGTTCGCTGCCCACGGCTGGCCGGATGCGCGGGTGACCGTGTCACGGGAGGACGGGGAGATCGTCATCCGGACCGAGCGGGGGAAGCGTCTGGAGCTTATGGGTCTGGAGATTTCCGGTCTGCATCCGGACGTGGCCCGTGGAGTCGCCCGGTGGTGGACCGCGCCCGCCGACCTCGCGGCGCTCCTCGCGGGCCGGGAGGAGGCGCTGGCGCGGCTACGGGCGACGCTGGCGGGTGAGGGCCGCCCGGGCGCACGGATCCGGGACGTGGAGCTCGTCCGCGACGGGAAGCACGAGGGGCGGGTCCGCGTCACGGTGGACCCCGGTCCCGAGGTTCTCGTCCGGGAGGTCAGACTCGTCGGGGAGGATCCGCTCGGTGTGGTCGGCTCTCCGGACTTTGCTCTGCGCCCCGGCGCGTGTCTCTGCCGCAGGGCCCTGTCGGCTGCACGGAGGACACTCCTCGAACGGTACCGTGAGGCAGGGTACATCGACGTGCAGGTGCGTATCCGGCGACCATCCGGTCCGGATGATGGGACGGTAACGATCGAGCTGGAGCCGGGTGTCCAGCGGGTCGTGGGTACGATCCGGTTCCGGGGGGCGCGGCAGACCCGCGAGAGCGTGTTGCGCAAGGGTGTCGTTCTCCGGACGGGGGAACCGCTCCGTGAGAGCGCCCTCGACGAGTCCATGGCCCGGATCGGTGCGTTCCCGCCCGTCTCGCGAGTGACCGCCCGGACCGAGACCCGGGACGGCGGGATGACGGACGTGCTCATCGACCTTCGGGAGCGTCCCCGCTGGACTGCCGGAACCGGCGTGCGGTGGAGCTCCGACCGTGGGAGCCAGCTGCTGCTCGAGCTCGACGACGAGAACCTGTTCGGGCGTGGTGTCAGCGCGCGGTTCCGGATGCGGTGGGGCTCGAAGGACCGGCTCGGCCAGCTTTTGTTCGGCCTGCCGCCGGCCCCGGGCGGACGGTTCCACCTGGCGTTCTCCACGACGTTCACGCACACCGAACGGGGTTCGCGGATCGAGCGGACCGGGCTGTTCAGCCTCGAAGGATGGCTCGAACGGGGTGGACGGGACGAGATCCGGATCTACCTCCAGCGGGAGCGGTCCCACCTGTACGAGAAGGATCCCGACCCGTTCTTCCCCCTGGATCTGACGGTGACCGTGGCCAGCCTGGGTGGGCAGCTCATCCTGGACCGGCGGGACGATCTGCTCGATCCACGGCACGGGTGGTTCCTCTCCGTGGACGGTTCGTACAGCGGCGGACTGCTCGGGTCGGACCTTCGTGCGGCGCGGACCATGACCACATTCTCCCTGGCCACCGAACCGCGGCGCCGGTGGACCGCCGCCCTCGGCGTCCGCCTTGGTGCGGCCCGCGCACTCCGGGGCGTGCTCGACCCGACGCACCGCTTCTACGCGGGTGGCGAGTGGTCGATCCGCGGGTTCGAGCGGGACTGGGTAGGGCCGGTCGGCTGCTTTTTCGGCCGCTGCTCCCCGGCGGGTGGCGGAGCGCTTCTCGTGCTCAACAACGAAATCCGGTTTCCCATCACCGGAACGCTTCGTGGGGTGGTGTTCCTCGACGCAGGCCAGGTATGGGAGCGCTGGTCCGACGCCGATCTCCGGCTGTCCACCGGGGCTGGAATCGGCATCCGTTGGGGCACGCCCCTCGGACCCCTCCGGCTCGACCTCGCCATCCCCGTCGCACACAAGGGAATCAGCTCCGGGCTCCACGTCTATTTCGGGATCGGGCAGGTCTTCTGAGTCCCGCGAACTCTCTCCTTTCTCCGGCCCAAGAAGGCAGCGGGAGACCGGGTTCATTTCCTGATCGCAATTGGCATAGGTGGGCAGGGATACTCGGATTTTCACAGCCGCGCCCTTCGCCCTTCACCGGCCGTGAGGTTGGACAGGCTGGCAAGAGACACCCAGAATCCCGCAGTTGGGGGGCTCCAGGACTCATGCAATGATCGCAGGGGTTGCGCCGGTGCACCCGGGGCGGGACGTGGGAGGATCGCCGCTGTCAGGAGGATGGCCCATGATTCCCGGACGGTGAGCGCGACGGCCCAAGGGTGCCACGTCAGGGCCCGAGCAGTCTGACCAGATCCGACAGATCCCCGGCGTTGACATCACCGCCGCAGTCCACGTCGGGTCGGTACGTCGGCTCGGGACCGTACAGGTAGCCGAGCAGCGCCGAGAGATCGCCCACGTCGGTGCTCGTGTCGCCGTCCACATCGCCGTCGATCAGGTCGCCGGTCGGGAGCGTGGTGGCCTGGACGGCGGGAGAGGGGTCGCCGAGCACCGTGCCCGGGTTGTGGTCGTGGGGCAAGGTGTAGCTGCGGACCCTGAACCAGTACGTCGTCCCAGGGGCGAGTCCGGTCACGGCCACCGATGTGGTGGTCTTGGACGGCACGAAGACGTCGGCCTCCTCCCAAGGGCCCGAGGCCGAGGTGGCCGTCTCGATCCGGTATCCGCCGGCGTCGGCTGTGTAGGCGACCGCATCCCAGGTCAGTTCTACGGAGCACACGGTGCCGTTACCGGCCGTGATGTTCTCCGGCCACACGGTCTGGGTCGAGCGCCAGCCGGTGCTCTTCCGGTCCAGAAACTCGGCAAGGGCCTCGTCTGTCGTGTGAAGGCCGTTCCACCCGATGTTGGACGCTTCGTCGGCCAGAGCACTGAGGTTCGCCAGGGTTCCCGGGATCTCACCCGTCAGCTGGTTCCCTTCCAGGTAGATGTGTTCGAGGTTCTCCAGATCGCCGAGCTCTGCCGGAATGGGGCCAGTCAGCAGGTTGGATGCCAGCGACAAGTAGGTGAGGGTCGAGAGGCCGGCGAGCTCCGACGGGATTTCACCCGAGAGCCGGTTCTTGAGAAGCGAGAGCCGCTCCAGGCTGGGGAGGCCGGCGAGCTCAGGCGGGATCGGTCCGCTCAACCCGTTCTCGGAGAGGGTGAGCGACACGAGGTTCGGAAGGTTTCCCAGTTCGGGCGGGATCGGTCCGCTCAGGCGGTTGCCGAGAAGGTCCAGTCTGATCAAGTTGGTGAGGTTGCTGAGCTGCCGGGGGATCGTCCCCCGGAGGTGGTTCCGATAGAGGCTCAGCGTCTCAAGGTTCGAGAGGTTCCCGAGCTCGACCGGGATGGGGCCAGTCAGCAGGTTGTCCCCCAATTCGAGCGTGGTCAGGGCGGCGAGATTGCCCAGCTCTGGCGGAATGGGGCCGCTCAGTCCCCGGTTCCACCCGAGGAAGAGCACCTCGAGGTTTCCGAGGTTCCCGAGCTGGGCCGGGATCTCACCCGTCAGCCGGCAGGTGTTCAAGTACAGCTCCCGCAGAGTCGAGAGGTTGCCGAGCTCGGGCGGGATCGCGCCGGTGAGGTAGTTCCAGGACAGGTCGAGGACCTCCAGGACGGGCAGGTCGCCGATCACGGGCGGGATCTCCTCCGATGCCTGGACGCCGCTAAGACGCAGCTCCACGAGGTGTGTGAGATCTCCGATCTCGACCGGGATCGGCGCGGGGAGGTGACCGAAGGAGAGATCGAGGATCTCGAGGTTCGTCAGGTCGCCGATCTCTGGGGGGATCGCCCCGTCCAGTTGGGTCGACGAGAGGTCGATCCCGATGACGGTGGTCTCCCCGGCGTCGCACGTGACTCCGTGCCACGTGCATTCGGTACCGGCTGCACCACCCCAGCCGTCGTTGTTTCCCCATGAGTCGCCGTTCGTGGCGGTGTAGAGCGCCATCAGCGCATCGCGCTCGGACTGCGGAATTGCCGCCTCGATTCCCACCGCTGGGAGCAGTGCCATGGCGGCCAGTGCAACGATCGCCCATTCTTTTCTGCCCATGCCGTCCTCCCTCGTGCCGTTCGCCGCCCGCTTCCCCTGCGGGGACGGTTCCGCCTCCCGGTCCGGGTGTCATTGGACCTCGCGAATGAGGTCCGGGGGAGACGGCCCGGCCGGTTCTCTCGCGGACGTCCCCCACACCAGCGCCGTGTTGCCGTCACGATGCGCTGGCCGTCAGCGAAGGACCGTCCGATCATTCTCGTTGCCATGCTGCAACCGTTTGTTCTCTGGATCATACCAGAAATCATCGACGTTGACGACAGGGCCGGAGGTGAGGCCGCAGACGTCGCCGAGGGCGCGTGCGGGAACGGCCGGGATCGATTCCGGCTCCACGAGGAGCGCCGGAAATACTCACCCTCGCCTTCTCCGGGTCCCCAGGGACGAGCGAAGCGACGTCCCGATTGGCGCCTCAGTGAACCAGGCCCTTCACGATCGGGACTGTCCCCACAACGGAGTCCTTCGCCATCCAGCGATCGAGCGCCCCACGAGGAACGGGCCGGCGTGGGGGCGGGGGCGGTCCGGCGACGGAGGCGAGGGCAAGCCCCGGGCCGGCCGCCGGTTCACTCCCCGTCAGGCCGGTTGTGCGCGGCTGCGGCGTGGCGCTGGCGATCGCCGGGGTGCTTCGGTACAATCGATCGGAAAGGGGGTCTCCCGTGGAGTTCGAGGTCGGTGACATGGTCGTGTATCCGACGCAGGGCGTGTCGGTGGTGGAGAGCATCACGACCCAGGAGTTCCTCGGGGAGGCCGTTCGTTGCTACAACCTGAGACTCCTGAGCACGAACTCCCGCGTCATGGTGCCCGTCGCCAACAGCGATCGGGTCGGGCTGAGACCCCTGTCGGCCCGCGAACATGTCCGGAAGGTGATGGACCGGTTGCGGGACCGCGCGGCCAGCGGCGACGGGGACTGGAAGGACCGGTACAAGGCGAATCTCGACCGCCTGAAGACCGGCGACCTCGAGGCCGTGGTGGACGTCATCCTCTGCTTGACGAGGGTGGCATCCCGGAAATCGCTGTCGTTTAGGGAACGGAAGATGTTTGACCATGCGCGGCAGCTTCTCGTCTACGAGGTCGCCGAGGTCGAGGGGCGGAACGTCGAGGACGTGGAACGGGAGATCGACGAGGCGATCCGGGAACGGCAGGGTGTGGAGGAGGCGGATTCGTAGCGCCGGTGTGGACGGCGGACTCCCGGCGTTCGGAGGCAGGGCGGGGGCGGTTCGCGCAGTTCTCGCCAGGCCGGAACGGGGCGGTGCGTCCGGCCGGGACGGAGGGTGCAGATGGTACGGCGTGTTTTCTGCTCGATGGCGGTAGTCCTCCTTGCCTCCACAGCGGTTGCGGTGGCGGGTTCGGGTGGGATGGCCGGCCAGCTCGAGCTCCGGTTGAAGCTCGACAGGGAGCTCCTCACGGGACGGCTCAAGGCGCTCGAGGATATCCAGACGGACCTCGATCAGGCCTGGGCACGGGTCGCTCATCTGTCGTCGGACCTCGCAAGGGCGCACGAGGAGGGTGAAAGCCTCCAGAGTCTCCAGCTGCGGGAAAACGACCTGCGGCTCGCCGAGGCGGAGCTGGTCGCGGTGATCGGACAGGCCCGGGAGCTCCGGTCGGGCCTCCTCGCGCTCGAGGAGGAGATCGACCTCCTCGAACGGAAGCTCGACGCGTTGCGTCGCGGCGGGGAGGAGGCCGAGGACCCGCTGAGCGGGCGGTGGACGCTGACCGTGGAGCCGGGTGACATGGAGGGCGAGGTCCAGCTCGAGCTGGACGGGACCCTTGTCACCGGCGTCTACACGCTGTCCGGGGGGTGGTACGGTTCCCTGAAGGGGACCCTGGTCTCCGGAAAGCTCCGGCTGGAGCGGATCGACTCCCAGCTCGGTTTCGCGGCGATCTTCTACGGTGAGCTGTTCGCGGACGAGGATCCGCCGCGGATCCAGGGAACCTGGGAGGCCACGAACCTCTCGGCGGGGTTGCCGTCGAGCGGCACGTGGGTCGCGCGGAAGATCCGCGGGAGCGAGGACGTTATCGGCGAAGAATGACATCGGACGGCCGGGGGACCGGCCGCGGAGAGACGAGAGGTCGAGCGGCATGTTCAAGACGTGGTGGTTCAACCTGATCCTTGGAGCGATGGTGGGGCTCGTGGTGGGGTACGCTCTGGCGGAGCTCCAGCCCGTGCCGCCGGCACGGGCCATGATGAAGGGGATGGCCGGGGACGAGACCGGAGCCGTTCCGCCGGGGCACCCACCAGTGGGTGATGCTGGTTCCGCCGCGCCCGCCGGCGAGGATCCGGCGCTGGCGGAACAGGTCGGCCAGCTCGAGGCGGCGCTGCGGAAACGGCCCGGTGACCCGGACCTCCTCGTGGCGCTCGGCAACCTCTACTTCGACGCCGGCCGCTGGAAGGACGCCCGGGAGGCGTACGAGGCCGCCCGGCAGTCGCGGCCGGACGACGCGTCGCTTCTGACGGACCTCGCCGTGTGCTACCGGAACCTCCACGAGCCCGAGCGGGCGCTGGAGCTGCTCGACCGCGCCATCGCCATCGATCCCGGGAAGTGGCAGGCGCTGTTCAACAAGGTCGTGGTGCTGCACTTCGACCTCCACCGGCACGACGAGGCCCGGAAGGTCCTCGCAGCCCTCGAGCGCCTGAAGCAGGAGAACCCCCAGGTTCCCGACCTCTCCGGACTCCAGAAGGAGCTCGGCGGAAACGGTTGAGAAGGGGTCATGGTGCCGCGCCGCCTCCTCGTCCTGATCGTCATCCTTTACGTCCTGTGGCGGATCCTCGTCGCCGTGGGGAACCGGCAGAGGAGGACCGCGGCCCGGGCGGACGACTTCTCCCGGTTCTCGGCCCGGCGACGGGACCGCTTCCGGGACGAGGGCGAGACGCTGGCGCCGTGCGACCGGTGCGGGGTCCACGTTCCGGAGAGCTGGCTCGTCGCCGGCCGTTCGGGCCGCTACTGCGGGGAGGCGTGCCGGGAGGCTGCGCAGCGTGGGGACAGCTCCCCGGGGGACCGGCCCGATGCAGGGTAGGGGGACGGAGGGAGAGCGGGCGGGCGGCCTGTTCGACGGGGGCACGCGGCCGCCGCTGGCCGACCGGATGCGGCCCCGGACGCTGGACGAGGTCGTCGGACAGGAACGGCTGACGGGGCCTGGGGGGCCGTTCCGGACGTTCGCCGAGGCGGGGGAGCTGCCGTCCATGGTCCTGTGGGGGCCGCCGGGCACGGGCAAGACCACCATCGCCAGGATCCTGGCTTCGGCGGTGGGCTGGGAGATGGTCCGGTTCTCCGCCGTGCTCTCCGGGGTCCGGGAGGCGCGGGAGATCATGGCCCGGGCGCAGCGGAACCGGCGGGCCGGCGGCGGGCGCACCGTCCTGTTCGTGGATGAGATCCACCGGTTCAACAAGGCGCAGCAGGACGCCTTCCTCCCGTACGTCGAGTCGGGCGACATCGTGCTGATCGGCGCGACGACGGAGAACCCCTCCTGCGAGCTCAACAGGGCCCTGCTCTCGCGGCTGACGGTCTACACCCTGGACCCCCTGGGGGAGGAGGCCCTCCTGACGGTGTTGCGCCGCGCGCTGGACGATCCCGAACGGGGGCTCGGCGGTTCGGGGGTCGTGGTGGAGGGCGCGGCGCTGGAGACCATTGCGCGGATGGCCGCCGGGGACGCCCGGCAGGCCCTGAACACGCTGGAGGTCGCGGCGGGACTCGCCCGGACGACGGGCGATGGAACGGTCGATCCGGCCACGGTGGAGCGGGCGGTCCAGGAGGCCGTGGCCGTCTACGACAAGGGCGGCGAGGCGCACTACGACCTGATCTCGGCGCTCCACAAGTCGGTCCGGAACTCCGACGTGGACGCCGCGCTGTACTGGCTCGTCCGGATGCTGGAGGGCGGGGCCGACCCGCGGTTCATCGCCCGGCGTCTGCTCCGGATCGCGTCGGAGGACGTGGGGATGGCGGATCCGCGGGCGCTCCAGCAGGCGGCGGCAGCGGCCCACGCCGTGGAGCACGTGGGGATGCCGGAGTGCGACCTGGCGCTGGCGCAGTGTGCGGTCTACCTCGCCCTGGCGCCCAAGTCCAACGCGCTGTACACGGCGGTCAAGCGGGTCCGCGCCGAGGTCCGGGAGCGGCCGGGGCTGCCGGTGCCGCTCCACCTCCGCAACGCGCCCACGCGGCTGATGGGCGAGCTGGGGTACGGCCGGGGGTACCGGTACGCCCACGACGAGCCCGGCGGCGTGGCCGACATGGAGTGCCTGCCCGACGAGCTCGAGGGTGTCCGGTTCTACCGGCCGGGGAGCGACGGGTGGGAGGTCCGGATCCGGGAGCGGCTCGAGGAGATCGCCCGGCGCCGGAAGCAACGGGGCGGGAGGCGGCCGGCCGGGTCGTGAACGGTCAGCGGATGGCCACCCGGGTCAGGGTGAACGGCTTCCGGACGGCGATTCCGTCCGGGGGCAGGGTCCGGCGTTCGAGCGGCTCGATCCGGCGATCCATGCGGGCGGTTGGGACGAAAAAATCGCCGCGCCGAAGCGCGGCGACCCCGGGAAGGGGCCATGGAGAGGAGTGGGATGAAGCGGAACCCGCCTGCCTGGCCGGGTTCCGCTAGGGGGGGCGTCATGTCATGGCCGTGTTGGTCCTCCGTCGTTTCGAGCAGGGGCGCGGGGCGCCCTCGCCGGGAGAGAAGCAAGGGGCATGCCATGGGGCTTCGAGGGCGGAACGGGGACCGGGACGGGGTTTTCAGCCTGTGCGGCGGGATGGTGGTCACCGAGGGGTAACGTCCACCGGAGGCGATGTCTGGAGAAGGTGACGGATTGCGGTGCCGGTGTTCCCCTGACGGACTTTCCGGATGGCACCGATCGTGCAGGATTCCCGACCGGAGAGGACCGAAGGGAGGGGACCCATGAAGGTGATGAGGACCGTTTTGATGTTTGCGCTCGCCGGTGCGCCGTGCGCGGTGGCGTTCGGTCAGGTGACAGCGCCCTCGCCCGATCCCGCCGTGGCGCACGACGCCGCGTACCGGCAGGCGCGGGAGCAGCTCGCCGACCTGCTGGCCTCGGAGGAGTTCGACAAGGTCGAGGTGGCCGCGGCGTCGTTCGACCGGGCGATGGACCTGATCTACACGGCGGTGGACGCGTACCTGGAACGGGCCGTCCCGGAGCTCGGCGGGATCGGGGCCGCGCGGGAGTACGGTGTGGAGGTGCTGCGCGGGCTCGACGACCACCGGATCCACTACGCGGACGAGGACGGGTACGACCTGGCCGGGGAGCGGCGCCTCCTGATCTCCAACGAGCAGGAGGCCGCCGAGCTCGGCGAGCTGCTGGCGCGGGTGGCCGGGCTGATTCACGACGCCCACGCCGGGCGGGGCGTGGAGATCCGGACGGCAGCGCGCCGGATCTTCGAGGGGATGCTGCCCGTGCAGGGGACGGGCCAGCCGCTGGTCTCCCAGTATCTTGTCAGGCTGCGGACGTTGACCAGGAGCGACCGCAGGGAGCTGATGCGGTACGCCGTCGAGTGAGGCCCGGCCGCCGGCTCCCCCGGCCGGATGGCCGGGCTCCGGTCAGCGGCGGTACCAGCGCACGCCGTTGTCCCAGGCGATCACGGTGAACGCCTGCTCGAGCCGGCCCTTGCAGCATCCGGGGCCGAAGCCGCCGATCAGGGAGTCGGGCCCCGTCAGGCGTCCCTCGACGTTCCTGCCGGGCAGGACGAACGTCAGCCTGGAGCCGTCCTGGAGGATCTCCAGGGGGCCGTCCGGAGTCTCCCACGTCCCCGCGATGTCCGGCTGGCCGGACGGAAGGCGTGGGGCCGCCGTCCGTGGTCGAGGCGGTGCGGCCGGTCGGGCTCCGGCCGTGGGCGGCCCCGGAGGCGGGCCCGCAGGCGGCCCGGCAGGAGCTGGTTGGGGCGGTGGAGCCTGCGGGGAGGCGGCGGTACCCGGGGGCGAGGACGGTCCCGCCGGCGGGAGCGGGACGGGTCGTGTGCCCGGCGTGGTGCCGAACCAGGGCAGGGGGCCCTCGACGCCCGGCCGGGTGAACGTTCCGGCGAGGATCGGCCGTTCATCGCCGTGGACGTTCTCGGGTGTCGCCAGCCACGCCTCCCACGTCTCGGGGCCGCGCTGACCGTCGCGGATCAGCACGAGGTGCCGGCCGACGAGCCACCCCTCCACGTTCCGGCCCATCAGGGTGCCCTGGAGCCGGCCTCCGGGGGCCGTGGCGAGCTCCATCGTGCCGGGACTGCCGTCCGCCACGACGTTCCACCGCAGGGTGGTCTCTTCGGCGTGCCCGGAGGGGGCGATGAGCGCTGCGAGCGCGATCAGGGCGAGGAGAGGGTTGACTGTCCGCTGCATGATTCCTCCCGCGTCAGTCTACACGAGGGGTGGGCCATGGTCGGGACCGGGTCGGGTCCGGCCGGGTCCACGACGGCCCCGCCGGATACGAGGAACCCGGGGCTCGGCCCCGGGTTCCTCTCTCGAGCTCGGGGATCAGCCGGTCAGAACTTGTACTGCCACTGGATGATCCACGCGTCGTCGCGGAACCCGGCGACGCCGGTCCACTCGTCGGTGTCGCCGCTCGCGATGATGTAGTTGAACACCAGCTTGTGCCGCTGGAGATCCTTGGGCCGGTACCGCAGCGGGGACAGGTACCAGTTGAGGCCGATGAAGGTGTTCTGGAGGGTCGCCGACGGGAACCCGGGCTTGTCGGAGGTTGCCGAGTAGTGGCGGATGACGCCCTGCACGTTCCGGGCGAGCATGAACCCCCCGGAGAGGTACCATCCGTCGGAGTCCCAGTCCGCCACGCCGCGGATGTTGTGGCCGCTGATGTACTCGGCCTTGAGCTCCCACTTGCCGAACTCCGAGGCGACGCCGAAGTCGTAGACCGAGTAGTCCTCGGTGTCCGGGCCGCCCGCCTGCTCCGAGACGCCGTACGACGCCTCGAGGTGGAGCGCCGGCCCGTGGTCGTAGTGGAGCCGGCCCACGTACGCCAGGGCGTCGCCGAGCAGGCTCTTGTCCCAGCTGACTGCGGCGGAACGGCCGGCGGGGTTGAAGACGCCGATGTCGTACCCGAAGCCGTACCCCTGGCGCTCGTGCCCCATCTCCAGGCCGTTGCACTTCATCTTCTTGTCCTCGGGCTGACCGATCAGGCGGCCCGAGAGCATGAGGCCGAAGTCACGCTCGAGGACGAGCCCCTTCTCCTCGGCCCGGAGGGCGATGTCCAGGTTCCAGCCGGGGATCGTGAAGTCCATACCCAGCGGCGTCTTGATCATGCCGAGGCGGATGAACGCCGCGTTGGAGAACTTGTAGGCGACGAAGGCGTCCTTGATCATCTTGGGCAGACCACCGTCGTCCTTGGTGTGCGACTGGTTGAAGTCGAGGAACAGCTTGCCGGCGATCGGGCCGTGGAAGTAGTTGAACCCGATCCGGATCCGCTGCGCCCGGAAGTAGATTCCGCCCTCGCTCGAGTTGCCGTCGCCTCCGCGCACCTCGAACTGGGAGAACCCGTACATCTTGACCTTGATCTCCTTGTCCCCCACCTTGTCCTTGAGGGTGATCTTGGCGCTCGAGGTCGCGGGCGCCAGCATCGCCGCGGCGAACAGAAGGACCGTTCCCAGGACCAGCAGGTTTCTCCGTCTTGCCTCGCGTCGTCTCATGGATACCTCCTCGCTTCGTTGTCGTCGGCGGAACCGCCGCCGGTTCCCGGTGGGCGTTCCGCGTCCACCCACGGGGCCGAGCAAGGAGCGTGCCAGCGGAGATGGAGGGGTGTGATTGAGAAGATGTTGAAACCACGATGGTTGCCGTGGCCTCCGCTGGGATACTCGGGGGCTGTTACGAGTTTGTTACCTCTCGGGGTGTGTAGGGCTGGAAACGATCCGGCCTCCGGGAAGGGCGCGGGAGCCGTCAGCTCCGGGAGCCGCCGCGGCCCTCCGGTGGTGCCCCGGAGAGGACCGGCAGCCCCGCGCCGATGCCTCCGCCGCCGGGCTCGCGAGGCCAGAACGGGCAGGGGGGGCCGAGGCAGTCCCGGTTCGTCCGGAACTGCTCGCACCGGACCGGGCCGTCCGCCGTCAGCGCCACGCCGATCATCCCGCGGGAGAGGCGCGCGGCGGTGCGGAGCGCAATCCAGGAGTCGCGCTGGCAGCACCGGGCGCCCTCGAGGGCCCCGATCTCCTCGAGCGCCTCGATGGTGGCCCTGTGGAGAGCGCTGCGCTTCTCGCCGGTGTACGGGCTGGCGCCGAGGATCACGGAGAACCCCGTGCCGACGCCGATCGCCGCGCCGCAGGCGCCCATGAAGCCGCAGGCGCCCCCGGCGATGGTCCGCCCGCGTTCGATGGCTGTCCGGATGTGCCGCTCGTCCAGGGCGACCCCGGCGTTCCGCGCCGCGGTGACGATGACGGCGGGCACCAGTGCGTGGTACTCGGGGCCGTGGACCGGGATCGAGGGGTGCTCTCGCACCGCCGCGAACAGCCGGATCATGTCCGGTTCGGTGGAGGCGGTGAGGATGCTCGCGATCGCCTCCGGGGCGTCGCCCACGTGACAGTCGTCGCAGACGAAGTGACCGGCCGCGCACCGGGTGCTCGAGGGGAGCTCCCTGCTGCAGTACGAGCAGTTCATGGGTTCGGCGGTCTCCAGGTACTCCAGCGGGGCGCCGCAGACCATGCACCCCTCGCCGGTGAACCGCTCCACGGGCGCTGCCGCCCGTTCGGCGGGGGGGACGAAGCACGCGCACCCGGGTCCGAGGTCCACGTTGGTCACCGCCCCCTCGTCGTCCAGAAGGAAGATCGAAGTGCCGGGCACGCCCTCCGGGACGGCGAGCTCCACGGTCCGCCCGCGGGGCACGAACGTCCCGTCGGCGGTCACCACCGCGGCGAACGGGCCGCGGTAGAGCACCCGCCTCGGCCGGGCGCCGCCGGGCGCCGACGCGGTGTAGGTCAGCGAGAAGAACCGGTGGCCGCGCACCTCCCGGTACGGGAACCGCTTGAGGATGGAGATCCCCTCGAACCCCACGTCCTCGAGGAGGCCGAGGAGCTCGTCCTGGCGCAGCGCCCCGCCGAGGCACTCGCCCCGCAACTTCTCGTTGTACCGGACCTCGAGCGGCGGGTCCTCCTCGCAGCAGACGTCGGCCACCACGAGCCGCCCGCCGGGGCGGAGGACGCGCCGGATCTCGGAGAACGTCCGGCGCTTGTCCCCCGTCAGGTTGATGACGCAGTTGGAGATCACCACATCGGCGGATGCGTCGGGAAGGGGAATCGCCTCGAGGAACCCCTTCCGGAGCTCGATGTTCCGGTAGCCGAGCCGCTCCGCCATCTCCTCCGCGGAGGACCGCGCGAGGGCGAGCATCTCGTCGAGCATGTCCACGCCGATCACCCGTCCCTCGGGGCCGACCTTCTCCGCGGCGATGCAGACCTCGATCCCGGCGCCGCAGCCGAGATCCACCACCGTGTCCCCGGGCCCGAGGTCCGCATCGAGGACGGGGCTGCCGCAGCCGTAGCTGCGCTGGAGGGCCGTCTCCGGGATGGCGGCCTCCTCGACGCCCTCGTACCCGGCCGGGTTGAGGATCGTCTCGTTGGGCTGGCGGGCCGCCTCCGCGTAGAACGTCCGCGCCAGGGTGTGGCCGTCCTCGCCCGGGAGGGAGAGGACGCAGTTGGAGTGCGTGAAGGCGCAGATGGCGTCCTCCTCGTTGCACGCCTCGAGCCGCTCGCCCATCCGGGCCCGGAACGCCGGGCGCGCGACGGCGTCCGCGGGACCGGCCTCGGCGGCGATCAGGGCCAGCGCCGTCCGCTCGTGGAGCTCGAGCCAGGGGTCGTGCCCGACGAACCGTCCACCGGCGATGAAGCTGTGGTCGGGATCGCCGCCGCCGGTCAGGAGGGTCAGCGGCCGGCGGAGGAGGGCGGGCTCCGAGACCACGGACGCGTTGCGGAGCCGCTCCAGCGGCTCCGCGGTCCGCCAGATCCGCTCGAGCCCTTCCGCGACGTGGCCACAGGCGAGATCGGGTTCCAGGACCAGCGCGGCGGTGGGGTACACCTGGGCGTCGGGACCAACGGCGAGCGACTGCCATCCGGCGTTGGTCAGGTCGTACCGGGTGCCGGGGAGAGAGAGCACCTGGGACCGGAGGATTTCCACGTTGTCGATCCGGACGCCGGTCCGCTCCGCCGTCCTCCGGGCCCGTTCGAGCCCCCCGATCACCGCCTCGACGGCTGGGGCCGCCTCCGGATCGCCCTCGCCCTTGACGAAGTACCAGAGGTAGTGGACGGAACCGACGCCGAGCCGCGCCGCCTCCTCCACGAGCCACTCCATCCGGCCGACCGAGCGGTTCTCGACCACCATGGCGAACGCCACCGGGAACCCGAGCTCGAGCAGCGTGGCGATGCCCCGGAGGGTTCGCTCGTACGAGCCCTCGCCGCGCAGTGCGTCGTGGACGGGGGCGGGACCGTCGAGGCTGATTTGGAAGTGGAACCGGTCACGCGGGAGGTCCTCGAGGAGGGAACGGTTCCGGCCGACCGCGAGGGCGTTGGTCAGGGTCACGAGGTGGGCCGACGGCCGTGAGGCGACGAACGTGCAAAGCCCTGCGTAGCCGGGGTGGATCATCGGCTCGCCGCCGGTGGCGTAGAACAGCTCGCAGCCGAGCGCCGCGGCCTCATGGACGATCCGGTCCACCTCGCCGGGCTCGAGCTCCAGTGCGTCGTGGGGGGAGGAGGCGAACATGCAGTGGCGGCACTGGAGGTTGCACCGGTTCGTCAGGTGAAGCCAGACCTCCCGGAGGAAGTCGAGGGAGAGCCGCTCGGAGCGGGGCCGGAGCGGTTCGGGTTCGCGGTCCGGGATCCGCGCCATCAGGCGGAGTGTCTCCAGGACGGCCCGTGAGCCGTCGAGGCCGAACCGGGCTGCGTACGCCGCCGCAGCCTCCTCCGGTGAGGCCCCGCCGGCAAGGGCGACGAGGATGGCGTCCGCACGCCGGTTCGGGACGAACCAGTCCGGTGTCATGGGATCGACCCACACCGGGGTTCCCTCGTGTTCGAGACGGCGCCAGCGTTCGATTTCCACCGTTCGATCCCCTTCGAGGCCCAGGTCGGGCTCGTGAAAGTTTTCTCAAGCGTGAGTATATCACTGGTTCCTGCCGGTGGAGGCCCGATGTGGCCGCGGCGGCGCTACAATCGGGCCCGACCGGGCGAAGGGAGGTGGAACATGACGCCACGGCCGCATCCGGGAATGGGATCGGGGGGGTACTGCATCTGTGTGGCCTGCGGGACGAGGGTTCCGCACAGGCGTGGGGTTCCGTGCCGGGAGGAGCGGTGTCCGAGCTGCGGGAAGGTCATGCTTCGCGAGGGTTCGGAACACCACCTGGCGTGGCTGGAGAAACAACGGAAGAAGGCGACGGACTGAGCGCTGCTCAGCGCTCGCCGTTCATCCGCTGGATCTTCCGGGCGACGAGCATCGCGACCTCCAGGGCCTGCTCGTAGTTGAGCCTGGGGTCGACCTCGGAGCGGTAGTCGCGTTCGAGGTCCGCCTCGGAGATCCCGCTGGCCCCGCCGAGGCACTCGGTGACGTTCTCGCCGGTGAGCTCGAGGTGGACTCCGCCGAGGTAGCTGTCCATCTGCTGGTGGATGTCGAACGCCCGATCGAGCTCGGAGATGATGTTCTCGAACCGCCGGGTCTTGCGCCCGCCGGCGGTGATCTCCGTGTTGCCGTGCATCGGGTCGCACGACCAGAGGACGGTCCGGCCCGCGGCGCGGACGGCCTCGATCAGGGGCGGCAGCTTCGAGGTGATCGCACCGTGGCCCATCCGGTGGATCACCGTGATCCGCCCGGGTTCCCGGTCGGGGTCGAGCCGGTCGAGCAGCTCGAGCAGCCACTCCGGCGTCATGGATGGGCCTGCCTTGATCCCCAAGGGGTTCCGGACGCCCCGGAAGAACTCCACGTGGGCGCCGTCGGGCTGGGCGGTCCGCATCCCGATCCAGGGGAAGTGGGTGCTCAGGTCGTAGAATCCCGGCCGGTGCGGCACGGGGCGGGTCTGGGCGGCCTCGTACTCGAGGAGCAGCCCCTCGTGGCTCGTGAAGAAGTCCACCCGGCCCATCTCCCCGATCCGCGTGTCGGCCAGCGTCTCCATGAACCGGAGCGATCGTCCGATGGAGTCGACGATCCGCTGGTACTCCGCCGCGCGGGGCGCGTGCTCGACGAAATCGAGGTCCCAGTACTCCGGATGGTGCAGGTCGGCGAAGCCACCCTCCACCAGCGCCCGGATGAAGTTGAGCGTCAGGGCCGAGCGGTGGTAGCCGGTGACCAGCCGGCGGGGGTCGGGGATCCGCTCGGCGGGCGTGAACCCCGGCCCGTTGACGAGGTCGCCCCGGTAGCTCGGCAGGGTCGTGCCGTCGCGCGTCTCGGTGTCGGCGGAACGGGGCTTGGCGTACTGGCCCGCGAACCGTCCCACGCGGATGATCCGGCGCCCGAGGCCCCAGGTCAGCACCAGGGACATCTGGAGGAGGATCTTGAGCTTGTTGGTGATGGTCCTGGCGGAGCAGTCGGCGAACCGCTCGGCGCACGCGCCCCCCTGGAGCAGGAACCGGCGCCCCGCGGCCGCCTCCGCGAGCTGTTCGCGAAGGTTCTCCACCTCCCACGAGGTGACGAGGGGTGGCAGGCCGGCCAGCTCCCGGACGGCGCGCCGGAGCGCTTCCCCGTCCGGGTAGGCGGGCTGCTGCGCAGCCGTGCGTGTCCGCCAGGAATCGGGGCTCCACGCGGTGGATACCGGTTCACTCATGATGGCGCATGATAGCGCAACGGCGTCGGGGGAGCCTCTCCCGGGAGCACACGACGCATCCGGCGAACCGGCGGCCGGCCCCCGCGCTTCGCGCGGGCTGAGCGCTTCGCCCGTGCGCTCCGGTGGGAGCGAGCTCCCCCCGGACCGCCCGTGCGACGCGCTGGCGCCGCCTGCGGCGTCGCTGCCGGCCGCCTGGGCTTCGTTGGAGGGGGGGCGAGTCATCGACTTTGGATGAACGGGGCCGCGAGTCTCGCA
>JAMOVQ010000178.1 GCA_027067575.1 Thermoanaerobaculia bacterium | reverse complement strand
AAAGGCCTTATCAGGCAGCACCCATGGCTCGCGAGAGTGGGCGGCATACCCTGTCAAGCCATATCGGCGGGACACTGACAGCCATACCCACTCTCGCCCCTTTTCTGTTATAGGCCTTCCCTTTCTCGTGTGTGGTGATCGTTGCTGCGGGAGGGGGTCTTCTCACGGGAACGGGAACGTGGAACGGGCCGCGCTGGTGCGCGGCCCGTTGGGGTGTCCGTTGGGGTGGGAGCGGAACGTTACCGCCAGGCGAGCTTCCGGATGAGCTGGACCGCCTGTTCGTGGTCGAGGTCGCCGCCGAGCGGCAGGCTCTTGGTCTCCGACCAGCCGGACTCGTCCATCCGGACGTACTCGATGCTGTTTTCGGCATCCCAGTACGCGACGATGGACAGGTTGCGGCCCACCTCGAACGTCGCCCGCTCGAAGGAGACGCGCGTCGGGATGGCGATCATCGTTGTCCGGCCGAACACCACCACGTGGCGGCGCCGCTGGGATGTGACGTCGTCGTCGCCCGAGTCCTCGCCGCCGCCGGTGACCTCGGCCTCGATGCCGACCTGCTGGATGGAGAAGAGACAGTCGGTGAAGTCGACGTACATGACGTTGACCTCGCCAGTGGCGGGGTCGATGAACGGGTACGGGTACGTCAGGCTGTCGGCGTGGGAGGACGCCTCGCAGGCGACACCCCAAGGCGTCTCGGTGCGGAGGGGCTCGACCGACAGCTCGTCGATCATCGGCTCACCATCCTGTCCGAGAGGGAGCACCGCCAGCACGGCGTTGCCCTCGGCCATGGAGTCTTCGGAGGGCGCCCACCACCAGGTGACGAGCACGACGCTCAGGGATGAGGCCTCTCCGTCCTCCGAAGGCTCCTCAATTGTCTGAAGCAGAGTGGCCGGATGGGTGGAGATCCCGTCTCCGGAGGTGCCGAGCGCAAAGGGTCCGAACCAGAGGTCGGCGACCAGGACCGCGATCTCAACGCGATCGCCTCCGGGCACCGACGCGTTCGTCCAGGTAACGACCACGGCTCCGGTCAGGGGGTCGACGGCGAGGGAAAGGTCGGAGATCACCGTGTTCGCTGTACCTGGCACCATCTCCAGGCGGTTGGATTCATCCGCTCCCGTGATGACAACGCTGATTCCGTCGGTCGTCCGGACGGCGCGGTAGAGTGTCCCCGACCGATCGAGCACCACGTTCGAAGGAGCCGCCAGCGCCACGGTGGCCACCAGCAGGCACGTCGCCAGAACGATGAAGCGTCTCGTCATCGTCAACCCCTCAAGTTCACCACGCGGGTGAGGTCCATGCTCAGGAAGAGATCGACGATCTCCTCGCTGGGACCGATTTCCGGATACCACCGTGCCAGCTCTCCGAGGAACCGCTTGGCACGGAACCGGTCGCCCTCCCGGACCGCCACCTCGGCGAGCAGGAAGAGCAGGTTCTTGACGATCAACCGATCGTCGATGTCGAACGCCAGCTCGAGCCCTTCCTCCCCGTGCGTCCGGGCCGCATCGAGGCGGCCGTCGAGCAGGTAGCCGTAGCAGAGATCCTGGAGCGGCTGGGGAAGGTAGTGGTTCGCGCCGAGCCGGCGCATCGTGTCACGGGATCGCTCGCAGAGGGCGATTCCCTCGGCGAGCCGGTCGGTGCAGATCCGTGTGTAGCCCAGGTTGTCCTCCACCTGGGCGCGCATGAGGACCGCGGGCTCCTCCTCGAGGAGACGGTAGCGGTCGAGCGCTTTCTCGTACGCGGCCTCCGCCTCCTCGAACCGGGACGCCGCGAGCGCCAGGTTCCCCAGCAGGTTCGCCGTGGCGGCCTCGGTCTCCGCCTCACCCAGCGCCTCGGCCAGGGAGAGCGCCCTCGACGAGAAGTTCAGGGCGCCGTCCCGGTCGCCCTGGAGGTCGTACGCCAGAGCGGTGTAGTAGGCGGCCATCCACCGCGTCTTCGGGTCCGTGGTCCTGAGGAGGATCCGCTTGAGCTCGGAAACCTCGGACCCGACGGCCTCGAGCTCCACGAGCACGGCGCACCGGTTGCAGAACGCCCGGTCAGCCTCGACGGGATCGCCGGCGGCGAGCCGTGCCCTCTCGAACAGTTCGGCCGCAGCCTCGAGCCGACCCTCGATGAAGGCGCGCCTCGCGGCCCGGGTCAGGTCGTCGTAGGCCCGGCTCACAGCGCGTCCTCCGACCGTTCGGCTTGGGAGCCGAGCCGCGCCTCGGTCTGGGCCTTCCGGACCTTGAACTCGATGAACTCCTGGACCTCGCGCCGGGCCTCCGGACTGAGGCGCCGCAGGAGCTGGAGCGTCTGCATGTCGTCACGGGAGAGTGGCTGGGCCGCAGGCTGGGGCGCGGGTGCGGCCTCCGAGAAGAACTCGGCGATGTCCATTCCGAACACCGCCAGGATCCGGAAGAGGTTGTCGAGAGAGACGCGGTACTCGCCCTTCTCCATCCGGGAGAGGTCCGACTGCTGGATGCCAATCTGGCGCGCCAGCTCGGACTGGGTCATGCCGCGGCGCTTGCGCAGCTCCCGCAACCGCAACCCGACGGTCGCGGCCTCCTGCGTCACGAAGCGTCCACGTCCCCTCACTTCTTCAGAAACCTTTCTCGCCTCCCCGGCCACGATTTCCTCCAGCAGCAAACCAGAGGAATCCGTGCGAGTGGCATCGATTCCATATTAAGGATAGTCGCCCCGGGGGCCGGCGTCAAGGACACCGTGTTTCCGGGACCGGCTTCATGCAGGATGCTGGCACGATCCATGCTTGATGCCTCGTCGGCACTGGACGAAGATGGTCCCTGGCGGGCGAGCGGGGCCGCCCCGACCCGGGTGCCGGGGCCCGCCGGATCCGGTTGAATTCGGAATCGGGGTCTGTTACACACGGTTCCGGTCCGGCGCAGTGCAGAACGGAGGTCGAGAGGGAATGACAGGACGTGAACGATTCGTTCGAGCCATGGCCACGCTGCTGGCGTTCGGGATCCTCGGCGGGGTGGGGGCCGCCTCGGCCGGTGAGACCGATCCGGTGAAGCCGCTCCTCGATGCGGCGGGTCTCGCGTCGGTTCAGCCGACGTATCTCCACGTCACGGTCTCCGAGGAGGAGACGGCGCCGGGGGGGAAGACGACGCAGCGCAGCACGACCCTCTGGTACCGGTTCCCGCAGCTCGACCCGGTCCGTCTGGAGCTCGGTCACGGTGTCGTCCTCGTGCGAAAGGGGACGGAGGCGTGGGCCGTCATCAAGGGAAAGCGCGACAAACGGCCACAGGCCGCGATGATGGCGAGGGGCACGCAGAACGAGAAACTGTTTCCCCTGGCCCTTCCGTTCTCCCTCCTGCTGCGCGGCGTCCACGTCGCGGCGGACGGACAGACGACGTTCGAGGGGAAGGCCGTCGATCGGCTCCGAGTCACCTTCGAGCACGGGTTCTACGGGACACCGGTGATGAACACGGCATGGAGCGTTCTCGTGGACCCGGGGACGCACAAGATCGTCGCGGCCTCGTTCGTGCCGTCTCTCGAGATGCGGGCCATCGCGGGCGAAGGGGTGCGCTACCGGTTTCTTCGCTGGACCGAGGTCGCGGGCGCCACGCTGCCCGAGACGGTGGTCATCGAGGGGTTCGACCCCGGGAGCGGTGTCGCGACGGGCCACGTCAACGTGATCAAGCTGACCTACAGCACGGACGCGAACCCCCCGGTCACGCTGTTCATCGATCCGGACGAGCTGAAGCGGCTCGAAGAGGAATGAGCCGGGCCCGGGAGTGGTGTGGTGCGAGGGATCGTCGAGACCCGGACCGATCCGGACCGCGCCCGGTGCGGGTGCGCTCCCGGAGGGCCGGACGGTGAGCCTCCTGCGGTTCGTCAGGGTGCTTGCCGCCAACAGGTACCTGCTCCTGCAGCTGACACGCCGGGCGTTCACGGCGCGTCACGCGGGAACGGTCCTCGGGTGGGGCTGGTCGCTCCTGACCACGCTGGTCCAGTTCGGCATTCTCTGGTTCGTGTTCGGCCGGGTGCTCGGCGTCAGGGTTGGGGCGGACGGGACCGGCAACTTTGCGCTGTACCTTCTGGCCGGGCTGGTTCCGTTCCTCGCTCTGAACGATGCGGTGCTCCGGAGCGCGGGGCTTCTGCGGCAGAACGCCGCCCTCGTGTGCCGCGTGCGGTTCCCGGTGGAGATCCTCGTGGTGGGCGACGTGCTCGCCTCGGCGGCGCATCAGGCGCTCGCGATGGCGCTGGTGATCGGACTGTGTGCCGTCAAGGGCGTCCTCGCTCCGGCCAGCGTCGGGTGGCTCCTGGGTGCGGGCGTGGTCGTCCTCCTCTGGATGGTTGGAGTGGGGCTCGTCGTGGCGTCCGCCGGTGCGTTCCTGCCCGATCTCGGCGAGGGGCTCGGGCTGTGGATGCAGGTCCTGTTCTACGGTGCGCCCATCGTGTACCCTCTGTCACTCGTGCCTGGGGGGTGGATGCGGACGCTCGTCGAGGCGAACCCCGTGACGCAGGTCGCCGCTGCTGCTCGGGCGGCTCTCCTCGGCATGGCGCCGCCTCGGATGGGAGCGCTCGTAGCACTCGCAGTGGCCGGTGTGACGCTTGTCTGGATCGGCGAAGCGGTCGTGGAGCGGTACAGGTTGCGGTTCGCGGACGTGTTGTGACCGGTGCGCACTCCGGACGGGTTGTGCGTGCGGAGTCGATTGATGAAAACGATCATCGGTTCCCCGGTCGTGGGATCGGGGCGGAATGTTGAGGGGAGAGCAGGGAATGAACGTTGCAACGAGCGGATCGGCGATCATCGACAGGAGACCGGGCGGGTTTGCGGGAGAAAGACCGCGGCCGGGACTGGCTTCCGCAACGTTATTGGCCGTTGCCGTGCTCCTTCTTGCGGGTGGCGTCCACGCCCAGACGGCGCCGCCGGCGCCCGCACCGACGGCGCCTCCACCGGTTGCGGGGAGCGCCGGAACGCGGCCGGTTCCCCAGGAGTTCCTGAAGCCGCCGACGGGCGAGGAGGCGAAGCGGATCGAGGAGCGGGCGAAGTGGCTCCGGGAGCATCGGTCGAAGAGTTTCGAGGAGATGCTCGAGAAGTGGCTGACCCCGAAGCCGTACCCGAGGAGCCAGGTGGTCTGGATCGACAAGAATCACGCCTATCCGCACCGGGCCGTGCCGTGGAAGATGGAGGTCGTCAAGGCCGACAAGGATACGGTCTGGTTGCGGGGCCTGCCGCCCGAGGATCCGGAATCGGCGATTCACCCGCTGTGGCTCAGGATTCAGCAGCTCGAGGCCCAGGCGAAGGAGGCCGTCGGCCTCAAGGTGCAGATGTACTACCTCGATCCGATCCCGGTGGCGATGGAGCCCATGTCGATCGACAGGCTGCACTTCGAGAGGGCGAAGGCGGAGCTTCCCACCGAGGGGCGGTGGCGGATGAACCTCGCCTTCGGGGACTTCAACGGTGATGGGATCGAGGACATGGTCTCCCCGCCGCCCCGGAAGGGTGGGATCCGGAACCCCATCATCTTCCTGGGAAAGGGCGACGGTACCTTTGCGCCGTGGCGGCGGCAGCGGTGGGACGACTCGGTGCGGCTGGACTACGGCGGGGTCGGCACGGCGGACTTCGATGGTGACGGGAACCTCGACGTCGTGATCGGCGTCCACTTCGGGGGCCAGTACGTGTTCTACGGTAACGGGAAGGGCGACTTCGGCCGTCCCGACGTGCTTCCCCGGCCCGATCCCAGGCTCTCCTCGAGGGCGCTGACCATCGCGGATTTCGACGGTGATGGCCGCCAGGACGTGGCGTTCATCGCGGAGGCGGCGGTGGACCTCCGGACGAACGAGAAGATCGAGGCGCCGTCCCTGTGGGTGTGCCGCAACGGTGGCCGTGGCCGGTGGCATCTCGTGACCGGCGGGCTTCCCGGCAACGTCATCGCCGACAACCTCGCGGCCTCCGACGTCGACGGCGACGGCCGCCCCGATCTCGTGATCTCGTCGAACGCCGAGGGGTGGCGGGCCCTCGTCTTCGTCAACGGGCCGAAGGAGTGGAGGCACCTTCCGGAGACAGACGGCGTGCTGAGCGAGGCGTACCACTTCGACGTCGTGCCGCTGCAACGGGCGCCTTCGGACGTAACGGGCAGGCTCGCTGCCGTGTTCGAACAGTTCTTCCCGACCGCGCCGGTGGAGGGGTCCCGTGCCAGGACGGGGCTCATCCTCTACGAGACGGGGCCGTACGGCATCCGGAAGAACGGCACGCCGGTTCTGTACGACGACGAACGGACGGACCCCTACTTCCGGCTCGCGGTGGGTGATCTCGACGGCGACGGGAGGGACGATATCGTGCTGGGCCGGAAGAACGGTGGGATCCGGGTACTACTGGCCGATCCCAACGCCGAGAACGGGTACGTCGTGGAGCGGGGCGGTGAGATCTCGGGTCTCGGCCGCCCGTACGACCTGGCGATCCGGGATCTCGACGGTGACGGTCTGGGAGACGTCGTGGTGATGGCGGCTCCAAACGATGCGGGACCGGGAGGGATCGCCGTCTGGTTGACGCGGCGGGCCCGAAAGTGAGAGGATGACTGCCGTCAGGGGGTTGACAGAGCTGGGTCACAGGCCTATACTTATGCTGAAATGACATAGGAGGAACGTCAACCGTATGGAGAATCAAATACTTCGCGAGGAGGTGAGGGCTATCGGGGAAACGGTCGGACTGGGGAAGATCAGAAGACGTGTGACGGTGAACGTTTCAACGAGAGAGAGGAAGGAGAACGGTATGAAGAAGTATCTGGCAGTTCTTGCGGTGGCCGTGCTCGTCGTCAGTGGCGCGAGCATGAGCTACGCGGCCTACTGCGCGACGGACGTGGTTCCGGCAGCGACGCTGCTGTTCCCGTTCGTGCAGCTCGATTACAACAACCCGGTGAACGGCGACACGACCCTGTTCGCCATCACCAACGTCTCGTCGGCGGCCCAGATCGTTCACGTGACGGTGTGGACCGAGTACTCGACGGCGATCCTGGACTTCAACGTCGTCCTGTCGGGCTACGACGTCCAGACGATGAATATCCGCGACATCCTGATCAACGGCGACCTGCCGAACACCGGCACCGCCCACAACTCGGGTCTGGACTACGACTTCTCGAAGCCGTTCAACCCCGTTGATGGCACCTCCACGCCGTTCCAGGACGGCCCGGTGTCGTACAACAACGACGCCTTCACCCAGGCTCCGGCGCCGCCGGACATGCCGCCCGCCGAGGGCACCAGCGTGTTCAACGTGCCCGGGGTCTGTGCGCCTTCCGATTCGTCCTACCCGAACTACCCGATCATCGGCGCCTCGACCCTGGCGACGTTCCAGGACTACCTGACCCTCTTCCAGCTGTACGCTCAGTACGGGCTGCTGGCCCACAGCGACTGCGACCTCTACAACGCCTACAACATTGGCGACTGGTGGGAGACCCGCACGCTGGCCGACCCGACCTGGATGTACATCACGGCCGACGTGGTCCAGACCTGTAACAAGGAGTTCCCCTCCTCGGCGAACTACTGGACCCCCGACATCGTCGCCTACGACAACGTCCTGATCGGTGACATCTTCTGGGTCAACAACGACGCCCGGTTCTCCGAGGCGGACAATGCGGTGCACATCGAGGCCGTGGACCCGGCCGTGTACCAGCAGGATCCCACCTTCTACACCGGTGTCGAGAGCAACGGCGCCGCCGACGACATCAACGGCCGCGAGCCGCTGCCGACGGCGTGGGCGATGCGGTACCTCGGTGTTGGCGACTCCGCCATCGACACCTACATCCGTGCGTGGAAGAACCAGAACGACTTCTACTACTACCTCGATGCCGGCGGCAACGTTGTTGGCTTCAACGCCTTCGACTGCTGGATGTACACGCTGTACATGTGGGACGAGGACGAGAACTTCAAGACCACCTACGACGATCCGTGGTCGGCGCCCGGCATCGGCCGCCTGATCCCGAACCTGCTGCCGCTCGAGACGCAGGAAGTCAAGGCCGACGAGTTCAACACCCCGGACACCAACGGGTGGATGCTGTTCATCTGGCCGGATTCCAACCTGCGTCCGTTCTTCTACGAGACCTGGATGGGCGTCAAGTACTCGGCGTACGGCCAGTACTCGGCGGCGCTCAGCGGAGCGGTCATCGCCAACTCGAACTGCTTCCCCGATCAGGTCATGCCGAACCTCGGCCTCAACGATCTGGTCTTCGCTCAGGCGGGTGGTGCTTCGAACTGACCCCGGCCTGAACCAGCCCAGTCTGGTGGGACGGCGCCTTCGGGCGCCGTCCTTTTTTGATGCGCCAGACATGGTGCGAAGCGCCCTGGCAGACGTGTGGTGCCGGCCTGGCCGGTGGGCTCCCGGAACACGGACGCTGCTTCTCTTCGGGTTTCGTGGGACCGTTGCGTCGTGGCGTCCGAACGGAGCCGGAAGGCTGGCACAGCCGAGCTCGAGCGAGAGCCCTGGGGATTTCAGCAGGTGATGGATCAGATGAAGAGAGCGTCCCTGTGGCGCAGAGGACGCTCCTTCCGAGTGTATCACCCATGGGGCGGCACGGACAATTGTGAGATGAAGCCTCTCCTGCCGTGGAGAGGGCCGAGGGGCCATCGTGATGTTCGTGACGGGCAGGTGGCTGCTGTCACACGTGAGGCTTCGGTCGGGCAAGGACTTGCGCGAGAAGTGGTACAATGCCAGTGTGGAGGGAACGATGAATCAGGACTCCAAAGGAATCCGTCTGCTTTCGCGAACGATGCGATGGGCCGCGGTGCTCGCCGTCTCGGTCGCCGCGGCCGGACCGATGGCTGCAGAGGAATGCGCGGTGGCCGGTACGCCCCCGCTGGTCAACACGTCGAACGACTGCAACGGTGTGCCGGGGATCGATCGCGCGATCCTGCTCCGGTCGATGACGTGGAAGGGACACCGGTACCTCCTGGGTGATCTCGGGAACGAGATCACCCTGTGGCCGATCGGGAACCCGTTCTCACCGGGTTCTCCTGTGAACTCCCACTTCAGGGTGGCGCTGCACACGGACATCGACCAGAACCTGACGAACATCGCGATCTGCGATGACTGCCGGTACGGGGTCGCGACCTTCGGGATCGAGGGCCAGGTGCTGTTCGATTTCGGTACCGGGTCCACCCCCGTCTTCGCCTCGTCGTACCAGTTTTCGGAGTACGCCTACGGGGCCCAGAGCTGGGACCAGGCCCTGACCTTCAAGACGGCCAGCGGGCAGCAGTACATCGTGGGCCGCGGGTTCGACTCGAGCTGCGACGGCGCGAACGCCGTGGCGGAGATCAACGGTGTGACGCCCTCGTCGGTCACCGGTGTGGGCTGCCTCGAGACCGGGGACGGCTCGCCGGTCGAGCCGCTCCGGAGCTGGGAGGTCACGGGGAGCTCGGGCAACCGGTACCTCTACGTGCTGGACACCAACGGCGAGATCCAGCTGTTCCGGATCACGACGGCCGTCGGCGGGACCATACCGCTCCAGTGGATCGGGACGGTGGTGACCGGCGTCTCTGCCGGCCAGGCCTCGGTCGATCTCGATCCGGCGAGTCTGCTGCTTGCGGTGCAGAAGACATCCGGAATGACGCTCTATCAGCTGGGGGATCCGGACGACACGTTCAACCCCACGAGCGCCATTCCTCAGGTCACCAACTACAAGCCGTCGCCGAACGTCTCGTACCCGGCGACCCGTGGCGCGATCCGCTACCCGTTCGTCTGGATCGGGCAGAAGCTGGGGCGTGACGGCGCGCTGCTCGACATCACGAATCCGTCGAATCCGCAGGAGATCGATCCGGGGTTCTGGGATCCCTCGCATCCCTGGAACAGTTACGCCACCTGTCAGAACAACTACTACGGGCTGTTTGAGTCGTCCGGAACGGCCACAGTGCTCTACCTGGCACAGTTCTCCATCCTCCAGGCGGTCGACGTCTCGGCGTGCGGGAGCGTGGAGCCCATGGCCCGGCTCGAGGTGACTCCGGAGACGGTGTTCCCGGGCGATACCGTCACGGTACGGAACACCTCGATCGGGTCCTGGGAGCGTTCGGCGGTCTGGATCGAGGACGGTTCGGGCGCACTGGTCGCAGGTCACACCGATCTGCAGATACCGGCCAACCCCGACAACGACATGGTGACGTTCACGGTCCCGGCGGACATAGCCGCCACGGCGAGCTACACGGCCCATGTCATCGTGGACAGCACGGACTACCCGTGGGAGCCGGGCCATCCGGCGGATCAGACCGCTGACAGTTCCATCGGGATCGACAGGGCGCCTCAGGCGAGCATCACCATCACACCCCAGGCCGTGATCACTGGCGACACGGTGACGCTCTCGGCCACGGCGGAGGGCCATCCCGACACCCCGGTGGACACGGACCCTTTTGAATGGACCATGGTCCCGCCGACGGGCACCGGATGTCCGACGGGCTGGACCGCACAGGATTCCATGACGTGCATCGCGACGGGACAGCACCCGCCCCAGGTCCCGTTGACCGCCTCCGGCCTCTGGGAGTGGGACCTGGCGGTCCGGTACCTCCATGACGCCGGAAACGGTGATCCGTACTACACCGCTGTGGCCGACGCCTCCATCGACGTCTCTTCCGTCGCGGCGGCGCTGGCCGTTCCGTCGAGCCCCCTGAATACCGATCCGATCACGCTCAACGGGACCGGCTCGCGCTGGGGTTCCTCGGTGAGCTCCGTGGATTACCAGTGGGAGGTTCTGACCTTCACGGGGGCGCCGGCGTACTCCGGGTGCGGTTCGGGCTCGGCGAGCTCCGCCTCACAGCTGACCTGCCAGATCCCGGCGGACACGCTCGATCCCGGAAACTACACCGTCCGGCTGACCATCTCGAACGGCAACGACTCGAGTACGGCGGAGCAACAGCTCTCCGTGGCCGACGGCTCGGTGCAGGTGTCGTTCAATTGTATGCCATCGTCGACCAATATCGGCAACGAGATCATGTGTCAGATCTCGGGAATCGACGACATGACCACGGCGAGCCAGGTGCGCTGGAACTGGGGTGGGCCGGGTTGTGACGAGGGCTCGACGGAAACCTGCATTCCAGACAGCGCCATCGCCTGCAAGACGGCACGCCATGCGTACAGTACCTCGGGGACGAAAACCATCACCTTGACGGTCACCGTTGGTGGCACCAGCCACACGGCTCCCCCGGCCCACGTCACCGTCTCGAGCAGCGGAAGCTGCAGCGGCGGTGGCGGCGGTGGCGGCGGTGGCGGTGGTGGTGGCGGCGGTGGTGGTGGCGGCGGCGGGGGATCCTCGGACGACCCGGACTTCAACTGGATCCCGCCATCGCCCGGCATCGGCGACTCGGTGCGGTTCTCGGTCACCGGCGTCAGCGGGACCATCGAGCAGGCGGTCTGGGACTTCGGCGGTCCCGGCTGCGACGAGGACCAGCAGGTGACCTGCGCCCCCGACCAGTTCGGGAGCAACTGCGGGGTCCACACCTTCAAGTACGCCTCCTCCGGGACCAAGACCGTGCGCCTGACGCTGCGGGTCAACGGGACGAACTACAGCCCGATCACCCACACGCTGACGGTGCAGGACACCGGCGAGTGCGGGCAGGACTGCTCGTACACGGTCTCACCGACCATCGTGACGGTCTCGGCATCCGGCGGAACCGGCGAGATCAACGTCTCCACCGGCGACGGGTGCGACTGGAGCGCCACGGCCAACGCGGGCTGGCTCCACATCGTCTCCGGCGCGAGCGGGAGCGGCGACGGCACGGTGACGTTCCGCGCCGACGCCAACAGCCAGAGCGAGTCGCGGCAGGGAACGCTGACGGTGGCGGGCCGTTCCATCACGGTACGGCAGGATGCCTCGAGCGGCAGCGGCGGCGGTCCCGAGACCGGGCCGATGCTCGTTCCTGCGGCGGCGTCGGTTCAGGGCGTCGCCGGGACGTACTGGAAGTCGGACCTCAGGGTGTTCAACCCGACGGATCAGGAGATCGAGATCCAGATCAAGTACCTCCCCGAGCCCGGCGACACGACGCCGTACCCGACGCTGCTCTACTCGGTGGGCGTGGACAACACGATCTGGATCGACGACATCATGTACTGGTTCACCCAGGGCGAGCAGGCCAAGGGCGCGCTGGTGATCACCTACTCGCCCGATGACGCCCGGCCTCTGATCGCCTCGCGGACGTACAACCAGACCGACGCTGGCACGTACGGTCAGTTCGTGCCGGTGCTGGGGACGTCGTCGCTGGCCTCCGTCGGCGAACGGCTCGTGATCCCCGGCATCGAACATGGGTCGGACTACCGGACCAACATCGGGTTCGTCGACACGGACGACGAGCCTGCCTCCGTGCGGGTTCGTCTGATCTCCCAGACGGGGCAGTCCGTCGCAGAGGTGATCCTGAGCCTTCCGCCGGAGTCGTACATCCAGCGGGCGCTCTCGAACCTCGTCGAGGATCCCGAGCTCCAGTTCAACGGGACGGTCGTCGTCGAGGTGCTCTCCGGCGGTCCGGTCTCGGCGTACGGATCGGTGGTGGACCAGAGGACGGGCGATCCGATCTTCATCAAGGCTGCGAAGCAGTAGTAGCGGCCCGATCGTATGGAGCGATACCAGGCGCCGGCCCCGGGGGCCGGCGCCGTTCTTCTCCGGTATGATGGCCGCCGTGGGCCGGGTCCGCGTCCTTCCCGACGAGCTGATCAACCGCATCGCCGCGGGCGAGGTGGTGGAGCGCCCGGCCTCCGTGGTCAAGGAGCTCGTGGAGAACGCGCTGGACGCGGGCTCCGGGCGGATCCGGGTCGAGCTCGCCGCCGGGGGGCGGCGCCTCGTCCGCGTGACGGACGACGGCTGCGGCATGGAGGAGGACGACGCCCTGCTGGCGCTGGAGCGCCATGCGACCTCCAAGCTCGGGGACGACGGCGACCTCGAACGGATCGCGACCCTCGGCTTCCGCGGGGAGGCGCTGCCGTCCATCGCCGCCGTCTCCCGGTTCGAGCTCGTCACCTCGGCCGACCCGGGCCGGGGCGGGACACGGATCGTGGTGGAGGGCGGCCGGATCGTCGCGGTGGAGCCGGTGGCGCGCGCGCGGGGCACCACGGTGGAGGTTCGCGACCTGTTCTTCAACGTTCCGGCGCGGCGGAAGTTCCTCCGGTCGGCCGAGACCGAGCTGCGCCACGCCGTGGAGCTCGTGGAGTCCGAGGCGCTGGCGGCGCCGGGCACGGGGTTCGCCCTCGTCCACGGCGGCCGCTCCCTCCTCGAGGCGCCGCCCGCTGCGGATCGCCTGGCGCGCTTTGCCGACGTGGGGAGGCGGCGGCTCGAGGGGGATCCGCGGCGGGTCGTCGAGGAGCGGGGGGCGCTCACGGTGGAGTGCATCGCCGGGCGGGGGCGGGGCGGCGCGTCGGTGCGGATCGTCACCGTGGTCAACGGCAGGCCGGTCCGGGACCGCCTGCTGATGGCCGCGGCGCGCCGCCCGCTCCGGGCCGCCGGGGACACCCTCTCCGGCGGTCTTCTCGCACTGTGGATCGACATGCCGCCGGAAGCGGTGGACGTCAACGTGCATCCGGCCAAGGCCGAGGTGCGGTTCGCCGCCGCCGGCGCGGTGTTCGCGGCGGTGGAGGCCGCGGTGGCCCGGGCGCTCCGGGCGGGCGCCGGGGAGGTCCCGGTCCGCTCCCTCGGGGTGGCCGGTGGGGCGGGAAGTGGCGGACCGGCCCCGCCAGGGTCCGTTCCGGAAGCGGTGCGGCCCCTGTTCTCCCACCCGGTCTACGGTGACGGCTCGCCGGGGTCGGCGGGGTTCGCCGGGACGCTCCGCGAGAAGGCTGCGCCGGCCTGGGGTCCCCCCGCCCCCCGGCCCTCCGGTGCACGCCCCCGGACCGGCGACACGCCGTTCGGGCGGCTGATCGGTCAGTACCGGAACTCGTTCCTCCTCGTCGAGGGGGAGGCCGGGCTCCTGATCGTCGACCAGCACGTGGCCCACGAACGGGTGTTGTACGAGCGGTTCCTCGCGCGCCTGGAGGAGGGGAGGCCGGTGAGCCAGGGGTTGCTGGACCCGGTGCTCGTGGAGCTCGAACCGGCCCTTGCGGGAGCGTTCGACGCCATCCGCCCGCTGCTGGCGGACGCCGGCGTGGAGGCCGACCGGTTCGGCGAGGCGACGGTCCGGGTCACGGCGCTGCCGCCGGAGCTCGGTCCCGACGGTGTGGAGGGACTCCTGCGGGAGCTCCTGGATCACGCCACCGCCGAGGGTGGGCGCCCGGATGCGGTGGGCGACGCGGCCCGCCACGAGCTGGCGGCCTCCCTGGCGTGCCGCGGGGCGATCAAGGTCAACCATCCCCTCGGTCCCGAGGAGCAGCGCAGGCTGCTCGAGGAGCTCGCGCGGACGGGGGACCCGTACCGGTGCCCGCACGGCCGGCCCATCGTGCTGACGCTGGCGCAGGACGAGATGGAGCGGCGGCTGGGGAGGCGGTGATGCGGCGCGAGCAGTGGCACCTGACGGAGGGGATCCTCTTCCTGCACTTCGCGGTCTCCCTCCTGGCCGCGTCGAACCGTGCGGCGCTCGAGGCGCTGGCGCTGGTCCCCGGCCTCGTCCGGGCGCGTCCGTGGACCCTCGTCACGTTCCAGTTCATCCACACGGGGACGCTCGAGCTGTTCTTCTCGCTGCTGATCCTCTGGTTCTTCGCCCGCCCCCTGGAAGAGTCGTGGGGGTCCCCCCGCTTTCTCCTGTTCTGGCTCGTCTCGGTGCTCGGCGCGGGGTTCACGGCGGTGCTGTTCGGCCAGGTGCTCGCCGGGGACGTCTTCCTCCAGACCTCGCTCCTGTTCACCTACGCGACCCTCTACCCGGAGATGGAGATCCTCCTGTTCTTCATCCTCCCGGTCCGGGTCAAGTGGCTCGGGATCATCGGCGGGACGATCCTGGTCTCCTCCAGCTTCGCCCGGTTCGGCCTGCTCGGCGGGGCCGCCAACGCCGCGGGGATGTCGCTGGGGTACCTGTTCTTCCTGGCGACGCGAAGGCTCCCGTCACGCCGGAAGGCCGCGTTCGAGCTGAAGAAGGCCCGGAGCACCGCCGCCTCCGCGGTGCGCGAGGCCGTGCTCGAGCGGCGGAACCGGGAGTGGGGCGCCCGGCTGCTGGCGCTGGAGGAGGCGGCCCGGTCCGGGGAGGACGTCTCGGCGGAGCTCGAACGGTTCGCCGCGGAGCTGGAGGGGGCGATCGACCGGTCGGTGACGATCTGCGCGCCGGAGGACTTCCACCCGGTGAACGATCCGGTCTGCCGGGGCTGCGCCGGGTGGCCCGAGTGCGCCCTGCGCCGCCTGGAGGACCTCCGCGAACGCTGAGCGGACGGCTCAGAGGGTGGAGAGGGGGTCCACGTCCACGATCCGCCGGACGCCGGCGGGGAGCGACACCGCCTCGATCCGCTCCAGGACCGTCCGGAGCACGTTCCTGTTCGGGGCGCTGAGGAGGATCTGCCAGCGCCACTGGCCGCGCAGGCGCTCCAGGGGGCACGGCGCCGGTCCGCGGAGCCGGACACCGGCGGGGAGCGGCGCTGCCGCCTCCGCCGCCTCCCGGCAGGCGGCGCGGGTCCTCGGGAGCGATTCCCCCTGGTAGCGGACGAGCGCCATCCGGGCCGCGGGCGGGTAGCCGAACGTCCGCCGGAAGACGAGCTCCTCGCCGGAGAACGCCGCCACGTCGTGCGCCGCGGCGTGCCGGACCGCGGGGTGGTCGGGGTGGTACGTCTGGACGACCACGTGCCCCGGACGCTCGCCGCGCCCCGCCCTCCCGGCCACCTGGGTCAGGAGCTGAAAGGTCCGCTCCGCCGAGCGGAAGTCGGGCAGGCCGAGGAGCGCGTCCGCAGAGATGACGCCGGTCAGGGTGACGTTGGGGAAGTGGTGGCCCTTGGCGACCATCTGGGTCCCGACGAGCACGTCGAGGGTCCCCGCGGCGAAGGCGCCCAGGACCTCCTGGAGGGCGCCCCGGCGCCGCACGGTGTCGCGGTCGAGGATGCCGATCCGGAGGTCGGGGTACCGTTCGGCCAGCCTCCGGGCGACCTTCTCCGTGCCCGCGCCGACGGTCTCCAGGAGCGTGCCGCCGCACGACGGGCAGGCGTCGGGGATCGGCAGGCGGTGGCCGCAGTAGTGGCACCGGAGGCCGCCCTGCCTGCGGTGGACCACCATGGCGACGGAGCAGAGCGGGCACTGGATCCTGTGGCCGCACTCCCGGCAGAGGAGGATCGGGGCCCAACCCCGGCGCTGGATCAGCAGGATCGCCTGCTCCCCGGCCCCGGACGTCGCCTCCAGCAGCTCCAGCAGCCGCCGCGAGAACAGGACCCGCCCGTGCTCGCCGGGCTCGGGGGGCTCGCCCCGGAGGTCGACGATCTCCACCTCCGGGAGTGTCCCCCCCGCGACCCGCCGTGTCAGCCGGAGGCGCCGCGCCAGGCCCCGCTCCACCAGCGCCATGGACTCCAGCGAGGGGGTCGCCGAGCAGAGGAGGACGGGGATCCCGAGCCGCTGGCCGAGGACGAGCGCCAGGTCGCGGGCGTGGTACCGGGGGGCCTCCTGCTGCTTGTAGGCGGTGTCGTGCTCCTCGTCCACGACGATCAGGCCCAGCGGCTCCAGCGGGGCGAACAGGGCGGACCGGGGGCCGATGACGATGTCCACCTCCCCGTGGCGGGCCCGCTGCCACTCGATCCACCGTTCCCCCTGCGACTGGGCGGAGTGGAGGACGGCGACGCGCTCACCGAACCGGCGCTCCACGGCGCCGACGGCGGCCGGGGTCAGCCCGATCTCGGGAACGAGGACGAGGCCCCGGCGCCCGTGGGCCAGCACGTCCTCGAGACACCGCAGGTACACCTCCGTCTTGCCGGACCCCGTCACCCCTTCGAGGACGACGGGGGCGTACTCCCCGGCGCGGAGCGCCTCGGTGACGGCCTCGATGGCCCGCTGCTGCTCGTCGGTCGGCTCGGGGCGGTCCGCGCTCCCGCCGAGGCTCCACCGGGGCTTCCGGGCCCGCGCCTGCCGGAACTGCTCGAGCGCCCCCTTGCGGACGAGGGCGGTCACCACGGCCCGTGAGCAGCCCACCGCCTCCAGGAGCTCGTCGAGGAGGACGGGACGCCCCTGCTCGGCAAGCCACCGGACGACTTCGCGCTGGCGCGGCGCCCGGCCCGCGAGCTCCAGGAGCGCCTCCAGCGGACGCCCGGCCAGGCGGACCGCCGTCACGTCCACCCGCGGCGCCCGGTCGCGCCGCCGCCGCCGGATCCTGACGAGGCCGGCGGTCACGAGGGCGTCGAGAGGAGCCCGAGAGGCCGCGCCGGCCCGGGCGAGGAGCGCCGGGATCCGCAGGCGGCCCGCGGCGGTCAGCTCGCGGAGGACGGCGGCCTGCCGTGTGGGGAGGTCGGCCGGATCGGCGGCGGCCCCCTCGGCGGTCGGTTCGGCCTCCTCGGCGTCCGGGCGCAGGAGGGCGGCGGGCAGCATGGAGGCCAGGGTCTCGCCGGGCGGGCAGCGGTAGTAGTCCGAGACGAACGCCGCGAGCTCGAGGAGGTGGCCGGGAAGCAGCGGCTCGGCGTCGAGGACCTCCAGGATGTCCCGGACCTTCTCCGGGGGGACGGCCCCCGGTTCCGCCTCCCGGAGGACGACGCCGGTCGCCTCCTTCTTACGGACGGGAACCCGGACCCTGACGCCGGGCCGGCAGTACGGCTCCAGCGCCTCGGGGACCCGGTAGGTCAGCGGGTGGGGGGCGGTCCGCGGAAGAGCGACGTCCACGAGCACCGTCGAATGGTACAGGACCGCCCGGACGGTGGGGTACGATGCAACGGATGGCGGCGAGGCGGCAGACGGTTCGAAGGGTCCGGACGATCGTGCTGCCCGAGGTGCGTCCGCACCGGCGGTTCCTCGCCGGCGGTGTGGCGGCCGCGGTCTGCGGCGCCGTCCTCTCCCTGGCGATCCCGGGGATCGTCGGGGGGGCCATCGACGCGCTCGCCGGGGGGGTCTCCTCCCGGGTGGTGCTTCGCGCCGTCGGGCTCGTCCTCGCCGTCGCGGCGGCCCAGGCGCTGGCCGGGCTCGGCCAGCGGGGTCTGATGGCGGTCTACGCCAACCGGCTGGAGCACGGTCTGCGGCGGCGCCTGTTCCGCCATCTGGTGCGGCTCCCGGCCCCGGCGGTGGCCCGGCGAACCGTCGGTGACCTCATCGCCCGGACGACGTCGGACGTCACCACCGTCAGGGCGGCGGCGGGGTTTGGGGTGATGCACGGGGTGACCACGGCCGTGGTGATCGTCGCGGCCATGGCGCTGATGGCGCGGATCGACGCCGGACTCACCGCCGTGATGCTGCTCGGGCTGCCGGTGCTCTCCGTGGTGACGCTCGTCTTCTCCCGGCGGCTCCGGGAATCCCAGCGGGTGATGCAAGAGGAGATCGGCGTGCTGACCTCCCGGCTCCAGCAGCACCTGACCGGCCTCCGGGTGATCAGGGCGTTCACCGCCGAACGGTGGGAGGTCGCCGCGTTCGAGGGCGCCGCGGACCGGTACGTCGGCGCCGTGCGCCGCCTGCTCCGGCTCTCGGCGGCGTTCCACCCCCTGCTCCAGTTCGTCGTGGGGGCGGGGTTCGTCCTGTTCCTGGCGGTCGGCGGCTGGAAGGTGCTCTCGGGCCGGCTGACGCTCGGTCAGTTCGTGGCGTTCAACCTGTACATCGGGCGGATGATCTGGCCGATGGTGGCGATGGGCTGGATCGTGGCGCTGTTCTCGCGGGCCTCGGCGAGTCTCGAACGGCTCGACGAGGTGCTGGGCGAGCCCGCGGAGGTGGAAGAGGGAGGGCGCGGCGTGCCGGCCGGCCGGGGGGCGGTACGGATTGAGGGATTGACCTTCGTCCACCCGGGGTCGGCTCGGCCCGTACTCGTGGACGTGGCGTTGGAGGTTCCGGCGGGCGGAACGGTGGCGATCGTCGGTCCCGCGGGCTCGGGGAAGACCACGCTGCTGCGGCTGATCCCCAGGCTCTGGGCCCCTCCCCCGGGTACGATCCGTGTGGATGGGGTCGACGTGCTCGACTGGCCGCTCGAGGCGTTGCGGGAGCGGGTCGCCCTCGTGCCGCAGGAGCCGTTCGTCTTCTCCGGCACGGTCCGGGCCAACGTGACGCTGGAACGGCCCGGCGCCACCGACGACGAGGTGTGGCGGGTGATCCGTGCCACGGGGCTCGACGGGGACGTGGAACGGTTCCCGGACGGGCTCGACACGGTGATCGGGGAGCGGGGCGTCACCCTCTCCGGCGGCCAGCGGCAGCGGCTCGCGCTGGCCCGTGCGCTGCTCGGAGGGGCGCCGCTGCTGCTGCTCGACGACTGCCTCTCGGCGGTGGACTCCCGGACCGAGGCCCGAATCCTGGCGGGGCTTGCGGACGTCCGGGAGGGGCGCGGCGTCCTCATCGCCACCCACCGGCTGTCCGTCGCGCAGCTGGCGGAGGAGATCGTCGTGATGCGGGAGGGCCGTGTGGTGCAGAGGGG
This sequence comes from Thermoanaerobaculia bacterium, assembly GCA_027067575.1. Lineage (GTDB taxonomy): Bacteria > Acidobacteriota > Thermoanaerobaculia > Thermoanaerobaculales > Sulfomarinibacteraceae > JAMOVQ01. Next base: position 1,225 of record JAMOVQ010000178.1, on the reverse strand, counting down.
ATCGCACGACGTCCTGTTCCGGGAGGAGGGCCTCTACCGGGAGCTCGTCCTCGTCCAGCGGCTCGAGGAGGGGTGAACGCTCCCGCCGGGATCAGCTCGGTGCGGCCCCGCCGGCGTCCACGAGCGTCCCGGGGTCCACGCCGATCGACCGGAGCGCCGCGTGCCACCGCCGGGCCGGCGGGGTCTCGAACAGCAGCTCCGTCGAGAACGGCGCGACGAGCCAGGAGTTCTCCTCGATCTCGCGCTCGAGCTGCCCCGGCGCCCACCCGGAGTAGCCGAGGAAGAGGAGGAACCGCCCGGGGATCCGCCCGTCCGCCAGTCCGAACAGCGTCTCCGTCTCCCCCGAGAGGACGAGCCCCGGCCCGATCTCGAGCCGCGTCCCGTCGGTCCCCTCCCCACCCTCGAACAGGACGAACCCGTGGGTCGGCTCCACCGGCCCGCCCGCCATCACCGGTGGCAGGGAGTCGGGGTCGGGAACCTCGTGGCCGAGCTCCCGGAGGACCTCCGCCATGGGGACCTCCAGCGGCCTGTTCAGGACGAGGCCGAAGGCGCCCTCCTCGGCGTTGTGCACGGCGATGAACACCACGGTCCGCCAGAAGTTCGGATCCTCCAGCGTGGGCATGGCCACCAGGAGCTGGCCCTCGAGCTCGGTGATCGTCTCGTGCACGGCGGCATGGTAGCAGACGGGGGGATCACCGGCGCCAGAACGCCCACCACGGCGCGTCCGGTTCCGCCGGGGGCGCTTCCGCCTCGTCCGTCTCGGTGGCGGCCCGGACGGTCGCCACGGCACGGGCTCGCTCCTCCGGATCCCGTTCGAGGAGCAGGCTCCCGGCGGCCTCCACGGCGGGCAGCAGCTCGGGAGCGGAGTTGAGCAGGACCACGTCCACGAACTCCGAGGAGGGGAGCGCCCGGGCCGTGGCGTCGCAGACGGTGTTCATCACCGCCCGGATCGCGCCCATCGCCTCGGGCACGACCCAGACGAACAGCACCCGGTTGGGCCGGGCCTGCCGCCCCGGGACGAGCACCTCGGGCAGGTGGGCGAACGCCACGTCGGAGCAGGCGCCCAGCTCGCGCCGGAGCGCCTCCGTGCGATCCTCCGGCCACTCCGTGGCGGGAGGCCGGATGATCAGTTCCACCGTGGTGTCGTCAACGCTCACCGGGTCATGGTACCGCGATCCGGGGGCCGGCGGGCCGGAGGATGAAGGCTCCCGGTCCGCTCACCCTT
>JAMOVQ010000177.1 GCA_027067575.1 Thermoanaerobaculia bacterium | reverse complement strand
CCGGTTTCCCACACCTCCACACCCCCGACGACGACGATCCCCATTGATGAATCGGAGGAACCAACCACGCTTGACTTGTTATAGAGGACACTGTTTATCTCATGCCGTCCGGAACGGGGAACCCGGTCATCCCAGAACCCTGATGGATCCGGACGATGCGGCGTGGGCCGGGTGGTCCCGATGTCCTTCCGCCTCGGAAGAACCCCGGGCGCCCGGGCGATGGCGCCCGAGGCCGCCGTGGGCCTTCGCCCCCTGCAGCTGGTACGATGCCCCCGTGAGACGCCGCACCGTGTTCTTCCGGGCCGCAGCGGGGGCCGTGCTCGTGGCCACAGCCTTCGCCGTGGACCGCCACGCCTTCGGACTCCTGCGGACGGCGACCCGGTACGACCACTGGGGCGAGATGCGGGAGGGGCTGACGGCGGCGAAGTTCCTCGGCTCCGGGCTGGGGACGGCCGTTGTCGCCCTGATCGTGGGGTTCCTCGACCGGCGCGGCTGGCGGCGGGCGGTGGCGTTCCTCCTCGTCGTCGCCCTGGCCTCCGGCGCGGGCGCCGTGCTCAAGGGGCTCGCGGGGCGCGAGCGGCCCTCCCGTCAGGGCCAGGTTCCGGGCCGGGAGCGGACGGTGTTCCACGGTCCCTCCGGGGGGCTCCGGCACGCCTCGTGCCAGTCGTTCCCGTCGGGCCACACACTCTCCGCTTTCGCCTCGGCCACGGCGCTCTCGGCGTTCTACCCGGAGGCCGCCCCCGTGTTCTACGCGGTGGCCACCGCCACGGGGGTCAACCGGGTCGTCAAGCACCAGCACTTCCTGTCGGACGTGGTGACCGGCGCGGTGCTGGGACACCTGCTCGCGCTGCTCCTCCTGGACGTGGGGTGGATTAGGAGGCTGTGGAAGGGATCGTGAGCGCGGCGGGTCCGCCCGCCGTTCAGAACCCGAACCCGATTCCCCAGGCCAGCGACCAGTCGCCCGAGCCGTCCGGGGCCCAGAGCGCCTGGAGCTCCAGGTTGATCCGCGCCACGGAGAACTCGAACCCCGGGCCGACGAACGTCCGTTCGGGCCGCTCGCCCCACGGATCGCCCCACGTCCGGAGCACCGTCCCCTTGACGCCCCAGGCGAGCGAGGCCTCCGCCATGGTCCGGTCGTCCCGGTGGAGCCGGCCGATGAACTGGGTCCACCCGAGGGAGACGCCGCCTCCGGCCAGGCCCGCCGTCAGCTGGAGGAACGGTCCGTCGAGCTCGCACGATTCCGGGCAGTGCTGGTCCCTCCGGAACGGGGCCATCAGCAGCGCGACCGATCCGGCGGGCCCGGCCGGCGAGTACCACCCGGCGCGCCAGAGGACGAACGTCCGCCGGGGCCTGTCCTCCTCCTCCGCCGCGATCCGCGCCTCCAGCGGCTCGAGGGAGGCCGGGTCGATCGGCGGGAACTCGGCCTCCGCCGCCCCCTCGTACGACCACGGACGGACCGGACGCCCACAGACACCCTCGATGGTGTAGCGCCCGAGGTCGGGGAGCCGGCCCCGGCGGATCTCCCCGAGGACGATCCGCTCCACCGGCGTCAGCGTGTCGTGGGTGCGGTACCGCCGCCACAGCGCCTTCACCCACGGTCCGTCCAGCGTCTCGCAGTACCCCTCGAGCACCGGGCGGATCCGCTTCCACCGGCCGGGCCGGAACAGCTGCGGCTCGTACGACTCGTCCCACTCCGGGGTGACGTACCGCCGGATGTCGATGGCCCGCCGGATCCGCCACCGGCCGCCGACGAGCTCGAGCACCGGGTCCGGACCCTCGCAGAGGTCGCGGTAGAACAGGAGCCCACGGTAGTCGGCCTCGAGGTCCGACGTGGAGAAGACCCCGGAGGTCCGGTACCCGAGCAACAGGTTCCGCTCGCCGAGGATCTGCCACCGAATGACCGTGTCGACGGCCATGTCGGGATCGACCCCGTCGGCCACGAGCTTCCGGTACCGGACGAACGACTGCCACCCCAGGGAGACGAAGTGCGCCAGCTTGTCCGTGCCGATCCGGACCTCACCGATCCGGATCGTGGGACCGAGCGGCATCCACAGACTGATGTCGAGCGCCGCGTGGTCCCGGTAGATCGTCCGGCGCCAGAACGCGTCGTGCCCGGCCCAGCCGTCGGGGTACCGCTCGATCAGGCCGGTGGAATCGCACCACACCTCGATCGGATGGAAGATCGCCGCGTACCGGATCCTCGCCTGGAACCGGTCGGCGATCCAGCAGGCTGGACGCGGGGCGTCCTTCCCCCGGTTCGCCTCCGCCACCACGGCGGCCAGCTGCCGGTTGAACCAGGCGTTGACCATCGGGGCGGCGTCCGCGAGGGGCACCTCCCAGGCCGCGTACTGGTCGGTCTCGAGCGCGGAAAGACCGGGGACCGTCAGCGCCGCGACGAGCAGGGCGATCGCCGCCCGGCGCACCGCCGGCCCTCCCCGTCAGAACCGGTACCCGAGCTGGACGAGGGCCGACGTCCGGCCGCCGATCCCGCCCTCCAGGGTCACCGTCCAGTGCTCGGCGAACGACACCGTGCCGCCGAGGAGGAAGTTGTACGGCTGCTCGGCGTCGAACGTCGCGTCGAACGGGAAGCTCCCCAGGTATGGCAGGGAATAGGTCCCTGTGTGGTGCTCGTCGACGCTCTGGTACATGACGCCCATCCACACGGCCCCGGCATCGGCGACCCGGCTCCCGAGCTTCGCCGTCACCACCCACGCCTTGACGGAGGAATCCGTCACGTCGAGGTCGGTGTTCGTGTACTCGTAGGTCAGAGAAGAGAACATGTGCTCTCCCCCACCCGCCAGGGTCGCGCCGCCCCCGTAGACCGTGCCCGAGTAGTGGATCCTGAGGTCTCCGAGACGGATCGGCAGGCCGGTGTCGATGGTGCCGAGGCCGACCTTCGTGGTCCCCGAAACCGTGCCGACCAGGCCGAAGACGTTGAGGAACGGAAAAACCCAGTAGTCCGCCATGACGTAGGCCGTCTCGGTGTCGTTGGTCACCGGCACGTTCTCGATCTGGGAGAGGTCCACACCGGGGAGGCCGATCATGAGCGAGTCGAACCGGTAGTCCTGGGTCTGGTCGTAAATCGCGACGCTGATCCCGAACTTCGGCGGGAGCTTCATCCCGTCGATCCGCTGCTCGATCGTCTGGGCCGCACCGGAGGTCACCATTCCGAGAAACACTGCGAGGACCGCCGCGGCCACGGCGCACGATCGTCCCATCCCTGTCATCCGCTCCATGTCACCTGTCTCCTTCCTGCCATCCCGCAAGATCCGGGGGGCACCTCGCGCGGAATCATACAGGAATTCCCGGCAGGACCTTGCAAATCCTGCGATGATGCCCCATATTGCGTTCACGGCGAGGCCGAAGAGGCCCGGGCGCCGGGTGTGGACAGGAAAAGGTCGAGGGGGAGGATCCGTTGCCCTTGGGGGTAAGGGTTATTGGTGTATTCGGATCGACCCCGCTCGCCGGCCCGGCCGGCGCAAAGAGGTTCCGGTTGCCCGTCACGATCTCCCGGGGAGGACGACATCGTGCTGATCGAAGAGAAGTACCCCGAGCTGGCGAAGCTCGTACAGACCGGCAAGGAACGCGGCTACATCCTGTACGAGGAGCTGTACGAGTCGCTTCCCGAGGACGTCACCGGAGCCCCAGGGGAGCTTGACGACATCTACGCCCGGCTCAATGAGCTCGAGATCGACGTCCTTGAGGCCGAGCCTGCCGAGGAGAGCGAGGGGAAGCCGGCCCAGCCTGCCCCGCCACCCATCCCATCCGTCCAGACGGCGCAGCTCGAGAAGACCAACGACCCCGTCCGGATGTACCTGCGCGAGATGGGGACGGTGAAGCTGCTCGACCGCGAGGGCGAGGTGGAGATCGCCAAACGGATCGAGGCGGGCGAGGCCAGGGTGTTCATCGCGCTGTCCAAGGAGCCCGCCCTGGTGGAGCTGTTCCTCCGGATCAACGAGCGGGCGCGGCGAGAGCGCCGCGCCATGCGCGAGATGCTCCAGGCCGAGGGGGCGGAGCTCGACGAGAAGGCCGAGGAGCGGGTCCGGGAGGCGCTCGCCCTGTTTGCGCGGATCAACCAGCTCGACGAGGAGACCCGGGAGCTCCGCAAGCGCCTCAGGCGGTGCAAGAGCACCGGGAGCCGGCACCTGGAGCTCTCTTCCAAGATCGAGGACGACATCGCGGACATCGCGCTGCTCGTGCGCCGGATCGACTTCACCACCGCGACCCGCAACCGCCTGGTGGCGTTCCTCAACGAGATCGAGCGGCAGTTCTCCATCCCCGTCATCACCATCAACCGAGACCGGAAGAAGATCCAGCAGGAACGGAACCGCGAGCGCCGCCGGTTCTACCAGCAGCGGATCGCCCGGTACGAGGAGGAGCTCCAGCGGTACGAGGCGAAGTACCGGATCTCCTACGACCGGCTCAAGGCTCTGCTGGCCGAGGTCCGCCGCGGCGAGGGCGAGACCGACCGGGCCAAGCACGAGCTGATCGTCGCCAACCTCCGCCTCGTGGTCTCCATCGCCAAGAAGTACACCAACCGCGGCCTCCAGTTCCTCGACCTGATCCAGGAGGGGAACATCGGCCTGATGAAGGCCGTGGACAAGTTCGAGTACCGCCGCGGGTACAAGTTCTCCACCTACGCCACCTGGTGGATCCGCCAGGCGATCACCCGCGCCATCGCCGACCAGGCGCGCACCATCCGGATCCCGGTCCACATGATCGAGACGATCAACAAGCTGACCCGCACCACCCGGATGCTCGTCCAGGAGCTGGGCCGCGAGCCCAGCGTGGAAGAGATCGCCGAGCGGATGGAGATGCCCGTGGGCAAGGTCCGCAAGATCATGAAGATCTCCCAGGAGCCCATCTCCCTGGAGACCCCCATCGGCGAGGAGGAGGACTCCCACCTCGGCGACTTCATCGAGGACACCAGCTCCCTCTCCCCCATCGACGCCGTCATCATGCAGAGCCTCAAGGAGCACACCG